>DBVX01000091.1 GCA_002308815.1 Bacteroidales bacterium UBA1253
CCGAGGTTGAGGATGGTGTCCATCATACCGGGCATCGAAGCGCGGGCACCAGAGCGGACGGATACGAGAAGCGGGTTTGTCGGATCACCGAACTTGCTGTTCATCAGGTTCTCGATGTGCTTTACGGCAGCCATCACGTCATCGTTGAGGAGAGCCATAATCTTCTCCTGCCCAACTTCGTAATACTCGTTGCAGACATCGGTGGTGATGGTGAATCCCGGAGGAACGGGGACACCCACGAGGTTCATCTCGGCGCAGTTGGCACCCTTGCCGCCCAGTTGCTCCCGCATCTGGGCATTGCCTTCGGCCTTACCGTTACCGAAGGTGTAAACACGTTTTTTCTGTTCCATTTGTATAGTTTTTTTGGTTACTTGTATATCTCATTCGCTTCCTGATTTCTTATACAGCCCGCAAAGATAAGGCGTTCCGTGAAAACCCGCAATAGAAATCGCATTTTTTCCAGTCGGACGCTCCACGAACACACGATTCACAGCATATTTGCCATCCATTCCATAAAGCCGGCGGATATAGAAATGGATCAACAAGGACTTTGCGGATATGACAAAAAAGAAGGGCTTTTATGGGTATTACCAATATAAATTTTCGCATGTCTGACAATACCTGTAATTTCGCGGCGCAACCGGATATAAACAAGCGCGCGCCGTTCCACCAGACGCCTGCTTTCTTCCCGGCAAACTGATGTATATGGGAAATCTGGTGCGTGACAGCAATCCGCCTACATCATACGTAGTGGGGTCTCGCAACGGACTCCTCTCCTCCAAATAACTGAAGGATGACTAATGGCAGCATAAACAGAACAATATGGATGATATTTCTTCATCGGGATTCATAGACGCGGCGGCTTACAGTACCGAATGGACTGACATCTGTCTTCTGCAGCACCGTTCGCATAACATCATCTACATCGCTTCCCGTTACGGACGGCGTTTCCTGCTCAAGGGACTCACACCTGAGGCGGCAGGTCTGAGCGATTACCGGCTGGCGCAGGAGAAGGAGTTCCGCCTCGGCATATCCGTCACCCATCCACATATCGCCGCCACCTATTCGCTGGAGGACATCCCGGGTGCGGGACGGTGCATCGTGCAGGAGTATATTGACGGACTGCCATTGGCGGAATGGATGGCGGGCAGACCGTCCGCAGCAGCCCGCAGCAGCGTTCTGGACCAACTGCTTGAAGCGATCGAGTACCTGCACAACAGGCAGCTGGTGCATCACGATCTCAAAAGCGGCAATATCCTCGTCACCCGCAACGGGCAGAACGTCAAACTCATTGACTTCGGTCTCTCTGACACCGACGACAGCCTCACGCAGCGCGGCAACGACCCGCGTGAGGACATACGCCGTCTCGCTCCCCTGATGCGACTGCTCTTCCCGCACCGTTACGTCCTTGTCCGCCGTGGTTGCGAAACCGGACACTATCCCAATATCGCCGCCATGCGCCGCGCCTTGCAAAGGCGGCGGAATCTGCTGCGGTGGCTGCCCGTCATGCTGTCTGTCCTGCTGCTGGTGTTCTCGTTCGTCATGCTGACCCGCACACAAAGACAGGTGAAGGAGGCGCAGGCGGCACTCGACAATGGCATCGACACAACTGAAATACGCGCCGTGCTGGACAGCGTCTACCGTCCTGTCTATGACAGCCTGCTCCGACCCGATACCCGTTACAGTGAGATTGCCAGTTATTATCGGGTGTTTCTCCCCAAACCCATGCCGGTATATCAGCGGATGGTGGCGCGTTATCCGCTCGGCTCGGTGCAGTACGCCGCCTTCTCCGAGGCGTGGCTGGCTGTGTATAATCAGATAAATGCCGACATCTCTGCGCGGATAGATTCCATGCCATCCTTTTACAAGGACTATCAGGCAGGCATCATATCCGCTGAGGAACGCATGCGTCAGGAGGAGCGGATGAAAGGCATACGGTCACGCCACCCATAACGGAGAAGAAAAATCCATAACGGACATAGTTTCGTATCACGACAGAAACGGCAAATATCAGTCAGTACATCGCCAGTGCGCCCTCCTCTTTTGCCGTCATCTGCGCTTTTGTCTCGGGTGTCTTATCGCCCTGGCCGGTCAGGTGAAGCAGACCGTGGATAAGGATGCGGCGCAGTTCATAGTCAAAGTCCGTCCCGACCTCTTCGGCATTGCTGCGGACTGTGTCCAAGGAAATGAAAATATCCCCTGACAGCACGGACGATGTGGAGTAGTCGAAGGTGATGATGTCGGTGTAGTAGTCGTGACCGAGGAACTGCCGGTTGACAGCCAGTTCCTCTTCATCGGTGCAGAATATGTAATGCAGTTCGCCGACGCGGAAACCGTATCCCGCCGCCACTCTCCGCAGCCACCGTTCCACTCTGCCTTGTTCCTTTTGTATGGTTGCCGGAAGAGTGTCCTCGTTCTTTTTATAGGAATCAAATGTTATCATACTTTGTGCGGAATCGTTAAGTCCTGCAAAAGTAGTGTGTTCAAGTCATTTACCAAAATCTTTTCAAAAGTGCGGAAAAAAAATCGTAAAAAAGTTATTAAAATTCCTTGCAGGAATGAATATATTTAGCGTACCTTTGCAGCGGAATTTTTAAGAAAAAAGGGGTTGCACGAAGTACCAACGGTTAAGACACTACTTCGCAATGAAAAACAGATATCCGACAAGCATATACACTCTTTTTGTGCCGCCCAAAAGCGGAATGAATTAGCGCGCACTATCGGACTGATAGTGCGCTGTGTGTCTGTATTGGGACACGAATCGGTTGCTTGACAGGCTGCTTTGTACGAAGCGGGTGAATAACGAAAAAAAATAACAAAATATATGGCGACATACGCAATAAATATCAATGAACGCACTCAGGCTGGTAAGAGTTTATTCATTTACTTGAACTCGTTGGGGGTTATCACTGAACGATTGAAACAACCCCGTCGTGCCGGAATAGACGAGGCACTGGATGATGTCCGCAACGGACGTGTATATCACGCTGACAGTGTGGATGCGATGTTCAAGCAAATTTTAGGTTAAGGAATGACTTGAAACTGACGTTGCTGTTTTTGCACACGGGTACTCACTCTGACTTGTTTTGAAGAAACTGACAATATCAAATCAATATATTAATTAACCAAATTCATTGTTTTATGAAAAGATTCAACTTTTCTTGTCGGATGAAGTCCGACAACGGACCGACGGTCAGCCGACGGTCGGCGCTACCCTTGCGCTACCTTTGCGCTACCCTTGCGCTCTTCTTCTCGCTCTGCATCGGGCAGATGTGGGCAGACACCTACACGCTTGTTACGAATGTATCGCAAGTTACAACGGGCGACAAGGTGATTGTTGCAACCAACGTGAACGATGCGCCTTCATCTGGTGTTACTGGTTGGAATGGTACTAAAGATGCGACTGTTTCGGACACGGAAGCTGAATGGGTGCAATATGAAGTTACAGCAGTAAGCGGTGGATGGAATCTGTATGATCCCGCTGCTGAAAAATACATTAAAAGTCCGGGTAGTAGCAATCAGTTCCTTTATGATGCTACTAGTAAAGGTACATGTTCTGTGAATACGAATGGCGTGCTTACATGCAATAGCCGCTATCTTTGCAAAAATGGTTCTTATTATCGTATGTACACAAGTGTAGGTTCATATCCTGCATATTGTGTCTGGAAAGTTACAGCAGGCGGAGGAACCAAGACATTGACAGCAGTGGATATTACTACCACCACTCTTACCAAAACATTGTATGAGACCATTGACCATCTTGACCTTACGGGTTTGGAAGTAACCGGTACATACAACGATGCCAGCACAGAAACCATTACAACCGGTATTACGTGGGAAGTCCGCACAAACGCATTATCTGGCGAATCTTTTACTCCGGAAGCATACGTTTTGACCGTAGGACAGTCATCAGTGTTTGTAAGGGCCACGGTAAACTCTATCTCTTCTCCTTGGACAGAAGTTTCTGGACTGACTGTTTCCGAACATACTGTTACGCCCGGAGAGCAAACTATCAATCTCAACAATGCTCTTTATGGTATATCAACAGGAAATAATGCAGTGGAACAAACCGTAACCAAAAATGACATCACTATAGTTTCCGGTTGTTTGTCATCTGCTTCAAGCAAAACATATTACGATACTGGTCATATTCGTTATTACGCAAGTTCTTATCTGAATTTATCTGTGCCTTCAGGCTATGTGATTACAGAGGTTGTGTTTACTGCATCTGGCTCGTGGAACGGAAGCATCACTGCTTCTGTTGGTACATACGATAATAGTTCAAAAACTTGGTCAGGTTCATCACAGAATGTAGAATTCTCATTTGCAGCACAAAACAGAGCTGCAAGTATCAAAGTCACCTTTGAGGCGGCGGGCAGCACACCCTCATGCTCGGCTCCGACCATCACAACCCAGCCTGCGGGCGCGACCTATATGCAGAACGATGTGGCTGACGCTCTGACCGTTTCGGTGGATGCCTGTGACAACGTAAGCGGCGAACTGACCTACAAGTGGTACAGCAACACCACGGCAAGCAACGACGGTGGCACTTTCATCTCCGGTGCGGAGGACGCTTCCTACACTCCTCCTACGGATGTGGCCGGTGTGTTCTATTACTATTGCTACATCATGCAGGGCACGGATGCCGGCGTTGTCTCTGACGTCGTGGCGGTGTCTGTGGAAGGTCCCGAAGTGGGTGTAAGCTTCGAACAGGAGCTGTCCGCTTATACCGACTGGACCTTCACCAATATCGTTTCCCAGCAGACTACTCAAATCACAGCACACGGGAAAACACACTATGGCACCACTGGCGGTAAAACGACTGCGTCGATGGTGACAGCCGCCAAGATTGCAGGTCCCGACGAGCTCACTTTCTATGTGTCGAAAACGAGCGGCAATAGCACTTCTACCACTTGGTATGTACGTGTATCTTCCGACAACTCGACTTGGACGACCGTGACTTCCCAGTCGGCTGCAACAATGTCTCAAGGTCAATGGATTGAAGTGAGCGCTGATTTGAGTGCTTATACCAACGTGTATGTGGGTATTTTCTACGAAGGAGGAACATCGACCGCTGTCCGTGCTATTGATGATGTCATCCTGACCACGCGCTCGCTGGTGGCTTCCGCTATCACGTATAATGCCTCTCCCGATCATGGCACGGTTTCTATTGAGAAAGATGGTATAGGACTTGCATCGGGTGCCTCGGCAAATGAGGGCGACGTACTGGACGTTATTCTCACCGCTGAAGACGGCTATATCGGTACGGTGACTGTTACCAAGACCGATGGTGGCAATGATGTCACAGACGATGTGTACGATGCCGCGACTGGCAAACTGATCATGCCCGCATACGCCATCACCGTTTCGGCTGCATTTGTTATCGGTGTGGAGGCTCCCGAGTTTGACGTAGCTGACGGCACATACACCTCCGCGCAGCTGGTTCTTCTGTCCACCGCCACCACCGACGCTTCCATCTACTACACGATGACCACCGACGGCAGCACACCTGCCAATCCGACATCGGCTTCCACCCTCTATGACGAGAACGAGGGCATAACGCTTGACGCAAGAGGAACGTACAAAATCAAAGCCATCGCCTACAAGGGCGAGAACCATAGTACCGTAGCTTCGGCGACTTATACCATCAACCTGCCGTTCATCAATGTCACCGATTTGTTCACTTGGCTGGACGCATACTCGCTGACCACACTCAGCGACGTGACCGTTACCGGCGTTGTAAGCAAGATTCAGACCGCCTACGACGGAACAAAAGTGACATTCTTTATCTCGGATGACGGACAACAGACCGCCGGCAACCAACTGGAAGCATATCGCACAACAGGTCTTTATACGGACGTTGTTGCTGTGGGTGACCGTGTTACGCTGCATGGTAATTATAAGGTATATAACGCCTACCGCGAGCTGGATGCCGGCAACACGATTGAGGTTTATACCGCCAAAGTTCTTTCCTCTGTTACTGTAGGTGGTACTGCAGTCAAGACAGAGTACTCCGCCAACGAGACGTTCGACTACGACGGACTGACCGCCACGGCTCACTACAGCAACACGGGCTACATCGCGCTCATCCCCAATGCGGACATTACTTGGGCTACCGACCTCACCGAGGACAAGGTGACCGCAAGCACCACCGTTCACGTGACCGCCACCTACAGCGGGGTGACCAGTATCCCATATGATGTGGCTGTCACCGTTTCCGCCAAAGAGTTGGTATCGATTGCCCTTGGTCAGGACGCGTACACCGTCTATAAGGGACAGGCTCTGCCTCACCCGACCGTTACCGCCACATACTCGGAGGGCGAACCCGCCGATGTGTCTGCCGAAGCCTCCTATGACACGGAGAGCACATACAACAACGCTGTTGCCGACACATACACCATTACCGTTGCCTACACCTTTGGCGGAGAGACAAAGACTGCCACCTACAACGTGACCGTCAATGAGTACGCCAACGCAGATGACAATCCTTACACAGTCACCGAAGCGCTGGACATCATCACCACCGCCATTGGAACAACCAATTCGGCAGATGAGATAGTTGTTGCCGGTACGGTCAGCGAGGAGAAGATTGGCAATACGAACGGTCGTTACAAGATTTCCGACGGCACCAACGAACTGCTCGTTTATAACGGCAAGGGCTTCAACAATGCCAACTTCACCGCTACGAACTATCCGAAAGAGGGTGATGAGGTGATTGTCAAAGGCAAGGTTGTGAACTACAACGGCAACACACCCGAGTTCGTTTCCGGTCAGAGTTACCTGCTCTCGCAAATCCGTCCCGTCACACTGGCTATTGAGGATGTGACCGCCTTTGAGGTGGGTTCACCCGATATCACAGAAACCGACCTGACCATCAACAGCAACGGCAGCGACGGTGCCATCACCTTCGTTACCGGAAACGAGAGTTTGGTTACCATTGTGAACAACAGCCTGCACGCCGTGGCGGAAGGTACAGCCATCATCACCGCCAACATGGCGGCAACGGCTAATGATAACGCGCTCAACTACGCCGCCGCTTCCACCACCTTCAACGTAACCGTGGTAGGTGTGCAGCCGCGCTATACCGTCTCCTTCGATGCCAACGGCGGTGCGGGTACGGCTCCCGTGGTGGCCGACAAGCTGGAGGGCGAAGTATTCACGCTGCCCGCCAACACGTTCACCTATGCCGGTCACAAGTTCACCGGCTGGAACGACGGTACAACCGACTACGCAGCGGGTGCTTCTTATACCATGCCCGCCGCCAACGTAACCTTCACGGCGCAATGGGAAACTGTCTGCCCGTGGGCTACCGTCTATACCAGCAATGTGGTGTTCACCGGCGCGGGTGAATCCTATGAGACCAACAGCAAAGTGAATATCGCCGGTACTGAATTCAGCGCGCAGAAAGTAGGTGCAAGTGCAAAGAAAGGTAGCGTTGTGGTTACCGTTCCCGCCGGAGCACACACGCTCCACTTCCATGCCGCCGCATGGAACAGCAAATCTGTAACAATCAATGTAACAGGTGTGTCAATTAACACAAGCACAAGCACAGGAGATCATCCTGAGGAATTCGAACTGACAGGAGACGCAGGCGTGAAGAACTCGGGTACTTATACATTGGAGAACGACCCGGTTGACCAGCACTTCCACTTCACCTTTGATGCTGTAGCAGAACCGACTGAAATTACTTTCTCGCATTCATCCGGTACAGACTACCGCTTCGTGATGTACGGCATCAACCAGGAGGGCGGACCCGAACTCAAGAGCCTCACCATCGGCGGTACGCCAACCACTACCGAGTATGAGGTAGGCCAGTCGTTCAGCACCGACGGTCTGTACGTTACTGCGGTGTATGCCGTAGGAGGCGTGGATCAGGAGCCTGTGAACGTAACCGGCCGTGTGGCTTGGAGCATCGATCCTACAGAGTTCACCCTCACTTCCCAGACTTCCGTGACTGTTACCGCTTCGCTGGAGAACAAGACGGAAACCGTAATCCTGCCTGTTACCGTCATCGAGGCCTCCACACCCGGCGTAACCCATACGGCTATTGTGGTCAAGAGAGGCGACACTTATTATGCAATGGGACAGAATCTGTCAAGCGGCGCGCTGAACGCAGTGCCTCTGGAAGGTGTGATTAACGGCAAGATGGTCAATGTGCCTGTTGCAGACCGTGCCGCCATCACGTGGACCGTTACCGAATCGGCAAACGGTGTCACGTATCAGGCGCAGAACGGCAAGTACCTCAAGGGCAACAGCAGCAACACCACGCTCTCATGGAGCGACGAGCCTTTCTATTGGACTTGGAGTGACACGTATGGCTGCTACGCCGTCGAGAATACCCGCTCGTTCTATATGTACGGCAGCAACACCTCTGATTTCAAGAACTACGCGCTGGTTAACTTCAGCAGCAACGCATCCTTGTGTTCCACGAAGACGATGGAGCTCAACGAGTACGTTGATATCGACCTTACAGACAAGGAGTTTGTTACCCTCCGCGAGGGTCTCGAACCCGGCAAACTGGGTACTATCTGCTGGAATGCCGACATCTATGAACTGGACGGTGCTGTGTTCTATGAGCCTGAAATGAAGATTGAGGACGGTGTCCGCTTCATTGAGTCCGAAAAGGAAGGCGGTGTCTATCCGAAGGGCAAACCCTACCTGTTCCAGGCTGAAGGCGAGACTATCCGCGCGCTGGTTGGCAAGACCACTACTACTGAGGCTGGCGTGAACAACGGTATGCGCGGCACGTTCGTTGATCTGCTCGCTCACAACGATCCCGACACGCTCATTGTCTATCAGAACAAACTGCGTCCGGCTTCCGACAACTGGGTACGCGCCAACCGTGCTTACATCGTCAAGTCCGAACTGCCCGGCACACCCAATCCCGCTCCCAACCGCCGCCGCCTCGTGATGGGTCGCTACGACTCGCCGACCGGCATTGAGAACATCGTACTCGATTCGGAAGGCACAAGCAAGGTGCTGCTTGACGGACAGATTTACATTGTCCGCGACGGCAAGTGGTATGACGTAACCGGCCGCCAGGTCCGCTAAACGCTATGGAAGGGTCAGCCGCTTCCGGGCGGCTGACCCCGACTGATAAATGAATAATCCTGTAATCAGAAAATGACTATGAAGAAAGAATATTTTGCACCGCAGTCGGAAACGGTTCTGCTCCCCTGTGAATCGCTGTTGTTGGACGTGAGCGAAGCTCCTTCGGTTCCCGGAGTGGATGCGGAAGCCCCTGCCCGCAAGGAGTTCGCTCCTTCGTATGACCACGGCAATCTGATTTGATGGGCATTTGCCCGTCAAGGGCGTGCTGTATAGACAAGCGAGGGTGTGCCAGAATTATGGCACACCCTCGCTTGTCAATCGCATTTCAGCCAGTCCATATAGTTCTCCGGCGTTATGCACTCAAAACCCGCTTCCGGGTACACCGTCCGAAAAGCGGACGGCAGTTTCGCTTTTTTGGCAGGATTCCACTTGAACTCGAACGCGTCAAGCCGTCCGTCCTCCTCTTCTATCAGGTCTATCTCCTGCTGACTGACCGTTCTCCAAAAATACAGTTGAACATAACGCCCCGCTAAAGCGTTCCGCTTGATTCGCTCCGAAATCATCAGATTCTCCCATAGCGCACCTGTGTCGTTGCGCAACTCAAGCGGTGCGAAGTTGTTTAACAAAGCGTTTCTTACACCATTGTCATAGAAATATATCTTGCGGCCTTTCTTTATCTCATTCCGCTCGTTCCGGCTCAAAGAGGGCAGACGGAAAATGACAAAGCACTGCTCCAGCAGGCGAATATAACTCTCTATCGTCCCCCGGTCGGCATCCAACAGACGGCTCAACTCATTGTACGATACCTCACTGCCTACCTGCAATGCCAGCGCTCGAACCAGTTTCTGCAGCAGTTCCGGCCGTTTGATGCCATTGAACCCTAACAAGTCACGGTAGAGATAACTATTCACAATGGAGGAAAGCAAGCGTTTGGCATCATCGGAACGAGTAACCACTTCCGGGTAATAGCCGTATATCATTCTTGTCTGCAGCAACCTCCGTTCAGAACGGGAATCTGTATGAGCGGCAAGTTCATGGGTGGAGAGCGGATACATCTTGTACTCGAACAGCCGTCCTGTGGCAGGTTCGTTAATCTTGTTGGCAAGATCCAATGACGATGAGCCGGTCACCACCACTTGAACCGCTGTCTTCAAATCCGTCATCATTTTCAGCGTCAATCCTATATCTTCCACCCTTTGCGCTTCATCTATCAGCACCAACTGATGACTGCCGAGCAACTGCCGCAACTCCGTTGAACTGCGGTGAGTAAGCACCAATGCGTCATCATAATCATCGCAATTGAGACGGTACACATCCTCGTATTGTGACGCCAACTGATCCAGCAAGGTCGTCTTGCCCGTCTGACGCGGACCGAGTATCACTATAATCTTGCCTTTTCCGAAATCCTGTTGAATCGGCTGAAGAATGTCGCGGGTAATCATAATCGCATATTTTGAAATGATGCCGCAAAGGTACAAGCAAAATTTGATGTACGCAAACAAAAATTACAATATTTGTGATTACAACCGCAAATTATATCTAATTTTTGCGACTATAACCGCAAAATTTAGCCGAATCTTGCGATTATATCGTGTTCGTCCTTCCGGTGTATGTAAATTGAAAATATGCTTTTCCTATAAATTTGGGGATTGCGGGATTAGACCCGTATGGCAAGCAGGCGGCAGTATGCCCCCGAAATACATACCCGCTCCGCGTTTCTGCCACAAAGGGAGGTCGTTGTAGTTGAATACCGTGCAGGAAGAGCAGTTCGTTCTTGTCGGCGATGCTCGCGCCCTTGAACTTTCTTTATAAAAAAATGTACCCCGTCAGAACACCCTTACGGCACGTACCTTTTCCTCATCGTCTTTCTCAGACTGACCGAGACTGCCGGAACCACTCACTTTCCATACGTCATCATTGTCATTTTCCGAACTACTCCAATAATTATCGCCTGACAAAGGTCTTCCTCCTGCTCTAATAATCGCCCTGTTGATAGGACCGTTATTAATGGTTTCCTTGTTGATTTTTTTCTGCGAGCCTCCGTTTGCCTCAACGAACAGGTACCAGAGTTCACCTGCACTCGGCAGATACCAGTCCTCTCCGTGATTCGCGCACCATGCGGCTGCGGGTGCGTTCTGGATACCGAGTGTCTGGATGATGGCCTCCGTATTCTGCAATCCCAATGCCACAGGAATATATTTGGCTATACGGTCTTCATTTGGCAACGGCTGGATATCGCGTTTCTTGCGGCTGCTATCCCACTGCATTACAGCCTCATCCAACGATACAGCCAGTCCGTGTCCGTCGTCAGCCAGATAGAAAACACACCCCCTGCTTCCGTCCGGAAACACTTTCACTTCGCCAATGCCTTTTGGCAGAGCCTGCGATGCAATCTGTTGGTTGCTTTCCTGCGGTTTTGTTTGCACGGATGTGTTTCTTGCCGGTCTGTTTTGATTCGGTGTTTTTTGGGTAATCACGGGCTGGGCAACAGGTTGAGTTACCCCCAGCAGTTCCTGCGCCAGAGCCTGACATACTGACAACATATTGCCAAGCTTGCCATTGATTAACTCCCCGAATTGACTTGCAGGATTACTGATAGCACCTGTTTCGACGTTAATCAGATAGGCTTCCAGATAGAACTCATTCGCCGACTTGTTGAGCGTGGATATACACAGGTAATCCGCACCGGACATCTCTCCCATTCTGTGGATATCTTCTTCACTTACATTTCCTGTGCGTTGGAAATCCTGTTCCTGCATCAACTGGTCGATATCCGCACGCGTGAATGCCTCAAAGCCGGAGTGGTTGACGATGGCCTTGCGCAGTTCGCCCCGCACCATGGCTTTCTCCATTCCGGAAACTATGGATCCGTCACCAGCACGAGGCTCGAGCAGTGCTATTTTCTGTGCGGTCGCGAATAGAGAAACGCTACACAATACAAGGATAAGAAACTTTTTCATTGACATATTATTCAATTTGTTGTTATTTCTGTATCTGCTGTTTGATAACAGTGCTAATCTTGGGTGAGATTTTCTTATAGCCGTCGCGTGCAGCTTGCTCATAGTTGTGGGTATGGCATCCTTTTTCGCTCAAACGATCCTCATACACCGTTTGACCTGTGGTTACCTTCCTGACGGATATGTCTGTCTCTACATACACGACATAGGATGTGTACTCTCCTGATTGGGATGCGTTGTACTCTCTTGAAGTGGCATCAACGGTCACAAACCAGTCTGCCTCATCCTCGTTGTCCGTGAAAGAACATCCCATCGGCGACAAAGCACCCGTAATTTCGCCTTTCAACGCGGTGTACCGACTTCCATCCGGCAGATTTGCGTTGCACCTCAAACAGATATAGATGCCGTTTTTAAGAGCTGCCAGTTGTTCTATAAACTGACTGCGCAAGGTTTGGGTTTCACCAAGTTGTAAAGCCTCCATATCATCGCTGATTGACAAGAGCAGTTTCTGGTGCTGTTCAATTTCAGCAAACATAGGAAGTGCTTTTTCTGCCGTTTTGCGTGCCTCCATTTTCTGTCCGGATGCAATCAGTTGCTCGGTGTTCTGAAGTATCATTTCCAATTTGGAGAGTAAAGCAGTAATTTGTTTCTCTGTCTTTCTCTCAACTTCACGCCGCTGTACAAAAGCAAAAGCACCTATTTCTTTTGTTTTAGGATCTTGCCAAACATCCACCTTAAGTCCGGGAATCTGGAGATCAACAGAGATGTGTGTTTTGGAGTGAAATACTTCTGTTACCCGCTCGTCAAAGATTGTACCCGTCTGAACCATCTCGCTGCTATTGCTGCTTAGCATATCCTTCTGTATAGAAGTTTTTACGCTTGAAGCGGCTTCAACACGTGCCTCATTCTTGATGCGTTCGTATGTTGTTTCGAGAGATTCTCCCGGCATCTGCTCGCCCAAGACGAACCCTGTAAACCAAGTATCTTTCGGATAATACCACTGTACATGCGGTTCCGTATACGGCGGTTCCGTGCTTTGACACCACAAGGGTGTGCGTCTTGTTGTCTTCGGTCATCGGCTATCATTCTTCGTCCTTAGCTACCCTCTGATTCCGTCATACTATCAGTAAGTGACCTCCAGGCGGAGCAACGATTTATAAATAGCCGTAACGCTCAGTTACTTATCCGCTGCACGGTTTTGCCCTTCCCCATAGGCACACGTGCCTTAGGTACTATGGCGTCTGCTGACTTCTCACGACTCATTGTTACTACTCGCCTAAAGGCGCGCTCGTGAGACCTCTCCAGTTATGGACGCACTCTTTCCATCTAATACCTGCCACATTTACATTGGTCGCTCCGTATAGCTATCTGACTTTAGTACTTTATGCCACCTCATCCGCAACCTTGTGCCTTATATGTGATTTCTGTCCGTCAGGTCAGATGTTTGCCTCGGG
>DBVX01000037.1:0-149 GCA_002308815.1 Bacteroidales bacterium UBA1253
ATGTGCGCCATAATGCCGATGTTCCTGTTATATGTCAAGTCCTGTTTGGCCATCTATGCTATACCTTATATAATAGGCGTACTGTTTTCAACCGGAGATTAGAAACGGAAGTGTGCGAACGCACGGTTGGCCTCAGCCATACGGTGCAT
>DBVX01000037.1:174-13136 GCA_002308815.1 Bacteroidales bacterium UBA1253
CTGCACAAAGTTTCTCTGCCATGGAGTGGCCGGAACGCTTGCGGGCGAAGTTGATCATGTTCTTCATCGAGATGGACTCCTTGCGGTCGGCACGAATCTCGGTGGGCACCTGGAAGGTGGCACCGCCGATACGTTTCGACTTCACCTCCACCATCGGGGTGATGTTGTCCAGCGCCTGTTTCCAGATGTCAAGAGCGGTCTTGCCCTCTTCCTTGTTGCGCTGACCTACGATATCCAATGCGGTATAGAACACGCCATAAGCGATGCTCTTCTTACCGTCCAGCATCAGGTGGTTTACGAATTTCGCCACCATAACCTCACCGAACTTCGGATCCGGCAGGATGACACGTTTCTTTGGTTTTGCTTTTCTCATTGTTGTAGTGTGTTTTTTGTTTACTTGCAAGCCGTGCTTGCGTTGTTTTGGTTGCCTGTCGTCTTCAGGGGAACACATCCGCCTTACTCAACCGATCAACCCTCATTTCCCAGTCCCAACGCATGGAACTTTCAGTTAGAATTGTTTAGCAGTTCTTATGTACCCGGATCTATCCGGACACCGGCTTATTTCTTCGCCTTCGGACGCTTCGCGCCGTACTTCGAGCGGCGCTGCAGGCGGTTCGCCACACCGGCGGTATCCAGCGTGCCACGCACGATGTGGTAACGCACACCAGGCAGGTCTTTCACACGTCCGCCGCGCACCATCACGATGCTGTGTTCCTGCAGGTTGTGACCCTCGCCGGGAATGTAGGCATTCACCTCCTTCTGGTTGGTCAAACGCACACGAGCCACCTTGCGCATAGCCGAATTAGGCTTCTTGGGAGTGGTGGTGTAAACACGGACGCAGACACCGCGGCGCTGCGGACAGTTGTCCAACGCGGGGCTCTTGCTCTGGTCGATAAGTTCTGCTCTTCCTTTTCTAACTAACTGTTGAATTGTAGGCATTGTAACTTTTTTTTGTTAATTATTTGGTTGATTGTTGTTTGTCTATTCTTTTTCAGTCGGCTGCCGCACCATAGGGGCTTCCCTGTTCGCAGCTTCATCCAATCGTTTATCAATGCATTACATCGTTGCATAAACGCTCAAAAAGCAGGCAAAAGTACTGCAAAAACGCCGTCTCGCCAAACATTTTCGCAAAAAAAAACACCTTTACGGCATTTTTCTTTGTTTTGCGCTCTCTATTAAGCAATTTCGGTGGTTTTAGAAGGTTTTTGTGCATTTCATTCAGCGGTTTCCGGCTTCGCTTGGTACGCAGGCATCCTGCCTGCGGTGTCAGAGCGTCTTACAGCGGATAGATCCGGCATTCCTGCCGTGGGAGTTTTGCTACAAGTTCAATCGGAGATATTTCGTATATTATTTACTGTATTTCAGCATATTTCATATATCGAACTCACGATAATTAGATGAATACAGCTTAAAAAAGTTTTTTGGATGTACGAACATTGTAGTAACTTTGTGCGTTTTTATCAGCGATAAGCAATTTATAATTCCATACACAATGAACGAAGTATTCCAGATGCCGACGTGGACGATGATTCCATTCGCAATCATGCTCCTCGCCATAGCCATCGCGCCGATGGTGGCGGAAAAATGGTGGGAAAGCAACCGCAACAAACTGATTGTATCGTGTATACTCGGTATTCCAGTGGCCGTGTACATGCTGGTTCAAGGACTGTCCCACGAACTGGTTCACACCATTTTCTTCGACTATGTGCCTTTTATCATTCTGCTTCTGGCGTTGTTCGTCATTACGGGCGGCATTCACCTGAACGGTGACATCAAGGCGAAGCCGTGGGTGAACACCACTTTTCTTGCTATCGGTTTCGTGCTGGCCTCCATTATGGGAACGACCGGCGCGGCGATGCTGCTCATCCGTCCGCTACTCACTACCAATCAGCAACGTAAATACACAGTTCATACGGTACTGTTCTTCATTGCACTGGTGGCGAACTGCGGCGGTCTGATGACTCCGCTCGGCGACCCGCCATTGTTTATGCTTTTCCTACGCGGTGCGGCGTTCACATGGTTCGCCACGCTATGGAAAGAATGGTTATTTACCGGTGTCATACTGCTGATTACCTATTTCCTCGTTGATACGTACTACTACAGTAAAGAACACTGGACAGCCTTGTCGGCAGACTCCCGCGAACAGGTGCCGCTTCGTCTGACCGGCAGCATCAATTTCGTCTGGCTCATCGGCATTGTGTGCAGCGTGGCTTTCCTTAATGCAGGAACCATTCCCGCCATGGGTGAGGAGCATGCTCCGCTCTATCTGAAATACCTACGCGAAATAGTAATGGTTGTCTTTATGGTACTTTCGCTCGTGACAACCAAGAAGAAAGTGCGTTACGAGGACAACAAATTCACGTGGGCGCCGATTCTTGAGGTGGCGGCTCTGTTTATCGGTATCTTCACCACGATGGCTCCCGCCCTCATCTTCCTTGAGCAGAATGCCTCCTCGCTCGGTCTGGATGCGCCCTGGCAGTTCTACTATGCGACCGGTCTGCTTTCATCGTTCCTTGACAATACGCCTACGGCGGTCGCCTTCTGGTCGATGGCAACGGGTCTGCCCGACTCGTTGCAGGCGATGGCGAGCGGTCTGCTGGAGAACGGCGACGGCGTGGTGGATGGCGTTACATACGTGGCGCGAATACCGGAGATCATACTGAAAGCCATATCCATCGGTGCGGTCTTCTTCGGGGCAATGACCTATATCGGCAACGGACCGAACTTTATGGTCAAGGCCATCGCGGAGGAAAACCACATCAAGATGCCTTCGTTCTTCGGCTATATGATCCGCTTCTCGCTGATTGTTCTGCTGCCCGTTTACATCCTGGTGCATCTCATCTTCCTGTAAAACGACGTAATTATCCTTAGCCTTGAATATCATCAGTCAGACCATCGCGTGGTACTCGGCCAATATGAACTATTGGTCGGTTACCGCGCTGATGACCGTTGAGTCATCTTTCATCCCCTTCCCGAGCGAAGTGGTCATACCTCCGGCGGCATACGTGGCGGAGAATCCCGCCAGCGCGCTGGCAGTAACAGGGAACTACCCGGTAGATGTGCTGTTGATTGTCCTCTTCGGCACGCTCGGTGCTGTCTTGGGGGCGATTATCAACTATGCGTTAAGTGTCTGGCTCGGTCGCCCGCTGGTTTACAAGTTTGCGGACAGCCGTATGGGACACGCCCTGCTACTGAGCGGGGAGAAGATACAGAAAGCGGAAACGTACTTCAACGATCACGGTCGTATCAGTACGTTCATAGGAAGACTCATTCCGGGTATCCGCCAGTTAATCAGTATCCCTGCGGGTTTGAGCCGGATGCATTTCAGTCAGTTCCTGCTCTATACGGCAATGGGAGCCTTTATCTGGAACACTGTTTTGGCACTACTCGGCTACCTTGCCAACGGGCAGAAGGAACTGATAGAAACGTACAGCCACGAATTGAGCGTGGCAATTGTCATTCTTTTTGCTTCAGCCATTGTAGTATACGCTGTCTTTCGTCTAATAAAAAAGCGATAAGACATCCTAACAGCCATCCGGCAATCAGTCCTACGGCAGTGCATTTCTTTCTGCCGTTGATAGCTTTGTGCATCGGCTCGAAGTGTCCGTGCAGCACGACAGGAGCTGTGGTGAGGGCATATCGGCTGTCACGCGCTGCCTTGTGTTCCATAAATACCTCTATACTCTTCAGAGGCAGGACGATTTCCTTTCGCCCCATCGTCAGTTCCCAAGCATTGGAGTGAATCTGTGACACATTCGCATTGGCATAGAAAGCGGTAGTCATTGAGTCCAGTTTGTCCACCTGCTCACAGTCAAAGCGGTACTGCCTGTCTGCGTGCTTCTTATAGACTTGATATTCATCCACAAACTGCGGATTGGTGTTCAGATAATACATAATCCGCTCCTCAAACAAAGGTATCTGTTTCCGATTGCTGATTGTGAACTGAAACGCTATCTGATCTTTCATCACCACCCGTGTGGTGTCGGTCAGCGAGTTTTTCCTGTCGTAATCCGTATAGTCAGCTACACCATCGTTCAGGCAATCAATCACATAGTAGGCATTAAAATCCTCATGAAGCGACTCGTAGAAATTTTTCACTTCGTTGACAGACGGTCCATTCAATGTGGCTACAGCCCGTACTTTGTAGATTTTGTTCGCCGGACGCGAATAATAAATACCCGCAGCTGTACCGAGCAGCATAACTCCACCTACTATCCACCATCGTTGGAATGAGATGCGGAGCATCCTTGCTACCACCGTTATACACCACTGCGCCGCTCTGGTCAAACCTCTGGCACAAATGCATAAAACGTCCCAAAGGGTTGTTTCTTTCTGTTCCATAGTATCTTGCTTTATCTGTAATTATCTTCTTCCCCGCATCCACCCCCAGAGGTCTTTTTTCTGCTTGTCATCCTGTCTCATCTCCGGTTTCTCTTTGCTTTCGGGTTCATTTTGCTTCTCTATATCGGTATCCTCGAACCGGATGACGAACTCATTGTCATGTACTTGCTGCAAACGGGATGTCCCTGCGGTTTGTGCGGCTGTCATACCTGTAATCTCAAGACGTTTGGCTTCCTGCGCCTTGCGGAGTTCCTCCGCTTTTCTCGCCTCCTCTTCTTTTCTGGTGTCCTCCTCTTTTCTCTTTCTTTCCAAATCCTCGTTCGGATAATTCATCTCAATGGCCTCCGGGATGGATGGGCGGTTCTGATCCTTGTCAGGTTCGGTGGTGGGAATATCGCTGATGGTATAGCCGGTTGCAATCAGTGTGATGCGAACGTCCTCCCCTAACGTGTCATCGTAGGTTGCCCCCCATTGCACTTCCACGTCCTCGCCTACCTGATCCACGAACTCATGAAGCTGGTCAAACTCGGATGCGAGTATGTCATGCTCCTGCGAGCAGTAGAGTTGCAGCAGTATGCGCTTGGCACCGTGCACGTCGTTGGAATTGACAAGTGGCGACTCAAGAGCGTTGCGTATGGCATTCGGCAGACGGTTCTCGCCTCCTGCCTGTCCGACGTTCATAATCGCCACGCGGCCGTCCTTGAGCGTGTTATATACGTCAGCAAAGTCGGTGTTGATATAGCCTTCCACATTGATAATCTCGGCTATTGACTTGGCGGCATTGGTAATCACATCATCCGCTTTGGAGAAAGCGGTCTTGATGTTCATATTGGGATAGAGTTTGGTCAGTTTCTCGTTGCTGATGACGATGATGGCATCCATGTGTTTGGCGAGTTCCGCCACGCCGAGCATCGCTTTCTCTATCTTTTTCTTTCCTTCAAAGGCGAACGGAATGGTGACTATGCCTACTGTCAGAATGCCCATCTCCTTCGCTACCTCGCCGATGACAGGAGAAGCGCCTGTACCGGTTCCGCCGCCCATTCCGGCTGCGATGAAGAGCATTTTCGTGCCGTCATCCAGAGCCTCTTTGATACGGTCGCGGCTTTCCTCCGCGTACTGGCGCGCCTGTTCGGGACGGCCGCCGGCTCCCAGTCCCGGTCCTAACTGGAGTTTGGCTGGGATGGGTGAAGAACTGAGAACCTGACGGTCGGTGTTGCAAATAAGATAAGTAACGCCCTGAATGTTCTGGCGGTACATATAGTTGATGGCGTTGCCGCCGCCACCGCCGACTCCCATCACCTTGATGATGGAGTCTTGGGCGAATTCAAGCTGGATGGGCAATAAGGTATCGTCTTCCATAGCTGTTATTGTATTTTCGTGGTTGGTTTTTATTCAGGCTTTTCGGTGTCTGTGAAGATATAGATAATCTCCTGTTGTGTGGCCTGGAGCACGCGGCTGGCGAATGACTTGCGGTCGCGGACAACGAGATTGGTATGGCTGTCGCGCCAGTCCGATCCGTGGATGAGTGCGCCTATCAAGGAAGCGTACTGCGGCTTGCAGAACTCGTCATCAGTCTGGCGGTCCAGCAAGTAGGCGTGGCTTCCGAACTGTACGGGCAGCGAGGTGCGTTCCTGCATCCATTCGACCAGTCCGCCCAGCATACATGCACCGCCTGTCAGATAAACCCCGCCCAAGCGTTCCTCATACTGATGCAGAACATTGAGGATGGGTTGGAGGATCTCCCCCTGCTTCATCTCTATGAACTCCGCCAGAGCGGTAAGGCTGACGCGCTGAGTGGTGCGGTCGGGATGGTTGCTGGGCAGCACCATCGCCGAATCGCGTTCCACATAACGAGGAGATGCCTGACCGTATGTGCACTTGATATGCTCGGCGTAATTGAAGGGAACGCCCTGCTGCTCTATGAAGCGCGATATATGCCATCCGCCCTGCGGGACAACGAGGTTGTGCAGGAACTGGTTGCCCTTGAATATGGTCAGTGTGGTGGTCTGCGCGCCAAAATCAATGACAGCGCATCCTTGCTCCTGTATTTCCGGCTGCCCCGTTGTGATGGCACTTAGCACCACATCGGGACGGACAAACGTCTGCTCTATCGTCGTCTTGGAGTTCTCAAAACTCCTGAGCAGGTTCTCCCTTGCCTCACGGTGTCCGACAAAGGCATTGAAATGAATTTCCCACACGGATGCCTTCTGGTTTCCCGTAGGCTCCGAATCCTGCTCCATACCATCCAGTACGTAATATGAAGGCAGCACGTCAAACACCGCCACATCGGGATTGCGGCGTTCGATTTTGTCAATACACTCCTGTCGCATCTCGTTCATTATCTGTTCACTCATCGAACGCTTGCGAATAAGGTCGCGTTTCGATTTGACCGCAGCCAATGTCATTCCTTTACCACCGATCAGAGTGTATGCGGAAGGAATGGATTTCACTTGGATGCGGTTGGCCAACAGGTGCAGAACACGGTTGATCATAAACCCTGCATCGTTAATCTGATCCACCATACCGCGATTGACGCAGGGGGACTGGTTGCTTTCCTCGTAAGCTAAGATGTGAAGCATATCCGTGCCGACTTTCTCGGCAGCCATAGCCCTGACAGAATGACTGCCCAGTTCCACCGCCACAAGGGGAAGGTCTTTTACAGAATGGGTGATTGGTCGTTTAGGCATCTTTTCGTCTGATTTTAACAAAGTTAATAACGTCCCACTATCTGTCCGTCAAAGCGGGTATCCAATTCTCTGTAAGCGGGAACAGCCCCCCCGTTGGTACTCATCTCTTCCATAAACAGGCGAACCTTGTGCAGTTTCTGTTCATAATCCGTCATTCTGCCGAGCAGAATAACCGGCTCACCTTCCGACTGAAGAAGCACTGCCTGCTTGCCCTCACGTATCTCTATGCTGCGTATCCGAGGCTGCCAGTACGAGTCGCCGTTGAGCCATACGGCAAAGTCGGCAATCTCCTCCCGCGCCATCTGCTCGCCGACACGTCCCCGTACCCATATCACATCCGCTCTGCCCCCTTGACAGAAAGGCATGCGTTTGCGGTCGGTATCCACATAATACGTCTCTACGTCGGACAGGACACGCAGAACGGGCGTGCGCTGCTCCACGTACAGTTCGACTATGGTGTCCCCGCGCTTGTAACACGTTGCGCCACGCACCATCTCGTTGGAAGTTATACCGTCTTCAATGGCCTGAGTCGAAACACGACGCATCGGTGTACCCACAGGATAAAGGTTCATCCTGCGAAGCTCGGATAGGATTTGCCCCTCAGTCAGGAAACTTCCGCTCGTCTCAATATTGACCTCACGGCATATCTCCTCCTCTTCGCCACTGGAAGCCCATATAACACCCGCCACTATCGCTGCAACCGCCAGAGAAATGCCGGTTATCCTGTATATGTTCCTCATAGCTTTCATGTTTTTGTCAGTTCAGCAGCCAAATCACCAGCCAGTCTGTCTATATCACCCGCACCGAGTGTCATGACGGTGACCGGCCGGTTCAAAGCGCGCACAAGCCCGCATATATAATCAACCAGTCCGGCCTTCTGAACCACTCTGACGGGCTGTCCGCTTTGTATTCTTTCTGCCAATGCTTCCGAAGTGACACCTTCGATAGGTGTCTCTCGCGCCGGATAGACAGGCAGCAGAACCACCTCATCCAATCCGCTTAAAGCCGCCGCGAATCCGTCCATAAAGTCGCGTGTACGGGAATACAGATGCGGTTGGAAGATTCCGATGAGATACCGCTGCGGGTACAACCGCCGGGCGGATTGCACCGCAGTCAGCAGTTCCTTCGGATGGTGGGCGTAATCATCAATATATGCCACCCTGTCGGTTTGGACATGGATGTTGAAGCGCCGTTGCACGCCTCTGTATGTCTTTACCCCTTCCCGTAGCATCCTCTCATCCGCACCTGCCAGCCAAGCCACAGCCATAGCCGCAGTGGCGTTTTCCACATTGAACAGCACCGGCACACCCAACTCCACATCCGAAAGCACGCCGTCCGGCGAATGCCAACTGAAGAACAGATGTCCGTCAGCTATCCGGATGTTGTCCGCATAAAAATCTTCCTGTTCGTTGATGCTGTACGAGTATATCCGCGCCTGTCCGTTGCCTGCCACATGGAACCCTTTCCGGATGACAACCGCCTCCTTGACCAGCCGTGCGTACTGCTCAAAGCCCTCCTGATAGCCTTCCGCCGTGCCATAAATATCAAGGTGATCCGGATCAATTGCGGTGATTGCGGTGATTGCTGGATGCAAATGCAGGAACGAGCGGTCGAACTCATCCGCCTCCACCACTACTGTATTGCTGTTCCCGTCCATTATGAGATTGGAATCCGCGTTCATACTGATGCCGCCTAAAAAGGCGTTCACGCCTTGGGGTTTCAGTATATGCGACAGCATGGCGGCGGTAGATGTCTTCCCATGAGTGCCTGCCACGCAAAGCGTGCGCATATTGCCTGTTATGGAACCCAGCATCTCCGAGCGTTTGACAATGGGAACCCCTTTTTGCAGGAAATGCCGGTACAATGCGGTCTGTGCGGGAACGGCGGGTGTCCAGACCACCGTCTGCGGCAGATTCTCCACTTCCAAAGGCGAATCGGTGTAGATAATCCGGATGCCCTCCTGTTCCAGTTCGCGTGTCAGGGGTGACGGTGTACGGTCATAACCCTCCACACGGCATCCGCGCGCGGCAAACCAGCGCGCCAGCGCACTCATTCCGATACCGCCGATGCCGAGAAAATATACAGATTCTATGGAGGAAACGGGAATCATTTAAGCCGGATTGTTTCCTTGTAGATTCTTCCGAAACGATCCTCCGCCTCGACAGTCATTTCCTTCGCGCCTTCCGATGGGATGGCTGAGAAGTAGTTGCGTGTGCGGAATGGCACATAGTCATCGATGACCCGCGCGCCGTTCACATACTCGCAGTAGTCGGGGTCGTAGGAATAGAAGCGGCTCATATCGCCTTTGAGAACGCCGTCCTCGTAGTAACGCACGTGCCAGCCGTCATCCACGTTCCATATCTTGGCGACCACGGCGTTGGGGCGGTCCATCACCCTTCCGACCGGATAGAGTTTCATCTGGTATGTCTCAGGAAAACCGGTTGCCTTGAAGTACCACGAGTGCTGTCTGCCGTTGCCCTCGAAAACCTGATAGCCTCGCGGTGCGCCGTCGCTGCTGACGGGAGCGGTCCACCAGTTGCCGCACAGGGCACCGATATTGTGCTCCATTACGCCGCCGCCGAGATCCTTGTTGGTGTTATGGTGGTGGTGTCCGGTGATGAACGTTGCTTGGAACTTGCCGTGAAGGACGTTGAGCAGTTCCTGCCCGTTGCCAATCAGCCCGCTGTCCTCCGCCGGTTTGACGGGGGCGTGCATGGCTATGTAAATGAGGTTGTCCATATTGATGGCGGAGCGGAGCAGCTGCATCAGCCAGTTCCACTGGTCTTCCATCTTGAGCGTGCATACGTAGCCCTTGTTGCCCGTATAGAGCATATCGTTGAGTACCACGTAGTAGGCATCGCCAAGTTGGAAAGCGTAGTAGGTTGGACCGAAATCGCGCTCGTAGCAGTGCGCGTAGTTGGCATCAGGGTTCTTGGCAAGGTACTTGTCGAAGTCGTGGTTGCCTATCACGGGATACATGGGTATGCCTGTCTTCTTGGCGAAGTCCTTGTAGATTTCGTTGTGGCTGTACACATCCCACGATATGTCGCCCAGTACGATGCCCGCCACCTGCACGTCCTTGTGCCGGGCTGCTGTCTCCTTGATGTCGGGCAGAGCCTCCGCATAGAGTTTGTCAATGTCGGTGTCCACATCCAGTTGCGGATCAGCCATCGTGATCATCGCATAGCGGTTCTTGTCACCTTTCATAGCCTGCAATGCGAAAGAATAGGTGTCCTTGCCGTCCTCCAGACGCTGGTAGAACTGCGGAACACCCGTCGAATAGTCCGCCACATAGCCTTTCGGGGTGACAATATAGACGAAGCGCGCCTTATCGTTCACATCGAGCGAATAGGTTCCCTTCGCGTCGGTCTGCGCGAAACTGTAGCCGTCGGTCACCAAGACCGAACCCAGCGGTTTGTTCTCGCCTTTCACCACACCGGTCACGGTGCGCGCCTGCACCAGCATACTGACAGTCAGCATCGCTGTCATCAGGGTCGTCATCCTTTTCATTGTGTTGTTTCCTTGCATTATTGGTTGTTTATTGTGTTTGTCAGAATCGCCGCTTCTCTATTGGAAGAACGAGAAGAAGACGCTTCCGTACGAGCGTGTCTCTTTGTGCCGTGGATGCCACGTCACATCGGTTGTTTTGCCGTGTTCCAGAACGAACCATCCTCCCTCACGCAGATGGGGCAGCACCAGATCGGGCAGTTGGTCAATGTTCTCCAGCATATACGGCGGGTCGGCGTAAATGAAGTCGTAACTTGCCGTACAAGCAGCGAGGAACTTGAACACATCGCCTCTGACCACGCGAAGATTGTCAACCCCCAGCTGCCTGCACGCCGAGATGATGAAGTTCTGCTGCGTGTGCGCCATCTCCACCGCCGTAACGCTTCTTGCGCCACGGCTCACGAACTCCAACCCGATACCGCCCGTACCCGCAAACAAATCCAGCATATCAACTCCCTCAAAATCCATACGGTTGTTGAGCAGGTTGAACAGGCTTTCCTTGGCGAAATCGGTCGTAGGTCGTGCCGTTATATTTTTAGGGGGCGCTAATCGGCGCCCCCTGAATCTGCCGGAGATGATTCGCATAGCAGTCTTGCGTTCTGTTATTCCCAGTTGCCGGCGTTGTTGTTAGGCGCATCCACAGAGCCGAACATCAGACCGGGATAGTTATCCAGTTTCTCCTCCTTGTCAATGAGGTTGATCAGTTCCATTTTGTTCAGATCGCTCAGGTATGTCCTGTAGTGCGCTTTGGCAGCCATAATCGGAACAACTATGCCCTGCGAAGTGGTGTATGTGTTGTTCACCTCCAACTCGAAACGCTGACCGTTGCTGTAAGGGATGTACGTGATGTCGGCTATGTTGTCGGCTGTGAACTCGCCTTTGAACAGCGTCTCGATCATGTTCCTGTAGATGGTATCGCGGCGGAAGCCCTGCAGGCCGTTTCCGATAACGTCACGGTCATTAGCCCATACGTATGCGTACAGCACGCTATCCACATCTGTACGAAGTTTCACACGGGCTTTGAGCAACGCTTTCTCCATCAGTTTGGCGGCCTTATGCTCAGTCATACCGCTTTCCAGCTGTTTGTCGGTCAGTGAACCTTCCTTCAGCACCTCTTTTTTGGGAGCGGTCTTGAGAAACAGTACGAGAGAGTCCAAATCGGTTGTATAGCGTCCCTTCTCCAGTTTGTATTCCGTCTCGGCAGTGCGCAGGTGTATCAGATTGGCGACAACCGCCTGCTCGCGTTCGACACGTGTGTTCTCAAAACGGATGGGGACAACCACGCTGGACACGCACAGATACGCCAGATAGACAATCGAAACCAACAGTAGCACGCGGAAAATATACTTTGAGGCATTCATAGTTCTACTCTTGTCATTTTGTTGGACTTGCAGTCTTTCATTACCACGCGAAGAGCGGATACTTGACCATCTCTGCGTTCACTGTCTCGCGAACTTTCGTGATAGTCTGTTCGTTCTCGGGATCCTGCAGAACAGTGTCAATGAGTTCCACAATCCATCCCATCTTGTCTTCTTTCAGACCACGGGTAGTGATGGCGGGCGTACCGAAACGCAGACCGCTGGTCTGGAACGCGCTGCGGCTGTCGAAAGGAACCATGTTCTTGTTGGTTGTGATGTCGGCTGCCACAAGAGCTTTCTCCGCCACCTTGCCGGTCAGGTCGGGATACTTGGTGCGAAGATCCACCAGCATCGAGTGGTTGTCCGTGCCGCCGGAGATAATCTTGTAGCCCTTGTCCATAAACGCCTGCGCCAGAACGGCGGCGTTCTTCTTCACCTGCTGTTGATAGGTTTTGAATTCAGGGGTCAGTGCCTCGCCGAAAGCGACGGCTTTGGCAGCAATCACGTGCTCCAGCGGACCGCCCTGCGTACCGGGGAACACCGCACTGTCTATCAGTGCGGACATCATCTTCACCTCTCCCTTCGGGGTGGTCTTGCCCCACGGGTTGGCGAAATCCTTGCCCATCAGGATGATACCTCCGCGCGGGCCGCGAAGCGTCTTGTGGGTTGTGGATGTGACGATATGGGCGTACTGAAGCGGGTTATTGAGCAGACCGGCGGCAATCAGTCCTGCAGGGTGCGCCATATCCACCATAAAGATGGCACCAATCTCGTCCGCCACCTTGCGGATGCGGGCGTAATCCCATTCGCGGCTGTACGCGCTGGCACCCGCCACAATCAGTTTCGGACGCTCTGCACGGGCTTTTGTCTCCAGCTCGTCATAATCCACACGACCCGTCTCCTCTTTCAGGCTGTAGTCGATGGCGTGGAACATCAGTCCGGAGAAATTGACAGGGCTGCCGTGGCTCAAGTGTCCGCCGTGGCTCAGGTTCAGACCCATAAACGTGTCGCCCGCCTGAAGACAGGTCATAAAGACAGCCATATTCGCCTGCGCGCCGGAGTGCGGCTG
>DBVX01000037.1:13216-13349 GCA_002308815.1 Bacteroidales bacterium UBA1253
TAGCCCTCGGCGTACTTGTTGGTCATAACCGAACCCATAGCTTCCATTACCTGGTCGCTCACATAGTTCTCGCTGGCAATCAGTTCAATGCCACGCGTCTGACGCTCCCGCTCGCGGCGGATGAGGTCGAAGA
>DBVX01000037.1:13394-13844 GCA_002308815.1 Bacteroidales bacterium UBA1253
CCGCCGCAAAGTTACGGCGGTTTTCCCGAAAAGACAATTTTTTTCTCACTTTTTTGTTGTTGGTCATCAAATCCGTCAATTGTTCATCCCTTTCCGGCAGTCGGTGCTGCAGGAGAATATGACCTTCTTCTATTCTTCCGGTGACATCACCACTTCGAACATATTGCCGGCATCAACCAGCCGCTTGAGCATCGCCTGCACGGTTTCCGCCGTGATGCGCTCAACTGCAGGCACATAATCAGTGAGGTCGTTTTCGCCGGGATACTTGAGGTTGTGCTTGATGGTGCTGGTCCACCACCAGTTCTTTTCCAGATTCTCCTGATGATCCTTGAGCATGGACTCCTTCTCTTTCAGCAGGTCTTTCTCCAGCGGTCCGTCCTTGACGATAGTCATGACCTCCTCGTGGATAATCTGCATCAGGCGTTCCTGTTTCTCGGGGTCGGTGTCGAA
>DBVX01000037.1:13945-26409 GCA_002308815.1 Bacteroidales bacterium UBA1253
CGGCCGATCATCTCCATGTTCAGTTCGTTGTCAAGCGAATAGGGAATGCCGTAGGCGGTGTATTGGATGCGGTTGGTGGCGGTGTGAATCTCCATCTTGCGGGAGAAGTAGTTCTTGTGCACACCCTTCGGAGCGCGTGCGCCCCTGTCAATCCATTTGTCAATTTTCTTGTTGGTCTTCAGACCGCCCATCCATTGGCAGACGGCTTTCCGCACGGCAGGGTCGTCGGGGTTGATATTCCCGACAATGACATAGGTGAACTCCGCCGGATTGGAGAAACGCTCCTTGTAGATCTTCATCATCTTGTCAAGGTTGATTTCCTCCAACTTGTCCATCGTGAGAATGAACGTGCGGTCGGAGTGGTCGGAGGCCATCAGGGAGACGGAGTCGCGGAAGATGCCCTTGTGGTTCATCTCCTTGTTGATCAAGCCCTCACGGGTCTGGTTCATCCACGTGGCAAACGCCTTCTCATCGCGGCGCGGAGCGGTGAAGCGCAGGTAAAGCAACTGGAGCATCGTTTCGAAATCCTTGACGGACGAACTGCCGGATACACCTTTGTCCAGCGAACCCATCCATACACTTGCCCACGCACTCTTGCCTGTCAGCACCTTGTCCAAATCGGTGCGGGAGAACTCGCCCAGACCCATATAACTAACTATGTCGTCCGCGTAGATGGCGGAAGCCAGATCCTTACCCTCATAGAGGGAGGTGCCGCCGCCTTTGGCAAAGCCGCTCAGGCTGATCTCGTCCTCCTTGAACTTGGTAGGCTTGATGACGATACGGATGCTGTTGGACAGCAGNNCCAGCCACTCGGTGGTGCCGAGCGTGTCGTTTTTCGTCTCTTTCTTTATCTTTCCCGCTCTCGGTGCTTTTTTGACGAGGGTCGTGGGCAGTTTCTGCTCCTCGGGTGCTGTCACCTTCAGGTTCTCCATATCGCGGAACATTGCCAGCAGTTCATCCTCCTTGGGAATGACAACGCCCTCTTTCTCCGGACCGTTGTAGGTGATAATCGGGTTGTCGTGCATATAGGTGCGCGCCAGTTCCAGCAGTTCGTCCGTGGTGATGCCCGGCAGCGTTTTCTTCACGAACTCATACTCCCACTCGATGCCAGGTATGGACTCGTTGTCCTCGAAATTGCGGATGTACTCGCGGGTGTAGGATATGTTCTCTCGTGTTGTACGGCCATTGTACGAACGCTCGTAACCGTTCAGCATATCCGTCTTCTCGCGGTCCAGTTCCGACTGCGTGAAGCCGTAGCGGCGCATACGCTCCAACTGCTCAAGCAGAACTTTGTACGCTTCCATCTCGTGTCCCTCCTTCGGACCGATAGAACCGATGAACGCGTCGCGCAGTTTGACCACCTCGCCGTAACCGATACCGCCCCATTTGAACACGGCATCCGGCTCCTGTGCCATCTCGTGGAAACGGTTGTCAATAATCCTCGTTATGAGCGAGCGGCACAGACCGAGACGGTAGGAGAATTCGGTGTTCTCCAGTTCTTTGGGCAACTGCTCGTGCAGGAACTGTAGTTGGAAATCGGATGACTGCGCCTCCTTGTCCGTGACGATGCACACGCGCGGCTCGGTGTTAAACGGCACGGTGTGGAGCGGACGCTCGCCACGGTTCACGCGGGCGGGAACATCCGCCCACAACTGTTTGATCTTGCTTTCGATGGCATCCACATCAATGTCGCCGACCACGACAATCGCCTGATTGTCGGGACCGTACCACTTCTTGTAGTAAGCGCGGAGTGCGTCGTAGGCGAAGTTGTTGATAACCGCCGTGTCGCCGATCACATCGCGCTTTCCGTACTGTGTACCCGGGTACTTGAGAGCCTGCGAACGTGACCACAGACGATAACCCGCCGAATTGCGCGTGCGCCACTCCTCACGGATGACACCACGCTCGGCATCTATCTCATCGGGTTCGAGCAGCAGTCCGCATGCCCAGTCGTGCATCACCAGCAGTGCGCTGTCAATAATCCCATCGCGGATGGTGGGCACATCGCTCAAGCGGTAAACGGTTTCGTCCAGAGAGGTGTAGGCGTTGATGTTGCCGCCGAAGTTCACACCGATGGACTCGAAATACTCGATGATGCCCTTGCCGGCGAAGTGCTGCGTGCCGTTGAAAGCCATGTGTTCAAGGAAATGCGCCAGACCGTTCTGGTCATCCTCCTCCAGCACGGCTCCGACCGCCTGCGCAATGTGGAACTCGCAGCGTTGTTTGGGGTACTCGTTGTGGCGGATGTAGTAGGTCAGTCCGTTGTCCAGATGACCGATGCGCACGCCGTCCTCCACGGGAAGCGGTTGTGTCTGCTGCGCGAAAACGGTCAGTACCGCGCCCAGCAGCAGAGCGATGCTTAATGTCAGTTTTCTCATGATTCGGTTGAATTTGTGTTATTGTCTTGTTTGTTATCGGTGTTGATTTCCGCCAAAGCGGCATTGTCGTCAATGATTTCGTCCCCACGGCTTTTCCAAGGTCTGGGACCGAGCACGCTCTCCACGTCGTCGCTCGTGATGACCTCCCGTTCGATGAGCATCTCAGCTATGCGGTGGTGCTGCTCCGCGTGTTCCTCCAGAATCTGCTTGGCGCGCGCCATCTGCGAACTGATGATAGCGGATGTCTCGCTGTCAATCACTTGCGCTGTCTGCTCGCTGTAGGGCTTGGTCATCGCATATTCGTATCTGCCTGTGGAGTCGTAGAAACTGATGTCCTTCAGTTTGTCGGACATGCCGTAATACGCCACCATCGCAAACGCCTGCTTGGTGGCGCGTTCGAGGTCGTTGAGTGCGCCGGTCGAAGTCTGATGGAGGAAGCACTGCTCCGCCGCGCGACCGCCCAACAGCGCGCACAACTCGTCCAGTATATGCTCCTTGTTGGTCAGCTGGCGTTCTTCGGGCAGGTACCAAGCCGCGCCGAGTGCCGCTCCACGCGGAACGATGGTCACTTTGACCAGCGGGTTTGCCCACCGCAGCAGCCAGCTGATGGTAGCGTGCCCCGCCTCGTGGTAGGCTATCGAGCGTTTCTCCTCGTCCGTCAGGATTTTGTTCTTGCGCTCCAGTCCGCCCACTATGCGGTCTACCGCATCCATAAAGTCCTGCTTGCCGACGGTCTGGCGGTCGTGCCGCGCGGCTATCAGAGCCGCCTCGTTGCATACATTAGCGATATCCGCACCGGAGAATCCCGGTGTCTGTTTGCTCAGGAAATTCACATCCACCGTGCTGTCCAGTTTGAGCGGCTTGAGATGCACGGCGAAAATCTCCTTGCGTTCCTGCAGGTCGGGCAGTTCGACGTGTATCTGCCGGTCGAAACGTCCCGCACGCAGCAGGGCGGGGTCGAGTATCTCCGCGCGGTTGGTGGCGGCGAGGATAATCACACCCGAATTGGTGCCGAAGCCGTCCATCTCGGTAAGCAGCTGGTTGAGCGTCGATTCGCGCTCGTCGTTGCCGCCTGTGATAGCACCTTTGCCACGCGCACGCCCCACAGCGTCAATCTCGTCAATGAATATGATGGCTGGGGCTTTCTCCTTCGCCTGACGGAAGAGGTCACGCACGCGGCTCGCGCCCACGCCGACGAACATCTCCACGAAGTCGGAGCCGGACATTGAGAAGAAAGGCACGTCCGCCTCACCCGCCACAGCCTTGGCGAGCAGTGTCTTGCCCGTACCCGGAGGCCCCACCAGTAGCGCGCCCTTCGGAATCTTGCCGCCCAGACTGGTGTACTTGTCAGGATTCTTGAGGAAGGCGACAATCTCCTCCACCTCCTGCTTGGCGCCCTCCAGACCTGCCACGTCCTTGAACGTGACCTTGTCCTTCTGATCCTTGTCGAAGATGCGGGCTTTCGCCTTGCCCACACCGAAGATGCCGCCGCCCATCGAGCCTATGCCGCGGCTCATATACACGAAGAAACCGATAATCAGTATCCACGGTACGATGTTCACTAACAGCAGATACCATATATCCTTCGATTTCTCGTACTTGATGTCAATGGGTTTGAGTCCGGCTTTCTTGCGGCGCGCGTTCACGTCATCCGTGTATTTGGAGAACTCCTCCACGGAAGGCACCTGCGTGGAGAGCATACCCTTCACCTCCTGCGCGCGTTCGGGCGTGCCGAACACCACATTATGCTGCTCGGGACGGATGGTGGCTTTCGCGCTGTTGTCGTCATAGACGGTCAGCTGCTCCACCATATCCTGCTCAATGTAGGACGTGAACTGCGTGTAACTCAAGTCCTTTTCTACCTTGTTTTTGTTGCCCGGATAGAAGAAGAATATCAGCAGACCGAATAGGAACAGATAGAAAAGCCACCCTCCTATGCCTTTCTTCTTGGGGTTGTCGGGGTTGTTGCCGAACGGATTGGGGTTAGTCGGCTGCGTACTCTGTTGTTGTGCCATCGCTCCAAAGATTTTCTATATCATAATACTCGCGCATCGGGCGCAACATGATATGCACAAATACCGTGCCATAGTCCAGTGCCACCCATTCGGCGTTCTGCCGTCCATCTGTGGCGAGCGGGTGGATATGCGTTTCGGTGCGCACATAGTCGTCCACCTCATCGGCTATCGCTCCCACCTGCGTGGGGCTGCCGCCTTCGGCTATCACCATATACTCCACCGGTGCCTCGGTTATCTTTCTCAGATCCAGCGACACGATGCGCTGGCCTTTCTTGTTGCGGATGCCCTCCACGATGGTGGCAACCAGTTGTTCGGTTGTTACTTCTTCTTTCTTCATATCTTTGTTTTACAGTCTTGTTCGTTGTTATGAAGCTGTTACCAGCGATGTAAAGGATTTGGGAACAGGTGTCTCAAAATGGAGTGTCTGTTCTGTGACGGGGTGGATGAACTCCAATACCCGCGCGTGCAGGCACAGACGGTCTGTCTTCCTTTGCTGAAGGGCTTTGGTCTGGTCGGGGTCGTTGCCGTGACCGTACTTGCGGTCACCCACTACGGGATGCCCAATCGATGCCAGATGCACGCGGATCTGGTTGGTGCGGCCCGTCTCCAGATGCAGTTCGACCAGCGACAGACCGCCTTTCGCACGAAACGGGAGGGGTACGGACGATGATTCTTTCAGCACTTTGTAATTGGTCACAGCCAGATCTCCGCCGTCATCCACGGGTGATGAATACACCATCGCGTTGCGCTTGTCCTCCGTGAACCACGAGCGGATTTGTCCCTCTTTTTTGTCAAACACTCCTTCCGCCACAGCCACGTAGGTCCGCTGTGTGACAATCTCCCGCCAGTAGTCGCGCATATAATGTTGCAGCTCGGCGGACTTGGCGAAGACCAGCAGTCCCGATGTCTCGCGGTCAAGCCTATGTACCACGAACACGCCGTTGCGCGCGTTCTGCTTCTTCACGTAGGCGCGGAGGATGGAGTATGCCGTCGTTTCCGACGAACCGGCGGACGAGGGGACGGACAGAAGACCGTTACGTTTCTCCACCACAATCAGGCTGTCATCCTCATACACCAGACGCAACTTCGGATGATGCAGTTCCACTGCACCCTGACCGTTGCGGACGGACACCTTGTCGCCTGCCGACAGCACCTCGTCGAACTGCGAGACCACCACGCCGTTGACCGACACCAGACGGTGTTGCAGCCAGCGTTTGGCGTTTGTGCGCGTCGTGCCTACCGAACCAATAAGGAAAGACAGAAGGTCGGACTGCTGACGAACGGGATATTCGGTTGTTTTGCTTTTCATACATTCTCTTCTTTTGGGCGGACAATCACCCGATACAAATTGCAGCCGATAAAATTACCAACCACCAGCATACCGTACAGCAGCAATATACTGCCTGCGTTGGTTGCCCAAAAATCCGTCGGGACAGTCAGGTAGTAGAACGCATCGGCTATGCAGTGGGGGAATCCGCAATGGATAAAGAGCGGCACGGCAAATATCAGAGGAATCCAGTTGCCAATCTCGTTTCCTTTCCGCGCGAACGTCACCGCTGTGGTCATCAGTATGCCGCAGCCGATGCTTAATATACCCGCTTTCCACCATCCAGTGGCCAGACGGCCCTCCAACAATGTCTGCGCCGTTTCCTGCAGCGGCATCGGCGAGCAACGGGCTATCAGCGCAATCAGCAGACAACCGACCCAGTTGCCGACCAGAATCAGCAGCAACTCCATCATCTCCTGACCGTTCTGTACAAACCCCGCAGTACCCGTGAAGAGTTTGAGCCGGTACTTGACCACGGTCGCCAGTCCGAAAATGAACAGGAACGTCCCCACCGCCTTGCCGGCTAGGAACCCGTACCCCGCAAGGGCGATGCACACGCCCGCGAATACCGCCGAGCGGAAAATCTGCAAAAGGGAATTTTTCATCTTATTCAATCCATTGCCATACCGTGTTTGACATCTTGTCAAGGTAACGCCATCTTGCTTTCAGGACACGCGCCGTACCGTAATCGTCCGTAACCTGCGGTAGGACATCCTTGTTGAGCGCGAACGGTTCCATGTAGGTCAGCCACGTTGCGCCGCCGTCCAGCGAGTATTCAATCACGCTGCCCGCCGCCGAACCGATGACCGTGTTCATCGACACCATACCGTCCTCTATGTGGATGCCGGGCAACTGCAAATGGAAATTATGACCCGCCACCTGCATACGCGGAAGCATATAATGATACACCAGCGAGGTGAACTCCGGCAGGGTCAGCGTCGAACGGTTGTTCCAAGCCCTCTCCGCCAGACCGAACATCTTCGGGTACAGCTGCCATTCCACCTGACGGAAACTCCTGATCGGCTCCGCCCACAACTGCGCGTTCAGTCCGATTACATTCTTATGCGCCAGCGGCTCCCAGTCAAACGCGCGGTACTCGTCGGTGAATCCGCCCCAGTCCAGACCTTTCTCCTCGTGATGACGGTTGTAAGCAAAGTCAAAGTACAGATGATTGGCGGTCGCCAGCACCACCTGATAGCCCGAATCCGCCATCTGCTGCGGCTTCTCCATGCCGTTGTGCCAGCTGTAGCATACAGCTCCCGACTCGGGACGGCAGAACTCCGTAATCTCCTCCCAGCCCATCGGACGCAGGTCGTAACGGCGCAGGATTTCCAGCACGCCGTTGATGAACGCCTGATGCTCATCGTGTGTCAAAGACCCTTCCGGCACCTCGTCGCCGCCGATATTGAAGTTCCTGAACTCGGCATCCGCCTCCTCGTACATCTTCTTCAGTTCGCTGACCACCGTCTCGATGAACGTCAGCGCATACGGATTGGTCACGGCGATCACATTGTCCGTGTATTCCTGCGCGCCGTTGTACGCGCGGCTGTCCATCACGCTGTCGCTCAGCAGCGGATACAGCGCTTTCTTGCAGGCGCGCATGTGTCCCGGCATGTCAATCTCGGGAATGACCCGTATATGACGCTCCGCAGCGTAACGGAGGATACGGATATAGTCTGCGCGGGTGAGATAACCGTTGGCGGTGTTCTTCGGGTCGGTGTAGTCCCAGCCGCCGCCGTACATCGGATACAGGCACTCCTTCTCTGTCAGCGTGTAGCCTCTCCGCGCCCCTTGTTCGGTGAGTTGCGGCAGTCCGGGTATCTCCACGCGCCACGCCTCGTCGTCGCTGATGTGGAAATGGAGGGTGTTGAGTTTGCAGTCCGCCATCACGTCCAGCACGCGCATTACGGAGTCTGCGGGATAGAAATTGCGCACGATGTCCAGCATAACGCCCCGATGGTGCATGTCGGGCCAGTCCTCTATTCGGCTCAGACGGGTGGTGGCGCCTATTTTGTGCAAGGTCTGCTTGGCATAGTACACGCCCGCTTCATCAGAGGCTTCTATATAAACGGTATCAGGTGTGAAGCGGATGACATAGCCTTCGGGGGTTATATCCGTGTTCGTCTCTGCTGCCCATACGGCATCCTCCACATAGCATTCCGTATCGCCCCATTCGGCTTTCTTCGGCTGCGGGAAGAACGGGAACTCGGTGACCAAAGGCTCTGCTGCGGCGCGCTCCGCATTGTACTGGTAGCTGTACTCGCCGTCGGCATAGGGGGTCTTCTCCCACGTCTCCACCGCCCGGAACATCTGCTCGCGGCGTGTGTACTTGTCCCACGTGCAGGTTACCGACACGGGGGCGGGATGCTTGGAGGTAACGATGAAGAGTCCTTCGGGGTGCTTGTTCTCACGTATGCCGTTGCCGCGGAAACGCAGACGGTACGTCCGCGAACTGTCCGCAGGAATGGGATGGTAGGTTTCCGACGGACGATAGCAGTGGTAACTGCCCTGGATCTGTGTGCCGCAGATTTCGTCTCCGTCCTGACAAATCGGTGCCATCGCCTCCATACAGAAATAGAGCGTCCAGTCCAAGTCCAGTTCCTTGCCCGACACGTTGGTGATGGTCAGAAAGGCTTCCGCCACGCGGGGTTCGACATCATTACGGACGAACTCCCAATGGCAGGTGATCGGAGCCTCGTTCTTGGCACACGACAGTAATGCCATACACGAAAGTAAAAAGAAAATTTTTTTCATATCAGATGGTCTTTAGCATTTAATTCACAGTCGGTTGGCGGCACACCGGCAAGGTGGCGGCAGCTGATCCTCTCTTGTTTTTTTCATTAAGGCTTGCAAAGATACGATACTTTTCAGTACTTTTGCAAGCCCGAATGAAAAAACAATGAACAAAATCACCATTTATTGCAAGAATGACCGTCGGTACTATGACATTGACTGCGGAATCTCTTTGCTCGATTTGTACCGGCAGACAGGTCTGAAACTCCGCTACCCCGTTGTGGCGGCGCGTGTCAATTACAAACTCCAGAGCCTTGATTTCACCATCTACAAGCCCAAGGACATCGAGTTCCTCGATGCATCCTCTCCGGCGGGTATGCGTTGCTACGTCCGCACCCTTTCAATGGTTATGGCGTGTGCCGTCCGTGACCTCTATCCCGACGGCGATCTCCGCATTGAGCACCCCATCTCCAAAGGCTACTACTGCACGGTACGCGATGCCAAAGGCGACAAAGTCACTCTGACAGAACGCGACATAGCCGCCATCAAGGAAAGGATGCAACTGATCATCCGGGAAGACCAGCCCATCGTCACTGAAGAGAAACAGACAAAGGAAGTCATTCGCCTCTTCACCGAACACAAGGAGGGGCAGACCACGCTCTTCAAGACGCTCGGCAACCCCTACTGCCGTTACTTCCGCATGGGGGACTTCATTGACTACTACACGGGCGTGCTGATGCCTTCCACGGGCTATATCCACCTCTTCGACATCATTCCCTACAATGAGGATATGCTCTTGCGCATACCCTGCAGGTGCGACCCTATGCGGCTCGAAGACCTCTGCACACAGGACAAGATGTTCGACATATTCAAAGAATATATGAACTGGTGCAGTCTGCTGCATATATCCAACGTCGGCGAGTTCAACGAGTTCTGCAAGACCAAGAATCTCTTTGAGATGATTAAAGTCAGCGAGGCACTCCATGAGAAGAAGGTCTCGAAGATCGCCGATATGATTGCCTCCCGCGAGCTGCTTCCCCGTTTCATTCTCATTTCAGGACCCTCATCTTCCGGCAAGACCACCTTCTCCATGCGACTGCGCATCCAGTTGATGGTGAACGGCATACAGCCCGTTGTGATTTCAATGGACAACTACTTCGTCAACCGTGAGGACACACCCCGCGATGAAAACGGAAAATGGGACTTCGAGCATCTTCACGCACTTGATCTGGATCTCTTCCGAAAGGATCTCGGCGACCTGCTTGAAGGGAAGGAGGTGGCACTGCCTACGTTCAACTTCGAGACGGGCAAGCGCGAGTACCGGGGCAACAAACTGCAACTGAAACCCGATATGATCTGCATCATTGAAGGACTCCATGCCCTCAACCCCGAACTCATACCCAACATCCCCCGTGAAGCTACCTTCAAGGTCTTTGTTTCAGCCATCACGTCTGTCAATCTGGACAACCACAACTGGATTCCTACTGCCGATCTGCGCCTCATACGCCGCATCGTCCGCGACTACCGCTATCGTGGTTACTCAGCGCAGGACACCATCGGACGCTATGAGAGTGTCAAACGGGGCGAGGAGACGTGGATTTACCCCTATCAAGAGGAGGCAGACGCGATGTTCAACTCCGCGCTGCTCTTCGAACTGGCGGTACTCAAACGCCACGCCGAACCCATCATCTCCGATGTACCCAAGTACTCCGACGAATATACGGACGCGCACAGGCTGCTCAAGGAGCTCAGCTACTTCGAACCCATACCTGAAAGGGAGATACCCCCGACCAGTTTCCTGCGCGAATTTGTCGGCGGAAGTTCCTTCCGGTACTGATTACCGGGTACGCCACACTGGTACGCAAGCGTCCCGCTTGCGGCAACCAACCCACAGAGTATAAAAAAAATCATCCTCAAAAAAAAGAGTCTTTATGTTCCGAAATAGTTTGATTTTTCTTTTCCTCTCTTTCGCATTGCTCGCCTTCGCGCAGCAACCCGCTCCGACTGCCACCGCTCCTGACACACTTCCATATCCTCAGATTTTCAATGATATGCCCAATGTGCGTATTGTGCAGAGTGTTTCCGTAACGCGGCTGATGCAGGAAAAAATAGCAGGTATTGGCTCATCAGCGAGAGAAGGTATCGGATGGCGCGTGCAGGTCTATTCCTCCAATACTCCTGTCCAGTCCAAAGCCGGCGCGCTCGTGCTGGAAACCAGACTCAAGAAGGCTGTCAGTCAGCCTGTCTATATCGTCTCCACGCCGCCTTTCATCAAGGTTCGTGTGGGCGATTTCCCAACGCAGGAGGAAGCGGCGGCGTTCAAGAGCGAACTTCTCACCCTCTTTCCCGAATTGGTCGGCGACACCTACATAGTCCGCGATGACCATATCAAGATCCGCTGACACGGAAGCTTTGGAACCAAAGTCAAGAAAATAAACTTTATTTCCCGTCCGAGTCATTTTCCTCTATCTTGCCCAGCAGCGTGATAGCCCCCTTCACGGTACGCACCTGCTCTACGGTGGCATAGATCTTGCCCGTCGTCTGTCCGCACTTGTCCTTGTCCTGCACCAGACGGCAGCGGTTCTGGCGCGACTGGATGTAACGCAGCACCTTAGAGAATGTGTCGCTCCGGAAATACGAAGGGTTGCGGGTGGTGAAATAGATGACCATCCGTTCCTGCTTGAGGAACACCTTCTCAATACCCAGACGGCAGCACAGCCATCGCAGGCGCACCACCTGCATCAGTTCCTCCGCTTCCGGCGGTATGACTCCGAACCGGTCGCGAAGCCTCTTGCAATAGGCTTGCAACTCGTCCTCGTTCTTCAGTCCGTCCAGTTCGCGGTAAAGAGACAGCCGCTCGGCGATGTTCTCTATATAGGTGGCGGGGAAGGCCAGCGGCAGGTCGCTCTCTAACAGGCAGTCCTGACACCACTGCCGCTGTACCGCCGCCGTTTCCTCTCCGGCTGGTGCGTCCTCTCCTTTCTCCTCGGGCAGCATCTCCTCCTTGAGTTCCGCCACCGCCTCGTTGAGGATGCGCTGGTAAGTCTCGTACCCGAGGTCGGCGATGAAGCCGGACTGCTCGGCACCGAGCAGGTTGCCCGCGCCGCGTATGTCCAAATCCTGCATGGCGAGGCTGAAACCCTTGCCCAGGTCGGAGAATGTGACGATGGCATCCAGACGGCGGCGCGCGTCGGAGGTCAGCAGTTCGCGGTCGGGCGCAATCAGATAGCAGTACGCCTTGCGGTTGCTGCGGCCGACACGCCCGCGCAGTTGGTGCAGGTCGCTCAGACCGTAGTGCTGCGCCGCGTAGATAATCATCGTATTGACGTTCGGTATGTCCACACCCGACTCGATGATGGTGGTGGAGACCAGAATGTCGTAATCGTAGTTGATGAACGCCTCTAACCGCTCCTCCATCTCGGCGGGCGGCATCTGCCCGTGCGCCGTGACAATGCGCGCTTCGGGGCAGAGACGGTTCAACTGGCGCACCACGCGGTCGTGCATCTCGATGCGGTTATTGACCACGAACACCTGCCCGTTCCTACCCAACTCATTGTTGATAGCCTCGCGGATAACATCCTCGTCCTCCAGCGAGATGACCTCCGTCTGTATGGGATAGCGGTTGGGCGGGGGCGTGGTCATGATGCTCATGTCGCGCGCTCCTAACAGCGAGAACTGCAGCGTGCGGGGGATGGGTGTCGCCGTGAGCGTGAGCACATCCACCGAGGCGCGGAGGTTCTTGAGTTTGTCCTTTACCGCAACACCTAACTTCTGCTCCTCGTCGATGATGAGCAGTCCGAAGTCGTGCCATTCGACCTGCTTGCCCACAATCTTGTGCGTGCCTATCAGTATGTCAATCCTGCCCGCCTTCAGGTCAGCGAGAATCTCCTGCGTTTCCTTGGGTGTCTTGCCCCGCGAGAGGTATTCCACTCGGACGGGGAAGTCCTTGAACCGCTCCTTGAACGAGTTGTAGTGCTGGAGGGCGAGCACGGTGGTCGGCACCAGCACGGC
>DBVX01000074.1:0-13385 GCA_002308815.1 Bacteroidales bacterium UBA1253
GGCTGGTCGGGGTCGGCGAAGAAAGGAATTTTCTGACCGCTGACGAGTGTGTTGTTCAGGTCAATACCCGCTATACCTGTTGCGATAAGTTGGTAGGGCTGTTTGCGGCGGACGGGGTTCACACTCGGACCGCCGATTTCTATCTCCTCACCTTCCACGGCGGGTCCGCCGTCAATGGGTTCGCCGTAAGCGTTGAAGAAACGGCCTGCCAGCTGGTCACTCACCTTCAGCGAGGGAGCCTTGCCAAGGAACACCACTTCAGCGTTGGTGGGGATACCCTCCGTGCCTTGGAACACTTGCAGCGTCACGTCATCACCTATAATCTTAACGACCTGCGCCAACTTGCCGTTCACGGTTGCTAACTCATCGTTACCCACGCCCGTGGCTTTCAGCGAGCAGGTGGCTTTCGTGATGGCGGTTATCTGCGTGTATATCTTTTGAAATGCTTTTGCCATAATAGTTCCGTTTGTAACAATATTAAACTTCTAAACACTCACTTATCCCTTGATTTGTTTCTCCGCGATCAGATCGTTGAGTTTCTTCTGATAGTCCTCGAACTGCTGGCTGTGGAACTCCGAGTAGTTCATCTGTTTGCACAGGTTGATGACGCGCTTGAAATAGTCGATTACGTCAAGGAAGTTGTCAAAGTCGTAGTCGTGGCGGCAGATATCCATCACGAGGCGCAGCATATACTGCTGACGCTCCAGCGGGCAGACGGCATCAATCGCATCGAAGGCGTCCTGCTGCAGGATAACGAAGTCGATAACCTCTGATTTCCAGAATTCCTCATGGTAATTGACGGGCACGCCGTCGTCACCAAGGATGTTAATCTGCTCCTGAATCTCCTTGCCGCGCTGCAGATAGGTCTTCATGTCGTTGACCATCGGAATCCAGTCCTTGTCAATCAGTTTGGAGATGTACTCCTGGAACTCTGGGTAGTCCAGATACTTGGAATAGGAGTCAATGGGGTTGACGGCGGGGTAGCGTTTCTTGTCCGCGCGGTTCTGCTCCAGAGCGTAGAAGCAGCGCGCCACTTTCTTCGTGCCTTCCGTCACAGGCTCTTTGAGGTTACCTCCGGCAGGCGAAACGGTGCCGAGGAAAGTGACGGAACCGGTCTTGCCGTTGTTCAGATAGACGTATCCGGCACGGGCGTAGAATGCGCCGATGATGGCGGACAAGTCCATCGGGAACGCGTCCTGTCCGGGCAACTCCTCCATACGGTTGGACATCTCACGGAGAGCCTGCGCCCAGCGGGATGTGGAGTCCGCCATCAGCATCACGCGAAGACCCATCGAGCGGTAGTACTCGGCGATGGTCATACTGGTATAGACGGATGCCTCACGGGAGGCGACTGGCATGTTCGACGTGTTGGCGATGATGATGGTACGTTCCATCAGTTTTCTGCCCGTGTGCGGGTCCACCAATTCGGGGAACTCCGTGAACGTCTCTACTACCTCATTGGCACGTTCACCGCAGGCTGCGATAATAACGATGTCGGCTTCTGCTTGTTTGGAAATAGCGTGTTGAAGCACGGTCTTGCCTGTTCCGAACGGACCGGGAATGAATCCTGTACCTCCCTCGCATATCGGGTTGGCGGTGTCAATGGTACGCACACCTGTTTCCAGCAGACGGAAGGGACGGGGTTTCTCGCGGTAGGCGGTGATGGCTTTCTTTACGGGCCATTTCTGAATCATTGTCACCGTATGCTCGTTGCCTTCGCTGTCGGTCAGCACCGCCATCACGTCCTCAATGCGGTATTCGCCTGCGGGGACAACCGTCTTGACCGTGTATGTCCCTTCAAAAGTGAAAGGAACCATGATCTTGTGCGGCTGGTGGTTCTCATCCACCTCGCCGAGCCACGCTGCGGCTTCCACCTTGTCGCCGGGTTTGGCAATCGGGGTGAACTTCCATTTCTTCTCCTTGTCGAGCGGGAAGTTGTACTCACCGCGCTGCAGGAATACACCCGTCAGTTTGTCAAGATCGTTCTGCAGACCGTCATAGTTGCGGCTGAGCAGACCGGGACCGAGCGTCACTTCCAGCATGTGTCCTGTGAACTCCACCTCGTTGTCCACTTTCAGTCCGCGTGTCGATTCAAACACCTGCACGTAAGCGTTCTTTCCTGCGAACTTGATCACCTCTGCCATCAGGCGGGTCTCCCCCAGCCGGATGTAGCAGATTTCGTTTTGCGAAACAGGGCCGTCCACCTCCACCGTAACGAGGTTGGCGATGATCCCCTTAACTTTTCCTGTTGTCATTGTATGTGATTTTTATATATTCGTAAATGTTACAGTTGCACGCCTTTCTTCATGTCGGCGACCATGGCGCGGAAGACCTGCTCACCCTGTTCGACGGTCAGCCGCGACCAGCGGTCCAGCATCTCCGCCTCAAGATAGTACGCCAGCACCAGCTCGATGGAGAAGACGAAGAAGCGTGTCTTGTCCTCCAGCCACGCGAAGCGCATCGCGTCCATCCTCTTCTCGCGTTCCATCAGGTTTTCCACAGAGGCGAGGTCGAGTATGTCCTGCAGGTTGTCCAGAACGCCGCCCAGCCCGAAGTCTTTCTGCTGGGTGTGCGTGCGCAGGATCTCCGCCACCTCGTTGTGTCCGACAATGGCTTTGCGTACGTCAAATCCGTGCTTGCGGCAGATGGAGGCCACCAGCACGTTGTTCATATCCTGATTGAAGGCGTACCATTCGCGCACAAAACGGTTCTTGGATTTCTGTCCGAGGTCGTAGAGCAACGCGGCGCGCAGGTCGGCTTCCGACAGAACAGACGCGGCATCGTCCCACCACGCGGGCTTGTCCGCATCGTTGGTGTCCTCGTCATGACAACGCGCAAGCAGTCCGTCTATCTTCTCCGATGAAGTAGTCATGCGCAACTGTTCCAGCAGCGGCTTGTCGCTCTCGCGCAACGACTCCTCCAATACGGACAGCAGGTCGTCAATGGAGATCGGGGAGGGTGCACCCGCTTTGAGGTCGGGCAGACCCGCGAGCAAACATTCGTAACCCATAATCAGAAGAGCATCTCAATGAGTTGGGGACGGAGGAACTCCTTGAAATAAGCTACCAGTTCATCTTCTCCGAAGGAGAGTTTGTATCCGCCTTGTGCGGGACGGATCTGGAAGTCGGTCTTGATTCCTTTCACCTCGTTGATTTGTACACCCTTGTCAAGCAGTGCTTTGGCGTGAGCGGCAAAGTATGCGCGCAGCGTCTCTGCGTCTTTGGTCTCGATGACCACGCTGCCGTCTTTCGCCATCTGCTCCGCCATCTTGAGAATAAGCGACTGCATGAACTGCGGGTCGGTGGTGGCGGCTTTGACGCTCTCCTTGGTGACCAGACCATTGACAAGGTCAGTCAGGGCGGTCTTGACGGCATTGATGCTCTGTTCGGCATAGAGACGGAGTTCGCTGCGGGTGTTCTTGTCCAGTTCGGCAGCTTTCGCGGCGGCCTGGGCAGCGATGTTTTCCGCCTCTTTCTTCGCGTTCTCAACGATGGCGGCAGCTTCGGCTTTCGCCTTCTCCACAATCTGCTCCGCCTGCGCGTTGCCTTTCTCTACGCCTTCCGCGTAAATCTTCTGAGTGATTTCTTCCAGTTTCATATTGTTGTTATTTTATCTTTTCGTATGGCAGCAAAGACGCGACTTCCCCCGTTTGGCGACTTTTTGACAACAAAGCCCGCCGAAAACAAGCAAAAGAGAAGGAGTGATACGTCTGTTTTTGAGGTTTTTCGCGGCAAAAATACACTTTTTGCACCGATACGCAAAAATAAAATAGAAAAAAACGAAAACAGCAGGTCTGTAAGCCGGGTTCTGTGCCTTGCCTGAAAACGGATAGCCGCTCTGTGCCAAGGTGTCTGTCATTAATCTGGACGGATGCATCGCTGCATCGCTCTTACGCTCTCTACCCTCCCGCTCGGACGAGCAGCCCTCGGACGCGGGTTTACATGAGATTGCAACACGCAGTGTAGCCGTTTCATCATCCTTGCGGATGCCATACGTCGCTGTTCCAGGGACCAGACATTGCTGCCTGCCGGCCGTTAACCGGTGCGCCGCTCTGTGTTGCCCGGACTTTCCTCTTCCCGTGAAGTATGCTTCGGAAGAAGCACTTGTCATCGGCAAGCGACAGACCGGCCTGCTGTTTTCGTTTTTATTCGGTGCGGCAAAAGTACTACAAACATTTTATTCCGCCATCGGTTCGCATTTTTTCCATCTCCATTTTCCGGGAATGTTCCGCCGCTTGTTCCATTGTAATCAGCAACAATAGTGCAAAACAGAGCTGGTAAATACCGGACACACGGGAGAAACATGATTCGGTCAGCATACTCCATCCGTATATCAGACAGATATACATGCTTGTCCACCTCACCCGCCTGCTGTGGTAAAAAGGTGAAGTCAAAACTATACACATAAGGAACAGCATCGCTATCGGTCCGAGTTCCATCCAAGTCTTCAGGTACTGGTTGTGAGGACCGAATGACCGATTAATCATCTCCGGAATGCCGTCCTTTTCGTATGCCCTCGCCAGATATGTGTCCGCCGTGCCGAGTCCCATACCTTTCCAACCGTAGTCAGACACATCGTGCAGAATGATATGCCAGATGTAAATGCGCGGCTCCCGGTCAAAAGGACTGATTTTAGAGTCTTCGTAGCTCACCCATTGGAAAGACCGCTTTATTTGGGGAGCGACGGTTGATTTTGTCCAGAAAACCGAACCGAATATAACCGCAAGAAAAACAACCGCGATGCCGATTCTCTTCACATACCGGTGATGTCTGTAGTGCCAGCCTGCCATCAAAAGCAAAACCGGCATCAGAAGCAGTGTAATCCGGGTTCCAGACAGGACAATGGTCGCAAGCAGAATCAGGTTGCCTGTTCCAAGTGTCAGCAAAACACTCCATTTGGGATAAATCTGCCTGAAATGCCGGTACAGTCCCTCTGAAGAGCATAATGCGAGAAGAATGACAGGACAGTAGTACGCATGGTGCTTGATATTGCTGACAGGAGGTATGTTAAAGAGATTCCAGACATCCCATTCTACATACAGATAGTAAATATCAACCGTGTTGTTATTTCTTGCCCAATAAACCAACAGCAAATACGCGAACACGGAAATGAGAGTGGCTGCATACAGAACAGTCTGTATTTTGGCTATCCTGTAGTATCTGTTCACACCGAACAGCGTAGGAAGGATAACTACCAACAGGGGAATATGCTTGCCCAACATACTCCATCCATTCCCCGCATCGTCAGTCCACAAAAGGGACAACGCCTCCCATGCGATAAAAACTGTGATCAACAGCATCGGTATCTGGGTCCGGTTGATCCGCAGATATCGTCTTTGCAGCCATCTTCCTTCCAAGAGCCATGTTATGCCCCACGCAATAATAAGGGGCTGTGTGAAGTGCCACGGGAAAGGAAGCGAACACACAAAAAGCAGGAATACAAAGTAGTTCAAACATTCAGCCCCCTTGATAAATTGAGAAATAAAACGGTTCATATTCTGTATATTATTTTTATTTTTTCGATAAATTGGTCGTAATTATACTTCTCCTGAAAGTCCTTCTTTGCCTGTTCGCCAAGTCGTTTTCGTTCGTTGCCGTTGCGGATGAGGCTGCGGAGTACATCCGAAAGGGCATCAGTGTCATCGGGAGTAACTAGCAATCCGTTGCAGCCATCCTGCACAAATTCGGGTACTGCACCGTTGTTGCTGCTTACAGTCGCCAATCCGTATGCCATATCTTCCAATACAGTCAGAGAGAAGGCTTCCTGCACGACGGAAGGCACCACACCGATTGAGTAGTCAGACAGCATCCTGCGTATGTCGCTGCGAAAGCCCAAAAAACGTATTCTATCCTTGACGGGACTGTCCGCCAATGCCTTTTCCAATCGTGTCTTGTATTCAGGAGCGACCTCACCAGCAATGTCCAGCTGCCAAGGCAAATCCTGAATATGCTCCAATGCGCACAGCATAGGGATTACGCCTTTCTCTTCGCATATACGGCCGTGGAAGATGATGCGCGGCTTTGTATAGTCCGGATTTTGAACCAGTTCCGAATGAATGCGGACGCTGTTGTGAATAACCTCAATCTGTTTGAAAGAAGATTCCAAACCGGCAGGTATATACTTTTTCCTCACCAATCCGCTCACGCACACGAGTGTGTCAATCTGCCGGTACGTCCATCGCCACAACGGATTGCCGCTTGCCTTACGCACAAGGTGCTGTGTGGCAACCAGACGGACGGGACGGCGACACATCCGCTTCGCCATAGCCGCTTGGAAATACGCGAAACGGCTGTTCACGTGGAGTATATCCACCTCATACCGCTCCAGCAACTTCGCCAAACGCCATGATGCCAACACGCTGAAACGGAAAAGTTTGCGCGCATACGGATAGCCGGGGCAGTCACCTATAGATTGAAAACGCGCTATCATCTTCCTATCGCTGTCCGCCGGAAACAGGAAAACGGGTTTCACTTCCCCGCTCTCTTTCACAGCGGCGGCAAGGTCGAACACATACTGTTCTCCGCCGCCCCATTTTGGGGACGATATGTAATACGCGACTGTCATTTCCGCTGTTTCATCCATTCATTCCACTTGACTTTGTCCTGCTCTTTGCGCTTGATGTGCAGCAGGGCGTACCGTTCGTCCTTTGGCAGATGCCAATAGAGCAGGTGTCCGCGTATGCGTTCATGCAGAGCGCGATGCCAACGAATCCTCCCGGGACGGTTCTTGTAAAGCCGCCCCTGATAGTCGGGCCACGCCACACGTTCAGCCTCTATATCCCCCTTGCGCTGAAGGGCTTTCCTGAAAGTGCTGTCGTCCAACAGGTAATTGACACGCGGGAACTTGAAAAGTTCAATCAGCGGATGGCGGTCAATAATCGCGCGGATGTTTTCAGCCAGCCACTGTTGCGGCAACTCGTCTGCATCCAACTGGAAGATATATTCTCCCTTGCACAGACTGTTGAGATGGTTTTTGGCTTGAGCGAAGTCTCCATTGAGAGGCCATTCCCCGTATCTTGTGACGGTGTTCCCGTGTTTTCTGACAACTTGCCGCACCTCGTCTGTCACGTTGTGCTTGTCCGCTTGAACCACAATCTCATCGCCTTTTTCAAGATAAGATACCAGATAGCCCAACAGCAGGTCCAACTGCTCCGCCTCATTGCACACCGTTATCGCGTAACTGATTGTTTTCCTACTCATAATCGTACCTCGCCTTTTCCCCTTTATTCCAAAATTGATCCCGATAATACAATATCCAACGCTCCGTTTCTACTTTGTCAAACCCGCGTGCAGCCGCATACTCTTCAGCAAACTCGCGGAAGAACGACGTACGCGCACATATCCTCCGCATACTCTTGCACCCCTCACGCAAAGTCACTTCCTTTCCGATGCGCATCCGATTGATATCTATAACCTCAAATGCGTAACCGTCTTTCATTTTGTCCCAAAGTATATTCCCGGGAGAATAGTCCAAATGCAGCACACCCGCATCGTGCATTTTGGCGGTAAAACGCGCGAAAGGACGAATCAGGTCGTCCAACTCGGGATGGTAATCCAACGTGAACTCGCGCATCAGATGCTTCAGGCGGCTCTCCTTTGTAATCAGATAACTCACTCCCAAAAGCATACAGCCGCAGAGTAAATATGCCACCGGTTCTGGGGTGGCGATACCTCTTTCAAGCAGGCTGACGGCATTGCTGTAAGCCCGTTCCGCTTTCGGCTCACGAAAAAAGGAATATACCAGACGGTTGGGGAAAGCGGGTGTGTGAAGACGCTTCACAATCAGTTTTTCGTCCTTCCCCCACCCTTCCGCGTTGGGAAGCATCCGGCAAATCCGGTTGCGCGCGTCATATATCACCTCACCCGACACGTCAAACTCTTCGGGTAACACGCTCAACCACTCGCGAAGAAACTCATATTTGCTATTCACCACCAATCGCATCCTTTACCCGTCTTATTACCTCTTCGGACGATATGTCAAGACAGCGGTAATCCCGGTATTTGCAGAACCGGTTGCCGTAAATCGAACACGGACGGCATGGCAGGTCTAGTTGTATGCAGTCGCTCTCTTTCTGACCGTAACCCAAGAAACCCGCCCAAGGATGGGTTGCCCCCCATATACTCAACACGCGGGTACCCGCAAGCGATGCAAGATGCATATTCGCCGAATCCATCGTCAGCATCAGCCGCAATCCGCGCATAATCTCTATCTCCTCATCCATCGTCTTCTTACCCGCCAGAGACTCCACTCCCTTGTATTTCCGCGCCCATTCTTCCAATACGGTTTGCTCCTTCTCGCCTCCGCCGAACAGCAGCACCTTTTCGCCACGCCCTTCCATCTCATTTCCCAAAGCCTCCACCACGCGCTCCATTCGCTCCAACGGATAAATCTTCCCCTTATGAGCCGCAAACGGAGCAATACCTACATTGGTCTTATCGGGTACGCATCCGTCTGCGGCAGGCATAATACCGCTCGTCACAAATCCCAGCTCCGTGAACACCGCCCGGTAACGCTCTATCATCGGAACCAAACGCTGCTTATGGTGGTAGTTGTGCCTTACCAGCAGCCAACGCTGTACACGTGCCTTGAACACATGCGCGCAACGCTTGCCTGCAAGGAACATACGCGTGCGAAGATACTGCGAGCGAAGCACATCGTGCATGTCCGCCACGGCATCGTAGCTTCTGTAATCAATTTCACGCAACAAAGAATCCAACCCCCAGAAACGATGATGACGACCTTTCAGATCCGCTCCGAAAAAGCGCACATTGGAAGACATTCCTTTGAACAGCGGAGCACACTGCTGACGCGACAGCATCGTCACCTCCCAGTCAGGATAACGCTCCGCCACCTGCCGGATGAGCGGGACGAGCATCGCCACGTCCCCCAGCGCGGAGAAACGTATCACCAACAACCGTTTGCGAACCTCCGACTGCATTCCGCACTTATTTTTTCCCGTACAGCACAGGATTCAGACTCGGATCGTTGTACATCTTCATCTGACGATAGACTTTCATTATTCGACGTCCCGCAGCGTAATCGTCTAACAGTTCCGTGATAGAGGTCGTCATATCTCCTAATTGCTCGTTCAGCACCGCCAGTTTCTCCACGCATTTCACGTGCTGTTCCTCACTCACGTCAGTGCGGTTCACCTGCTCCTGCATGTGATAAATCTTCACGTGGAGGATGCTCAGGCGATCCACCGCCCAAGCAGGACTCTCCGTGTTGATGCGGGCATCCGAAAGCGGTTTCACATCAGCGAACTGCCCGTAAAAATACGAGTCAATGCGCTCCACCAGATCCGTCCGGTCCTGATTGGAACGGTCGATACGCCGTTTCAAAGCGAGAGCCGCAACAGGGTCAATAGCCGGATCACGGATAATGTCCTCCAAGTGCCACTGTACCACGTCAATCCAGTTTTTTCGGTACAGGTCATACTCTATCGTACCCTCCTTGTAAAGACAGGGCATCGATGCGTCCACATCGTCAGTTTTGTGGTAGTCTTCCACCGCCTGACGAAAAATCCGATTGCAAGTTTCAACAAATGTCATATCTGAAATCAATTATCAATTGTCAATTATCCACATCTTCCGATCTGCTCTTTTTCTTCAGTTCGAAGTCCCTTCCGAGGTAGTTCTTCCTAACCGTCGGATTCTCAGCCAGTTCCTCCGGTGTGCCGTGAAAGAGAATCTTCCCCTCAAAGAGCAGGTAGGCTCGGTCTGTTATCATCAATGTCTCGTCCACATTGTGGTCGGTTATCAAAATTCCTATGTTCTTGTCCTTCAGCCGCCATACCACATCCTGTATCTCCTGCACGGCAATCGGATCCACGCCCGCGAATGGCTCGTCCAGCATGACAAACTTCGGCTCAATCGCAAGGCAGCGTGCAATCTCTGTCCGACGCCGCTCGCCGCCCGATAAACGGTCGCCCAAGTTCTTGCGCACGTGATTGAGGTTGAACTCGCGTATAAGCTGTTCCAATTTGTCTTTCTGGTATTCTTTGGAAAACTTGGTCATCTCCAGCACAGAGGCGATGTTGTCCTCCACCGACATCTTGCGGAACACACTCGCCTCCTGCGCCAGATAGCCAATACCCAGTTGCGCGCGACGGTACATCGGATATCCTGTTATATCCGTATCATTCAGAAAGATACGACCAGAGTTCACAGATACCAGACCCGTTGTCATATAGAAAGTAGTGGTCTTGCCGGCTCCGTTGGGTCCGAGCAGCCCCACAATCTCGCCCTGATGCAACTCAATCGACACATCATTTACCACCGTACGCTTGCCGTACCGCTTGACCAGATGCTCCGTTCGTAAGGTATCCATAAAACTGTAAGATATTGTTTTATTGTGGTTACTGAATGGTCAGTGCTACGGGACAATGGTCGGAATGAACGGCATCCTGCATAATGCAAGCGTTCTTCAACCGCGAACGTAGCGGTTCACTTGCCCACAGATAGTCTATACGCCAGCCGGCATTCCTCTCGCGTGCGCCAAAGCGGTACGACCACCAACTGTATTGCTCCGCACGGGTGTCGAACACACGGAATGTGTCAATCATCCCGCTCGCCTCCAAGCGATCCATCCACTCACGTTCCTCGGGCAGGAATCCGCTCACTCCAACCTGTCGCTCGGGATGATTGATGTCAATGGGTTTGTGGCAGATATTGAAGTCGCCGCACACAACCATATTCGGACGTTCGCGGCGCAGTTCCACCGTCCACGGAAGGAACGCCTCCAGAAAGTCCATTTTGAAATCCTGCCGCACATCGCCCGTTGTCCCTGAAGGCACATAGACACACACAACTGTCAAATCGCCGAAATCCGCCCGAAGCACCCTACCCTCACAGTCGTAACGGGGATCGCCCATTCCGGCAATCACACGATCGGGACGCACTTTTGAGAAGATGCAGACACCCGAATAACCTTTCTTCTCCGCCGAGTGAATATAACTGTGGTAGCCCATCTCCGACAGCCGGTCAACGGGTATCTGTTCGGGTTGCGCTTTGCTTTCCTGAATGCAGAAGACATCCGGCTGCGCCTGACTGAGCCAGTCGAGCAGTCCCTTGCCTGCCGCCGCGCGGATGCCGTTCACGTTGTAACTGATGATGTTCATAAGGCCATGCCCGTCGGAGTCATTGTCCTGCCGTCCTTTATAATCACCAGCCTGCCGTTCCGCAGTTCTTTCCGTACGCCGCCGGCAGCCGTTTCCACAACTTCAATGCCGGTGGGGACACCGCCTTTGACACGGAACGTGATGATGCCGTCCGTTTCCCTGATGTAAGTTAAAGGATAGTCCTTTATTCCTTTATATGAATCACTTCCTGTAGGAAAAGCATCCCCCGGCTTTCCGTACCATCCGTTGCTCTCACCTGTATAAACAGGAGCCAAACCGTCAGCTTCAATGAGATCCACATGCATATCCGATTCGTTGTAATTGACATGATTGTCTCTCCACACACCAACCAAATAGTTTATCTTTGTCAGGAGTATACCGTGTCCCGGTATATGTTTGTCAAACCCTGTCTGCTGGCGGTTGTCCAGTATGTAGAACACGTTCGGGTTCGGGTCGTTGCCAATCAGGTTGCTCTTGCCCGTAGCGGTAATCATCAGTACCTCATTGCTCTCCAGAAGGGGATGAAGCGTCACATTCTCCGCCGCATTCAGCACTCTCGGTGTCGCCCATCCCATAAAGAACCGTTCGTAGCCGGTATAGGCGGGAGGCGTGTCTCCTTCGTTCGTATAGCAACCATAGTCCATAATGTCCCATTCGCCGTTAGTTTTATGAACCGCACTGCCGTCTGTAGAGTAAATGTCGGGCAGACCCAATACGTGTCCGAACTCGTGACAGAAAGTGCCTATGCCCATATAATGCCCCGTGATGGCGTTCATTTCCGGGTTGCAGTTATAGACACCGAAAGTTTTGCCCTGCGATGTAATCTTTTTGCTCACATCGGATTTGTGCGGCCAGATGGTGTTCTCTTCGCCGCTGTCCGCTTCTCCGTAACCTGCAAAGATAATGCCCAGATAATCGACTTTTCCATCGTTGTCCGCATCGTATTTTGTCAGATCCACATTCAACGCCACCACCGTATTGCATATCTCAACGATGAAATCCGCCACGTGGATGTCCCGTATTGAACCATTTTCCCCATAATATTGCCGATTACGGCTCACACGTACCGGACCGACCACATCAAACTTAGGGCTGTATGCACCGTGACTGCTCGCTTCAAAGTACTTGCGAGCCGAGCCTTCGCCCTTGATTGTGTATGTCTGATTGTCATAGACAAACGAATACTCACGGGAGAAGTTCAGACCGTTCAGCATTGAGTCCATTGTGGCCTTCGGGGTGGAAAAATGCACATCCTGGAACTCCGCCAGCACCACCAGACCGCGTGGCACAATGTTCAGGGTGACAGGGGTCTGAACCGCTTCGGGCGAGCGGTATGCGCGCTGCATCTCGCGTTTTCTGTTTTCGTCCATCACCACGTAGTTCCCCTCGGCATTCTTCTCTATCCACTGCCCCTCGGCATTTGTCAGCCAGCTGAAATGCTCGTCACCGTGGGCATAAACGGTCAGCACCGTTCCGTCCGTTTGTTTCACCTTTCTGGCATCCCTGCGTGCGGGTACCCCCCAGCTCCATACCGCTGTCAGACAGCAGACAACAACTAATAATGTCTTGCGCATAGTTATAATGTAGTGTTATGATAATACATTTATTCCGTTACGATGCGTTTCACTCCGTGCTTTTCCAGCCATTCCTGCTCCTCTTGGGTGCGGTTCTTGAGGTCGTGAGCCTGACGTGTTGTTACCGTTTTCTGCAGGTTTCCTCCGATTTCCACTTGCTGTATGTAGCAAATCCTGCCATCCGCATCCTCGCGCACCTCGTAGCCATCCGTGGTCATTGAGAAATGACTCCATTCATCGCCGCGAAGGTAAATATGCAGGATATCCCCGTCCGGCTGGGTGCGGGTGATAACTCCTCTGTAAGCAGGCACGCGTTGGGAACGCGGAGGACGCGACTCCTCCTCAATGGCACCCGTTACGGCATCCGACTGTTGCGGAACAACCGCCTGTTCGGTATGTTGCTCCTGTTTTTCCGTATTCGCAGTCACTTTCTTGTTGGTCTTGCATCCTGCAAGCAGACCCAATACCAGTCCGCATACCGCCATATAAACAAATTGATTTCTCATATTTATATCATAAACTTTTAACTATCCACTCTAAACTCCCCGACTTCTTTCAACTCTCAACTTTCTATTTTCAACAGCAATGCACTCTCTTCACCTCCTTATACAGGTTGCTGGCAAACACGAAATCGTCCAACGCCTCGTTGCCTGTATGGAAGATTTCGGTGCGGCTGCCCTGCCCCTCCTTTT
>DBVX01000074.1:13415-44074 GCA_002308815.1 Bacteroidales bacterium UBA1253
ATGGAGTTCATATCGTGGCTGTTGACCACCGTGCAGATACCCAGTTCGACGGTGATGTCGTGTATCAGCCGGTCTATCACCAGACTCGTCCGCGGATCAAGACCCGAGTTCGGCTCGTCGCAGAACAGGTATTTAGGTTCCAGCACAATGGCGCGGGCAATCGCCACGCGTTTCTGTTGTCCGCCGCTGATCTCGCTCGGCATCAGATGGAACACATGTTCCGGCAGATTGACGCGCTCCAGACAGAAACGCGCGCGCGCCTCCATCTCCTCCTCGCTCTTGCGGGAAAAAACCTCCATCGGGAAACGCACATTCTCCATCACGGTCATACTGTCAAACAGCGCGCTGCCCTGGAACAGCATCCCCATCTCGCGGCGCAAATGGCGGATTTCTTTCTCTCGCATACCCTTCAGGCTTCTCCCGTCGTACATAATGTCGCCCGAATCAGGCAGGTACAGACCTATCAAACTCTTCATCAGCACCGTCTTGCCGCTGCCCGACTGACCGATGATCATGTTTACCTGCCCGTCACGGAAATCAGCAGACACATGGTCAAGAACCACGTTCCCGTCAAAACTCTTCACTATATCATTTACCTGTATCATTCCGCAATAATCACGTAACTCTCACCTACAGCAGCAACTTGGTCAGCATAAGATCCGCAAACAGAATCAGTATGCTCGAACGCACAACGGCGTTGGTACTCGCCTTGCCAACCTCTAATGCGCCGCCGTAGGCGTTGTAGCCGTAGAAACTGCTCAGACTGGTGATGATGAACGCGAACACAACCGCCTTGATAATCCCGTACCAGATGAAATACGGGTTGAACGCATACTGGATGCCCGCCAGATAGTCCGCCACAGTAATCACGTCCGTGAACGCTCCGACCCCCCAGCCGCCGACAAGTCCGATGGTAATGCTGATAATCACCAGCAGCGGCATCATTATTACCAGTGCCATTATCTTGGGCAGTATCAGGTAATTGGCACTGTTAACGCCCATTATCTCCAGCGCGTCAATCTGCTCGGTGATACGCATCGTGCCTATCTCGGAGGCAATGTTGCTGCCGACCTTGCCCGCCAGAATCAGGCAGAGGATGGTGCTGGAGAACTCCAGCAGCAGCGTCTCACGCGTCAGAAGCCCCGTCGTGTAAGTCGGGAGAAGCGGGTTCTCGGTGTTAATCTTCGCCTGAATGGTCAGGATGGCACCGATAAAGAGGGAGATGATAATCACGATGGGAAGCGACTGAAGCCCCTGTTTCTCCAGCTCGAAACTGAACTGCCGCCAGAACATACGCTGCCGGTCAGGCAGGCGGAACACCTTGCCCATCAGAATGAAATACGACCCAACCCGTTCCAAGAAACGCATACGAAAATACTCTAAAACGCCGCAAAGATACGCATCCTTTTCCATTTGCTCAAACGAAATGTGTTTTTTGTTGCGCGGATGCCAAAAACGACCTACCTTTGCCGCTCGTTAGTAACAAGTAATTTTCCGATATGATACACATTACATTTCCCGATGGCGGTGTCCGCGAGTATGAAAGCGGCATCACGCCCCTCCAAGTGGCTGAATCCATCAGCCAGCGTCTTGCGCAGGACATCCTCGTGGCAAGCGTCCGTCCCGTAGCCTACGCCCCGAAGAACGACGACGAGGGCTGGCAGATTGTCGATCTCAACACCCCGCTCAACGAAGACATACAGATCCGCCTCCATAAATGGGACGATCCCGAAGCCAAGCACGCTTTCTGGCATACCTCTTCCCACCTCCTCGCCGAGGCTCTGCAGGAACTCTACCCGGGCATCCAGTTCGGTATCGGTCCCGCTATTGAGAACGGCTTCTACTACGATGTCATGCCCGCCGAAGGACAGGTCATCAAGGAGCAGGACTTCCCGGCCATCGAAGCCAGGATGATGGAACTGCGCGCCAAGAAAGAGCAACTTGTGCGCCGTCCCGTTGCCAAGGCGGATGTCCTCCGCGACTTCGAGGCGAAGGGGCAGACCTACAAGTGCGAACTCATCAGCGAATTGGAGGACGGACACATCACTACTTACACGCAGGGCAACTTCACCGACCTCTGCCGCGGTCCGCACCTGCTTTCCACCGAGCCTATCAAAGCCGTCAAAGTCCTTTCCTGTGCAGCAGCCTACTGGCGCGGGGACGAGAAACGCCCGATGATGACGCGCGTCTATGCCATTACCTTCCCCAAGAAAGCCATGCTCGACGAGTACCTCGCCCTGCTTGAGGAGGCGAAGAAACGCGACCACCGCAAGATAGGTAAGGAGATGGAACTCTTCATGTTCTCCGATATGGTCGGCAAGGGTCTGCCCATCTGGCTGCCGAAAGGCACCGCCCTGCGCCTCCGTCTGGAGGACTTCCTCAAGAAGATACAGAAACGCTACGGCTACCAGCAGGTGATGACCCCCCATATCGGCAACAAGAACCTCTACGTCACCTCCGGTCACTGGGATCACTACGGCAAGGACTCCTTCCAGCCCATCACTACGCCGGAGGAGGGCGAGGTCTATCTCTTGAAGCCGATGAACTGCCCCCACCACTGCACCATCTACAAGAACAGCCCCCGCTCCTACAAGGATCTGCCGCTCCGTATCGCTGAGTTCGGCACCGTCTATCGCTACGAGCAGTCTGGCGAGTTGCACGGTCTGACGCGTGTGCGTTCCTTCACACAAGATGACGCGCATATCTTCTGCCGTCCCGACCAGGTAAAACAGGAGTTCATCCGCGTGATGGAAATCATCGAAATCATCTTCCGCGCACTCAACTTCCAAAACGTTGAAGCACAAATCTCGCTCCGCGATCCGAACAACCGGACCAAATACGTTGGCTCCGACGAGGTATGGGAGAAAGCCGAACAGGCAATCATCGAAGCCTGTCAGGAAAAGAACCTCAAAGCCCACGTCGTAACCGGCGAGGCCGCTTTCTACGGTCCCAAACTCGACTTTATGGTCAAGGATGCCATCGGACGCAAATGGCAACTCGGTACCATACAGGTGGACTACAACCTGCCCGAACGCTTCCAGCTCGAATACACAGGTGAGGACAACCTCAAGCACCGTCCCGTGATGATTCACCGCGCCCCCTTCGGTTCAATGGAACGTTTCGTCGCCGTGCTCATCGAGCATACAGCGGGCAAGTTCCCGCTATGGCTCACGCCCGATCAGGCTGTCGTACTCCCCATCTCCGAGAAGAGCAACGACTATGCCCACCGCGTGCAGGAGACGCTTGACCAGATGAACGTGCGCGCCATCGTGGACGACCGCAACGAGAAACTCGGACGCAAGATTCGCGACAACGAAATCAAGCACATACCTTATATGCTTGTCGTGGGTGAGAAGGAGGCGGAACAGGGAATCGTCAGCGTCCGCCAGCAGGGTGCCGCCGACCTCGGACAGATGACTGTGCAGCAGTTTGCCGACCTCGTCAACGAACAAGTCCGCAAGGATACCGCCTCCTACTAAAGTTCATGTCAGTTCAAAGGGAACCTACCAAAATAAACTTTCCCCGCCCAAAACACAGAAACACTATAAAACAACGTCTTGTTCTTTATCTTCTTGTCCTCGCCGCCGTAGCAGCACAGGCACAAGAAGCCGCCTCCCCTCCGGGCAGACTGAATATTGTCCGTCACAACGTAGGGAATCCCCCATCGGCACAAAAAACACTCTCCGATGTGGATGTCAATATCCCGCAGACCAAGACGGAGAACAATAATACGTATGTGCTCATTTTTGCCAACGAGACTTACAAGTATGCGGCGGGAGTACCTTTCGCGTTGCGGGACGGAGAGGTGTTCCGTCAGTACTGTGAACAGACTTTGGGAATCACTGCGAAAAACCATATCTTCGTGTACAACCATGGCGTTTCGCCGATCATCAGTGGAATCATGCCGGCGATGCGAATATGAACATATCCGCATCATACAGCGGCTGGATAGACCTATTCGGATGGGGGACGGGTAATGCCCCTGTCAAAACAGGTGACAATAATCGCAATTATTCGGTATTTACAGACTGGGGAGGGAATCCTGTCATCAATGGAGGAAACATGCCCGACCAATGGCGTACGCTGAAACGAGAAGAATGGATGTATCTGTTTCACGAGCGTAAAGACTATTCCTCCTTATTCGGTATGGGTACGGTAAACGGTATCGTCGGGATAATTATTTTACCTGATGACTGGCTCACTCCTCCCGGTTTGTTCTTTACCGCAGGGACAATGCAGGGTCTGTCATGGCAGTCATATTACTACGAAAGTGACGGCAATCCGTATTCTGACAACTCTTATTCAAAAAACCAGTGGGAGAAAATGGAAGCAGCCGGGGCAGTCTTCCTGCCCGCTGCGGGATACCGTCTTGGCACTACGGTCTACGATGTGGGATTCTTCGGCGGTTACTGCTCATCATCACAGGATAATAGCGGCTACGCATACTGTCTCCTTTTCAGTCAGGACTACTTGTATCCGCAAAACAACCACTATCTGCGCTACAGGGGACGTTCGGTCCGTTTGGTTTCAGATCTCTGATTTTATTTGCGAAATTTATAACCGCGAGGCGGATTTTTTGGATGCCTGCGTACAAAGTGGCAGAACGGCGGCATCGTTTGAATATTTCGAAAAAAGTGTATCATTGCGGCGGAAATGATTTCGACCGTTCGGATGCGGCGAACTTTCAACTATAAACTTTCAACTTTCAATTTTCAATTTTCTATTATATGAAACGCCTTCCTATTGACCTGCAGTCGTTCCAGCGTATCCGCGAGGACGGATACGGATACGTGGACAAGACAGACCTTATCTATGAGATGACCCATTCGGGTGTCTATCAGTTCCTTTCCCGTCCGCGCCGCTTCGGCAAGTCCGTACTGTGTGACACACTGCGGTGCTACTACGAGGGACGCAGGGAACTCTTCGAGGGACTGAAGATAATGAAGTTGGAGAAGGAGTGGGTACGCCACCCGTTATCCGTCTGGATATGAGCGGGATTGCCGGTACGACCAAGACGTTTATGGGACGGCTGGACAATATGTTCGGCGACTACGAGAAGCAGTACGGTCTTACGCCTTCGCTTTGGGACGATTTCGGTTCGCGCTTCAAGGAGATTATTATGGCGGCGTACAACACAAGCGGTCAGCAGGTGGTGGTACTGATTGACGAATACGACCGTCCGTTGCAGCAGACGTGGAACACCACCGAACACGAATCCACCCGCGCCGTGTACCGCAGCGTACTCGAACTGCTCAAGCCGCTTGGCGACTATCTGCGCTTTGTCTTCCTGACGGGCATCGTCAAGTTCACGCAATTGAGCCTTTTCTCTTCTATAAACAACTTGAGCAACATCTCCTTTGACGGTCGTTATGCAACACTGTGCGGTATCACGGAGGAGGAACTGCACCTCTATTACGATGAGCACGTGCAGGCTCTCGCGGATGCCAACGGCTTGACAAAAGAGGAGGCGTATCAGAAACTGAAGGCGAACTACGACGGATACCATTTCAGCGAGGACAATATGACAGATGTCTATAATCCGTTCAGCCAGCTCAACGCCCTATCCAAAAAGAGACTCTCCAATTTCTGGGCAAGTTCGGGCGCATCGTCCCTGCTGCCGAAGTTCGTACCGAACCTGGATGTGGAGATTAACTCCTACAACGACCATTTCCGCATTGACCGCGACACATTGGAGACCTCGGACATCACCTCCACAGAGTACGGTCTGTTCCTTTACCAGTCCGGTTACCTGACCATACAGTCTTCTGATGAGTTCACCTATTCGCTCGGTTTTCCGAATGCGGAGGTTCGTCATGCGCTCTACAAGATGGTATTGCCGTCTGTCATTACCCGTCAGGAGAGCGATGTGAGGCGGAATCAGTTGTACCTGACCGAAGCATTGCTGGCAGGCGATACAGAGCAGGTGTTTGCTCTGATCAAGGCGCAGGTGGCAGACATACCGTACTCGAACATCAAATATGCGAAGCGGGTGATGCACGTGGAGGAGCGGTACCGGATGGTGCTGACCATCATCTTCCGCGCTTTGGGTTTCCGCGTGGAAGTGGAACGGATGCAGGCTGTCGGTCGTCCCAACTTGGTGGTGTATGTGAAGAATATGGTCTATATCTTCGAATTGAAACTCAACAACAACGGCGGCGCGCAGGTGGCAGCGGCACAAATTCGTGACCGTCACTACTGCGACCCGTTCCTCGCGGGTACACATTCGTCCCCGGATGCGGCGATCGCACCCCAAAACTCCCCGGATGCGGCAATGCCTCCCCGTCAGAAGGTCATTGCGATGGGCATCGGTATGGACGATGAGGGCAAAGGACTGACAGAGTACCGGATAATTGACCATAGATAATTGGTTTCTCAGATGTGTAAAAGAAGCACGCTGATGAAAGGAACTTGGAGATTAAGTGGCAGCAAACTGACTCTGACAGGAACGAGTACAATCGGCGACAGACAAGTGCTGGGGTCTACGGTATATACGGTAAAGACACTGACCGCTACCGAATTGACAATAGAAACAAGTGCTTCAACCAGTGAGATATCCATCTTCGCCTCTGCGACATTCCATAAAACAAAGTAAACGAGTACTCTATTATCCTCATTGTCTTACTCATTTATCGCTTATCAGGGCTGTCTTAATCTATCAACAAAACCATATCATAGAAACTGCCTGACAATTCCCGTTGTCAGACAGTTCCTTTCTGAATGCAGTTTGAACGCGAAATCGGTATAAAAACCTTTGTCTGAAGCATCCTTTGCGGATTCGCACAAAAGCAGTGGAAGCCATCGTTATTCAACGGTAAGCAGCCGTCCGTTCATTGCAAAAGCGGTCAGCCCTGACAGGCTGACCGCTTTTGCTTTCTGACCCGAAACTTTGTGGGACACAAAGCTGTCGGCATCATGCATCCTTCGATATTAATCGTATTTCGTTATGAGGAAAGCACTGCCCACCTGGGCTTCGCCCTTATATTCAATACGGAGACCTTTCAGCGTGATTCTCATGCCTTTCTCCAGTCCCATTTCTTTGGTGAACTTACCGCCTTTCTCGGGAGCGATACCAAATACATAGACGGAACCTGTCTCATCCTGAAGCATAAAGTCGCCGTACTTTTCCAGATCGAATTTCTGGTTCTCTCCGAGACCCTCATCGGTGATGACACCGGTGAGTTCGTACCAGTTGTAATTGGATGTCTCGGCGGCGAGGAAATCGGCTATCGAGACGCTACCCATTTCCTGCTCGGCGGGTTCCACCACTTCCTTACCGTCCAGATAGGCGGCGGTAACGTTTTTAACAGCCGCTGTAGCGAAATAGTTCTCCAGCGTGCCATAGAGCGTCACCTTCATTTTGAGGTTGTCAGGATTGGCGGAGAGGTTGAGTGCATCGCGGATGAAGCCCTTGGGCAACTGTACGGGAATAACGTTCGCCACATCGGAAACTTCTGCATCATCGGCGATAATGAGATTCGTCTCTACAGCGGCCGCCTCAAATTTCGCTCCATCAGCAAGCTTCTGACCTTCCACTGCACCAACTATATATCCTTCCACCCAGAACGGACCTTTCTGCGTGTTGTTCAGTTTCTGAACATCTGCTACTGTAAAGGGTTTCTCCAACGAGCCGTCGTTGTCCAGATCGGTATCGGGATCCGGATCGGGGTCTGGGTCAGGATTGCCGCCATCTTTGATCTTGGGATTGGAGGAGGAGTAGATATACGCGGCACTCCCGCCAACGGTCTCATACGTGCCGTTGTAGTTTTTCAGTTCGCCAAATACCACCACATAGTCGCCTACAGCCACCTGATCGGCACTGACAAGATCCTGTCCGTTCAAGCCTTTCACTTGATACGCCAGAAAATCATCGGTGTCACCGATATTGTCCACCATATAGAACAGTGCGTTGTGCCAATCACCTTCCACACCGGATTCGTGCTTGCTGTGCAGTTTCTTCACCCAGCCTTTCACGTAGTACTTCGTGCCGGTCGTTTCGCCGCTTTGCAGTTTGGCGCAGATCTCTCTCGCTTGCGCTACAGTGATAGCCTCTGCGGGTATGTCCACTCCTTCGGGAATCTGCACTGTGGCGGGAGTGTCCTTCTGTTCCTCGGTCTGTTGTCCGGGACCGGATGGAGCGTCCTTTTCGTTGCACGCCATCATACCGAGCATGGCTACGCTCAGCAGGGCAATCAAAAGTTTGTTCACTTTCATAAGATAAATAAATTTAGGGTTAAACTGATTTTTAACGGTCATTCTGCCCGGCATCAGGCAAGCCGCCTGCGTTTCCGTACAGAGTTACGAAAAGTATCAAAATCAGCGCAAAGGTACAATAATTTTCCCATAACCAAACGGATGAACATTTTTTATTCATTTTTCTGCGAATAAATTTGGCGCATATCGGTAAGTTGCCGTACTTTTGCGGCGTTTTACGGGGTATTAGCTCATCTGGTAGAGCGTAACGTTCGCAATGTTAAGGTAAGGGGTTCGAGTCCCCTATACTCCACCGACTGTCAGGAAAGGAAGCGCGTACCGTTTCCTTTTTCTATGTGATTACGGTTCTCTTTCGTGCCATTAAATTAGTTGAGCCGAAGTGGTGTTTATCAGGAAAGGTTGTCAATGCCGAAATCTATCAGTCGCGTTCGCCAAATTTGCGATTTTTTTCCAAAAGGCGCTGCCGGATAGTCTCTGACCCAACGGACATAAAGAAGAAAACCGGCTGACAGCCGGGGCAAAGGAAGAATGAACCCAGCCTGACATCATCGGTCAGGCTGGGTTCGTAATTTTGAGCATTGTCGGTACTTGTGCTGTATGCCGAGAGCGGCTACAGGTTCGTGCCTTGTGCGGGGAGGTTCTGATGGTTGTTACCTCAATTCCGCGCCTTGGGCGGTATAGACTTTGCCGTTGCGGCGGATGTAGAGGATGCCGTTGTGGATGAACGTTCGGCACAATGGACATACGATAGCGGATTACAGGTTTGAAGGCGGTTTGACAAAATGTCAGTTCCGGCGGCATTCCGCTGACATTTTGCCATCTCCGATGTGTCGGGATACGGACACACCAAAACAGCGCGATTGCTTTCTATTCTTTCAGAAAGAACTTGAAATAATTTTGGTTGAACAGTTCAACAGCCTGTTCGACAGGACCGTAGTACTCGCCGCCGGAGGCGTTCTTGTGTCCGCCGCCGTGGAAGACCTGATGGCAGAACTCATTGACGGGACGGTCGCCCTGCGAACGCATCGATATCTTCACTTTTATCTTGCTGCCACCCGCCAGCGGCACCTCGGCGGGCATCACCTTGTCCTCACGCATAAAGCAGGAGTAATGGATATCCTTGACCTGCAGCGGCATATTGACTATGCCCTCCGCATCGCCCGAACGGAAATTGAACCTGTACAGTTCCTTGCGCTTCAGGTAAATCAGCGCGGCTTGGTACTCCGGGATGACGACCATCTTCTGGTACAGGCAGTAGCCGACAAGACGCATACGGTCCGCCGTATAGGCGTTGAACACGCTGTTATAGACGGCATCCTTGTCCACGCCCAGACGCACCAGTTCGCTGACAATCTCATACATGTCCGCGCGGTTGCTGTTGAACGAGAAGTTGCCCGTGTCGGTCATCATACCCGTGCAAAGACAGGTCGCCGACAGGATATTCAGCGGACATCCGAACAGCGGGTAGTCCGGCATCCCTGCCAAATCCTTTATCAGCCGGAAGACCAGTTCGCACGAGGAGGGCGATTCGGGATATGAGAACACGACATCGGCAAATGCGGCAGGATGCAGGTGATGGTCAATCAACAGGCACGGTGTCCGGTTCGTCTGCAAAACCTCTGTCAGCCATTCGCCCAGCGCGCCGATACGCTTCGGCTCATTGAAGTCCGTGCAGACAACCGTATCCGCCTCCGCGAGCAGCTGTTTCGCCTTGTCCGCATCCTTCTCATAAACCACCACCCTGTCCGCTCCGGGCATCCACGACAGGAAATCCGGAAACGGGTTCGGTACAATCACCGTGCACCGTCCCTCTCCTTGAACGGTTGGCAGGCTCTCCAGCCAGTGCATCAGTCCCAGCGAGGATCCCATGGCATCGCCGTCGGGGGACATGTGGGTGAGGATGACTAATTTGCGGGCGTTACTCAGAATCCTTGCCGCCTCGCGGACTTGTTCAACAGGGAAAAGTGATGTCATAAACGGTGTTGGGAAATATGTTGTTCTATGAATTGTCTGCCTTGCTCCTTTTTCTTCGCCAGCAACCTGCGGTCGGTTTCCATCCTCACCCGAATCCTTTGTTTCCGTATGGCTTGTTTNNTGCGCCGTGCCGCAGTGTCCGTCCGCCATGCCTTATAGGCATAAAGCAGCACGCAGGCGCAGAAATACACCGCCGCCAGCAGCCAGAGCATATTGTACTCGCGAGAGGTGGTCGCCAGCCTCGCGCCCATTGACTGCAGGTGGACGTAACCGTGCATACCCCACGTGGACGGCAGGATATACCCCAGCCATTTCCATACGGGGTTCATACTCTCCCACGGCCAGCTGAAACCGGAGATGAAGAAGAAGATAAGGGACGAGAAGAGCATCGTGACCATACCCGATTCCCGCTCTTTCTGGAACGAAGCGAAGAAGACGGAGAAATAGATGGTCGCAAGCAGGAACGGCACCATAAAACGCAGCACGTCACCTGTCACTGCCAAGTGAGGCAGGTCAAAGAGAACGGGTATGAGTATCAGTCCGAACGAGGCGATAGCCATATACAGCACGAAGTACGCCGCCCCGCGACCAACCAGCAGGCGGAACACCGATGACCTGCGCCCCCGGCCGGGCAGAAAAAACACTTCCGCATTCTCCTCGCGCGCCGTTCCCTGCAACATATTGACCCCGAAGAAAAGGGTCTGGAACACAATGAGCAGAAGGATGGCGGGAATGAGGAACGAGCCGTAACCGCCGGTCGGGTTGAAGAGCGGGACCGCCTTGAACGGAACAGCCTGAACCAACGCCCAACTCATCTCCTCACCCATATTCATCGCCTCATAGCGATCAATCTGGATACGGTTCATATAGTCCAGCATCACCATGCTCGCCGCCGTATAGACGTTCTTCATATAGAGGAACGATGACATATCGCAAAAAAGCGACAGACGTGCTGTCTCCAAGCCGGTCAGCAATATGTTTTCATAATCGGCAGGTATATAGAGTATGCCGTGTACTTTCTGCGATTTGAGCAGAACCTCCGCCTCGTCCATCGTGGCACACGTATGCGTAACCGCCACCTCGGGCGTGGCATCCAGACGGTAAACAAACTCACGGCTCGAAGGCGTTGCAGACATATCGACCACCGCAACCTCCACACCCTCCAACACATTCCTTATATAGATGATGTTGTAAAGGACAGGATAAGCCAGTCCGGCCACGAAGAAAATCAGAATCAAGCCGGTATCACGGAAAATGCGCCGCAACTCCAGCACATATACGTGCCACGTGTCAGCAAGACGCGAAAGAAGGTAATATGGAAGCCGCCGGATATTCATCAACCTAATCCTTCGGGAAATACTGATACTTCAGCGCACGGTACAACCGTTTCATTATAAGCAATTGCAACCCTGTAAAACCAATCAGGACAGCCACCGACGGCAGCGACTGCGTGACGGGAGCACCCAGCAGCACCTCATTGGCATACACCAGATAGTAATGCCGCAGCGGGAACAGATTGGTCAGAGCCTGCACAAAAGGCAGCATCCCCATCTTCGGGAACGTGAAACCCGACAGTGAGAAGGAAAGCATCCCGTACAACGCACCCACAGACAATGCCGTGCGGAGCATCGGGATAATACCCACCAGCGTTACCGCCACCGACTGCATCGCTAGCACATACGCCAGCATACCCACGTTAAGCCACACGAAACTGCCGTGAACGGGAAAGTGCATCATCCGCACCAGAATGATATTGATTGTCACACCCATCGCGCAATACAGCACCACATGCGGCAGCAGTTTGCCCACCATCGCCCGCGTGAAACTGCCCTGCGCCACGAGCAGCCAGTCGCGCGAGGTCTTCCACTTCAGTTCCGAACCAATCGAATAAATCGTTATCATCAGCACAATCAGCCCCAATATGCCCGGCAGCAATATACCCGACAGATAGACAAGGTAATTGCCCGCCGGATTGCCCACAAAGTGGCTTTCGATGGCGATGGGCTGCAACCGTTTCATTATCATATAGTCCGGCATCCCCTTCTTGCGCAGCACCTCCCGCTGGAACGCGCCGGATGCCAGCGTCATGACAGTCAGCAGTTGCTTGGAGGCGGTGTTGGAGCCCAGCGTATAGGCGTTGTTGGTGTAGAAAACCACTTCGGGACGCTTGAACGACGCCAGATCGGCGTAGAACCTGTCCGGTATGACAACGAAGGCGTACACCCTGCCCTGCTGCATCAGCACACGCGCCTGCCCGTAGGTATCCGTCACCGCCGCCACATCCACCAGTTGCGTGGCATTGAGTTCGTGCACCACACGTCGCGATATGGAAGACCTGTCCATATCGACCACCGCTATCGGCATCTTCTCCGGCGAACCTGTCCTGAACAGAGTCAGGAAAAACATGCAGGAGAAGAACATCACGAAAATGGTGGAGAAGATATACACGGGCCGCCGGAGCAGCATCCGCACCTCACGCTTCGCCACACGGAGAATAATCGCTATCTGACGGGGAACGAGCAGCATCCTATCTTACCACCACGGCGGTCATTCCCGGTCTAAGATTGGGTATGTCGCTTAGCGGACGCGCCTTCACATCAAAGGTCTTGATGTCATACCCGCCATTGGTCTGCGTCGAACGCCATGTGGCGTAACTCGCCATCACCTTGATGAAAGTCACTTTGACAGGATAGGTCTCATCGCCCAACGCGGGGACACGCACCTGCAGTTCGCTGCCCATCGTGATATCGCGCAGCATATCCTCGCGGATGGCGAAGTGGAACCATACATCGTTCATATCCACCACCGACATGACGGGCATCCCCTGCCCCACCAGTTCGCCCGGACGGGGGAAGCACTCGCTCACCTCTCCGTCCACGGGGCTGGTCAGATAACGCTCCGACTTGGCTATGTTGATCTCGTCAATCACTCCGTCCACGCGAGCGACCAACGCGCGCGCTGCTGCCTTGTCTTCTTCCTGCGCACCCTTCAACGCCATGTCATACTGCGACTTGGCGGCTTTCACATTCGCCTGCGCCACCTTGTACTGCGCCTCCACCTCGTCTCGTTTCTGCGCCGTCACCACCCCTTTCTGATACAGGCGATCCACCCGCTCGAACGACTTGCGATATACCTCCTCGCCCGCCAACGCCTTCTGATACAGTTCGTAAGCACCCTGTATCTGCTCCTCGCGGGCACCACGGATGGCTTTCTGATTCTGTGCCTCGGCGGCGTTGCGTGCCGCTACCGCCTGCGTCATCTTCGCCTCCACTTCCGGCGAGTTGATGACAACCAGCGTGTCACCCTTCTTCACTTGATCGCCCTCCTCCGCAAGATACATTTCCACGCGGCCGGGCACCTTGCCCGATATGCGGTACTCCGCCGCCTCCGCCTCACCATAAATCTCCGGCTTCTCCGGTTTGAGGGCAAAGACACCTATCAGCGCCACTATGACTATCACGGCAAAAAGCACGCCCAAACCCAGAAGCAAATCCTTGCGGGCGTTCATCTTATGCTTGTTCTGTTCCATATCCTCTAAACTTTCAACTATAAAACTCCTAAACTTCTTTCAACTTTCAACTTACAATTGTCCTGTGTGTTTCTTGTATGTTATCTCCGCCATCCGCAGTGCGATGGAAGCGTCAATCTTCTCCGTGCAGGCCTTGTGCCATGCCGTCTGCGCCTTCATCAGGTCGGTCGCTGTCAGCATCCCCTCCGCATAGGAATCCTGGGCGTATCGCAGTATCTCCTCGCTGTGCGCCAGAGCGGTCTTCGAGTACGCCAGCTTGTAGCGCGCCTCGTTCACTTTCTGCGCCGACTGAGTCGCCTGCAACTCGATTTTCTGCCTTGCATCCTCTAACTGCAACTCCACCGCCTTCGCCTTGTGTTTTGCAGCGCGGACTGCCAGAATATCAGACGCATGGGCAATGGGGATATCCACCGACACGCCGACGGAGAAAAAGCCCTCGAAACTTTTGTTGAAGCCGTCCGCCATACTCGGGTTGGTGATGACGTAATTTGCAGTCGCCACTATGTTGGGCTGCAGTCCTGCTGCCGCCAGACCGACACCCGACCGCGCCACATTGCCCAACTCGCCAAGCAGCTGCAGTTCCTCGCGGCGCGCCTTGATCTGCTGCATATCCACCGGCACGTCCGCCAGCGACATACTGTCCAGCCGCGCGCTGTCAGAGAGCGATATGTCGGTTTCAAGCGGCAGACCTATCACCTGACAGAGAGCCATCTTGGAGAGTTTCAGACCGTTATGCGCCTGCGCCAACGATGATTCGGCATCACTCAAAGCCATCTTGACCTGAAGCACATCCGCACTCGTCGCCATACCCTCTTCCTGCGCCGCCAGCACATCCTGCTCCAGTTGCCGGATCAGCGCAAGATACCGCTCCGCCAGCCTCTCCTTCTCCTGCACGGACAGAACGCGCCAGTACGCCTCCTCCGTCTCCACCGTCACATCCGACTGGTTCTTACGAGCCTTGATACGGGCTATCCGCTCCAGCGAACGCGCCATTTTCTGCGCAAAGATGATACGACCGCCCACATACACAGGCTGCACTATCCCCACCTGACCGACCAGAACATGGGTCATATCGAAGTCGAAACGGTTGTACAGATTGCCGTACGCCGCCCCCGTCATCTCATTGATCCACTCCGTCGTTCGCGGCAGATATTGCTCCGCCACGTCCGCATACGGATTGTTGAACATCAGTCCGTCCGGGCTGATGGTGCCGAAAGGGGTTTCCATTATCTGCGGCAGCACGTAGGCGTGACGGGAGTTCCACAGATACACTCCGTTGGCACTCACCTGCGGAAAGAAACGAGCCGTTACTGCCTGACTGGCGTATTTGGCAGCCTGCACGTTCTCTTGGTCGATGCGGCTCTTGATTGTAGAATGAAGAGCCATATTCCGACACGAGTCAAGCGTCAGTACCACAGGCTGCGCCTGAACGGCACACGCAAGCACTGCCCCTAACAGTATGGCTGACAAGCGTTTCATCGGATGAACTTACCTCCTGATTTTCACAATCAATGTGGACAGCGGTTCCGCCGTCAGGTCATCGCGCGACAAGTCAATATCGCCACCCGTCAGCACATCGCGTCCGGTCGTGTTATAACGCGCCAGTATCTCCTTGTAGTGGGCGGTGGGAATGGTCTTGCTTTCCTCGGACGCATTGACGAACACGAACACCGCCTCACGCTCATTGTAGCGGAAGAACGCGTATGTGTTGCCCCTGTCAAGGAAATGCATCGTCCGGCCTGTATGCAGCACCGGCTCGCTCTTGCGCCACTGGTACAGACGGCTGACGTACTCATACAGTTCCTGTTGCTCGCGCGCCAGCGTGTCCCGCTGCGGCAGCGGCATACGCAGCGTCGAGTGCCCGAGGCTGCGGTCCGACGAGCGCATACCGTACTCATCGCCCGCAAATATCTGCGGTATGCCGCGCATGGTGGCAACCAGCGCGTGACCTATCTTGACGCGCCGCAGGTCGCCGTCCTTCACCACATCAGCAAACCTGTCCATGTCGTGGTTGCCGACAAACATAAGCAACTGATTGACATCGGCGTACAGATAGTCCATTGCCACGGCGTTATACACTTTCGCCATGCCGCCGTCCCAGAAATTCCCGTCGTTCTCCAGTGCCTGACGTATCGCCTCCTCCACGGGAAAGTCCATCACGCTCGGCAAACCCGAGTCGTATCCGTCGTAGTTCTTCGTCCCCGACTGCCAGTACGCCACAGCCGAAGCCGGACGCGTCCAGCACTCGCCCACGATGTTCAGGTTCGGATACTCATTCCGTATCGCCTGTACCCACTGCGCCGAAGCCTCCTTGCCGATGTACGGGTAGGTGTCCACGCGCAAGCCGTCAAGGTCGGCATACTCCACCCACCATATCGCCCACTGTTGGAAATACCGCAGCAGGTCCTCGTTGTCAAGGTTCATGTCCGGCATCGGGCGGTCGAACCAACCGCGGTTGCTCAGTTCGCGGTCGTATGCCGAGGCGTTCACGTCGTAGTTGGCGGAGAAGACATTGATGGTGTTCGTGAACTCATCGAACTGGTTGATCCAGTCCTTGTAGGGCAGGTCTTCCATCCACCAGTGCGCCGCGCCGCAATGGTTCGGCACCATGTCCATCAGCACTTTCAGACCTTTCTCGTGCGCTTTGCGTACCATCTCGCAGTACAGTTCGTTCGAGCCGTAGCGCGGGTCAATGTGGTAGTAGTCCGAGCAGGCATAGCCGTGGTAACTCCATTCGGCCTCGTTGTCCTCTAATAGCGGAGTCGGCCAGATAGCGGTCGCGCCCGTCTTCTGTATGTGGTCCAGCTGGTTGATTATCCCTTGTATGTCACCGCCCCAGCGGCCGTGGACGTTCTGCTTGTTGCCTTTCTCGCGCATGGTGCTGACCGTGTTGTTCGCCGCGTCGCCGTCGCAGAAGCGGTCGGACATCAGCAGATAGATGCAGTCCGCCGACGTGAACGACTTTCGCTCGCGGCTTCCGGCACGACGCTCGCCAATCACATAGTCAAAACTTGTCTTCCTACCCGCTTTCGTCAGCGTGATGCGGTACGTCCCCGCCTCATTCACTTGCAGGTCAAGAAACAGATAGTTGTGCGAATAGGCATTGTGCTGTCCCCGTAGTTGCAGACCCGTGCATTCGCCCTTTACAACCTTCTTGCCGTTCATGCGCTGGATAGTAACCGTCGAACTCACAAGGTCGCTGCCGTGTACCATCAGCTGCAGGGGCATCCGCATATCCGTCCACCACGACAAGGGTTCGACCTGACGAACAGTCATTGACTCTTTGGCGTGTACCATCGCACAGCCTATTGTCAGCCACAAAATGGCGAAAAAAACTGATAAACGTTTCATTATATACATCATTTTCTTTGTTTACTTTCCATTACTTGCCGCATTATTGTCAAACTTCTCCGGAACTTTTCAGCCATATCCGCGCATCACCTTCCAATGTCCAGTTTTTCAGCGGTGTGGAGGGGGTATATCCCGATTTCTCAAACAATGTGTTGCACGCCGCGTTCCTTATGGAAATCACGGCATACAGCACCCGCAGATGCAGAAAACCAAAAGCGTACTGCTCCAACTGCGACAGCACGTCCGCCGCATATCCTTTCCCTCTGTATTCCGGCGCGATATACAGCCCTATCGCCGCTCGACCGTTCCGGATATCCAAATCAAACAAGTCCGCACAACCGATTGTATAACAGCCACCTACTCCTATTTTTTCGTCTGTTTGGTCTCTTTCCCCTTCTACTCTCTCGCCCAATCTCCCTTCCACTATCTCTCCTGCTTTCTCTTCTTCTGTCTCGATTATCAGCCGCAACTGCCTGTCTTTGTATATATCTCCTGTCGTCTGACTTACATAATCGCGCAAATCCTGATGGCTCAGCGGATTGTGATTCGCCCCGTCAGCCCACGTCTGAGCATCGTTTTCCCATTGGTACAGGAACGGCACGTCTGTAGGCTCTATCTTGCGCAAAACAACGGACATGGTATCCCTTTAATTATTCACCTTTCAATTTTCACTTTTCACCTTTCACCTACCCAAAGATTCGTTGCAGCAGTCCCTCTTTCTTCTTCGGCGTTTCCGTGGCTGCGGCGGCCGGCTGGAACTGTTTGCCGCTGTGAATCATCTGGTAGATGACGCCCCAGTCGGGTATGCCCCCGAGGTTGCGGTCGTCGATGAACAGGTCTGCTTTCAGTTTGCGCGGCGTGAACGCGCCTTGAGGCATCTCCTCGTCCAGCTGCTGCTCTTCGGGATAGTTGCTGTTCACAGCATAGAAGTCCAGTCCGCGCTCGTGGCAGTAATCCACCGCCTCTTGCAGCAGCGCGCCCTCGCGGCATGACCACAATATAAGCTGGTGGTGGTCCACTTGCTGAAGCATTTTCAGGGTCTCAATGGCAAACGGCACGGGCTTGCCGATGGCAGGATAGGCGTGTTGCACTATCGTGCCGTCAAAATCAATAGCTATCGTCATCAGGAAGAAGTTCTAATTCAATTTTGCGTTCGGTGGGTTTGGTGAAGTACCACGCTATCGCGGCGATTGCCGCTATCCATATCATCGACTGGTAGCCGCCTAACAGGTAGTAGCCTGCTATGCCGGTCAGCATACTGAAACTTACTGCCACTATCCGCCACCTCCCTGCTTTCCAATATGCTTCCATACGCGCGTTCTCATCCTCTGTAGCCCGAATCTTCCGGCACACGCGCTTGAACCAGAACAACCCCGCCGGGATGCACACCATCGCCAAAAGGATAATCGCTCCCTGTATCGCCTGACCGGCAGAGGACATCGGGTCGATGGGACGCACTGCCTCTTTCATTATCAGATAATACATCAGTGCGGCTGCAACGACTGCCCCGCCCATCATTCCGTAATACACGCGGTTGAGTCTTTTAACAACGTCTTTCTTTTCCATGCTTATAGATATTATTGCCTTTCACCTTTCACCTTTCACCTTTCACCTTTCAATTTTCAACTTTCAATTTTCAACTTATCATTTGTCTGTTCACTATCGACCGCCCCAGCGTCACCTCGTCCGTGTATTCCAGTTCGTTGCCGATGGCCATGCCGCGGGCAATCTGGCTGAATACGAGAGGTTCGTTTTCTGCGCCTTGCACTTTGCGTTCCACCTGCTGCAGACGGCGGTGTATATAGAAGGTGGTCGTGTCACCCTCCATCGTCGTCGGCAGCGCGAAGATGATTTCCCGTATCGGTTCCGTCTCTATGCGGGAGGCAAGTGATTCAATCTCTATATCCTGCGGACCGACCGCGTCCATCGGTGAGATGATGCCGCCCAACACGTGATATAGGCCGTTGTACTGTCCCGTGTTCTCTATCGCCATCACGTCTTGCACGTTCTCCACCACGCACACTATGCGGCGGTCACGGCTGCGGCTGCCGCATATAGGGCATACTTCGGTGTCGCTCAAGTTATGGCAGCAGCGGCAGTAGCGTATCTCCTTCTTCAGCCGCAGGAAAGCGTTGGCGAACATCTCCACGTCCCTTTCGTCCCTGCGAAGCAGGTTGAGCACAAGCCGAAGGGCGGTCTTCCGCCCCACGCCCGGCAGCGTGTTCATCTGCTGAACCGCCTGTTCCAATAATCCGCTTGGCAAATCTCCTGTCATCTTTTCACAATCACGCCGCAAAGTTAAGGACAAAAATGCGAGGGAAGCAAATTTTTTCCGTAATTTTCCAAAATTGTTTGTATGTTTTGTAGAAGCAACGTACCTTTGCGTGATTTTTTTGAAGGCGTTCCTTTGAGATAGTCATAGCGTTAATAGGACAACGCCATAAAACTGAAAACAAAGTACCATATTAACTAAATACCAACAAACAATCTAATTTTAACAAAACTATGAAGAAAGCTTTAATTCTTCTCAGCGCTTTGGTTCTTACCATCGGCGCAAACGCCCTGCCTATCAACAAAAAGGCTCCGCAGTTAACTCCTATCAAAAAGGCTGCACAAGAAGGTATTGATGCCTACAAACAATGGTCAAATCCTACTGGCTTCCTTGCATTGAATATGGGTGGTTCAGACTACCAGTTCCTCCTATTCAATGATAATCAATCAACTCCTATTTGCGGTTTAATATTTTCTGCAAAATCTGCAACATCTCTTGCTGGAACTTACATTTTGGGAGACTCTGAATTTGGTGGTGGTCAAAAAGCAAATTCTTTCCTTTTTGGCTCGTCAGAAACTAAATTTGTACGTTACGGAAAAGTAACCTTGACTTACAAAGGTCAATCTCCTGTTACTACAGCTGACATCTATGAAATTGTTGCGTCCGAACTCTATGTTGTTGAGGGTGAAGGTGAAAATGCTCAAGTCGTAGCATACTCTTTCTCTGGTACAATTGAAGGACAAGCAGTTTGGAAGGACAAGTATGAAGCAGATCCTACCAATGTTGAAGCGCGCATTACACTTTCCGATAACGTTCCACAATCATCCGTAGAAATAACTATTATTAATCCGAAAAAGGACTTGTCAACTTTTTCTTCAGAAGGTTATTGGTTCGTTATGGGTGTAGATAATGGTAGTAATTACCCCACTTTATATAAAGCAGAAATTTATTGCTATGCCAATGGTTCAGACATATATGGAGCATATACTGAAGGCGATTTCAAATTCTATGACGAAAATAAACAGCCATTCTGTGGTGCATCGCTTTATACGAGTACTGATAATTGGGGGAAGATGACGGAAGTTGAGATTGCTTCAGCTACTGGCACTGTTGTAAAAGGTAACAACAACACTACTCGTTATGAGTTTTTCTTAACTGACAAAGCTAATAAAGTATATCATGTTACTATGATTGAGGGGCTTAATGCCGAACAGGATGTAGTCTATTATGATACCAACGAAGATTTCTACGCAGCATTCTCAACAGAACATGTAATCCCGTTCACAACCGAAGGTTATCACAAACAGGAAGGTAATTTATATCTGACAGAAGTTGAGGCTATTGATCCCGTTTCTTCAAATTACATAGATTTAGTATTCTACGCGAATCGCAAAGATGACGCTTATACTATTCCACAAGGAAGATATACCATTTCATCCGTTGCAGGTGCAAATACGATTAAGGCCGGATTTGTTATTGAAAATGGTGTAAATGTTTCGTATGGTGGTGCGATGGCAGCAAGATTAATTGCTCAAAACTCAATTGGTAATGTTCGCTACATCGTCTCTGGAACTGCTGACGTAACAAACCAGAACGGTACAATGTACATCGAATTCAAGGGTTCTAACTCTCTCTATCGTACAATCAATTTCACTGTTGTTCTTAGTCTCTTCACCGGTATCGAAGAAGTGAACATGGACGAGGTTCAGGACGGTCAGAAGATGATGATTGACGGTCAGCTCTACATCAAGCGCGGCGAGAACATCTACAACGCCCAGGGTGCTGTCGTAAAATAAAAACTATCCGTATAGAGTTAAGAACTATGCGTGCCAAATAGGGAAAAAAGGATTATCCTTTCCTGATACAAAGACATCGGCGTGCCGGTTGGCACGCCGATGTCTTTGTTGTCACAATCCACCCCGCCACTATGACAGCACGATACTGTGGATACCCCTGTCTATACCTATGCGCACAGCACCGTACACCTGTCCCTCGCGGGTCAGCGCCTCGCCGTAAAGCGTCTCGCCTTCCACTATCTCGCTGCAGCGGAACGTGTCCCCGGCCTGCAACGTATGCGAGTTAGCCGACTCAACCACCGTCCACCTGTTGTCGCCCTCATAACGAAGACGGGCAAGCCTGTCCGGCAGCCACGTGATACGAACCTCCTGACCCGTCTCTATATCCGCGCTACGCACCAATCGCCGCTCCTCTGTCGTCTCGGACTCCACCTTACCATCTTTGCGGATCTTCTCACACCACGTCTGCCAGTCCGCACAACCCGCATAACGCGACAGGATATTCAGCGTGGACAAGCGAACCGTGGCGTAACCATCGTTCCTGACACCCCATAGACGGCGCAGCGTGTCGGCGTTCAGATGCTCGCCGGTAACTGCCTCCACCGCCTCTGCCAGTTGCTCGAAATCGGTAAGAGTGGTCACCGGTCGCGTGAATTTCGATTGAACGGAGTGTTGGAGACTCTTCACTCCCGGATGGGAGGTGGATACGGATGTTTTCATTTTTTTCGGAATTTGCTTGCAAAGGTACGGCAACTCCCCTAATTTTGCAAACCTTTTATGCACAATATCCTTTCATCCGAGATTCTTCCGCCATCCGACGGCGTTTCCGCTCACGGCAGCGACCTGCATGAGCCGGTTCTCCTCGCCGAAAGCGATTTCAATTGCGTCTATCGTCTGTCAAGAGGTGACAGGCTGTTTGCTGTCAAGGCGGTCAGACCCGGACTGCCCGATGCGGAAAGACACCGCCGTTTCCTTGAACACGAGTACGAACTCCTCAATTCGCTCCAGTCCCCGTTCATCGTCAGCGTCTGGCAGATAGCGGACTGCCCGCCGCTCGGCACATGCCTGTGGATGGACTATGTGGACGGGCGGACGCTCGATGTCTTTCTGGAGGAAAAACCCGACACCGGCACACGCCTGCAGGTGCTCGACGAGATTCTGCAGGCGGTTGGCTACTTGCACAGCAAGCAGATTGTGCACGCCGACCTCAAGCCGCAGAACATTCTTGTCGCGCGCAACGGCAACCACGTCAAGCTCATCGACCTCGGACTGGCGGACAGCGACTCGTGGCGCGAGTCCAAACTTGGCAACACAAGGCAGTTTGCCGCACCCGAGCAGCTGACAAAAGACGGTGTCCTCGACCAGCGCACCGACATCTACGCCCTCGGACATATCATCCGCCTCCTTTTCCCCCGACGCTATCGTTTCGTCGCACACCGATGCCTGCGTCCCGACCCCGCACGGCGCTATCAGTCGGTCGCCGACCTTCGCAGAGCCTTGCGACGACGGCTCTTGCCGCTGGTCGGGATATTCATGCTGCTGGCTCTCATTGGGGCGGTGTATGTTCTTTGGCAGCCGGAGCCTCAGCCCATGCCGAAGACGGCACCCGTGGTACACAGCGACACGGTAACACATCATGTCTTTGACACGGTCACGGTGGCCACTCCTACGCCTCGCAGGCAATCCGCCGAAAAGCCCACGCCGCCGCCGACGCCTGTGATTTTCTGTTCTGACAGTATAGTGCGTCTTGCCGAAAGGCAGAATGCACGGTTGCGCGATGAGTTCTTTGACAGCATCCGCAGCCTGGAGCATCCTTGCCAGGAAGAGGCGCAGGCATTCTATTATCATTATCGTCAGGCCATCCATCAGGATATGCTGAACGAGACCCGCCGTTACCCGGGACACGAAATGGAGATTGCCGGTATTTACTCGGATGTCGGCCGTAGTTACAATAAGGACATCATTGATGTCGTCCTTTCGCTGCCGTCACGACAGTGGGCGGAGGAGCACCCCGGGTTGCCGGTTCAGCCGTCGTATAAGATAGTCCTTGATACCATCACGGCGAATGTTGCCGCACTCTATGACAGCTATCTGGATTCCATCAGGAACATGCCGTATAAATATCAGGAGTTTGTATATTATTATTCCCTCCAGGCGGAAAAGAAGGCCTCCCGTGCGAGAGAGACCGACAGGGAGCTCTATCCGGAAAAGAAGGATGAGATTCGCAATATCTACAGCAATGCCGGCCTTGACTTTGATGAACAGCTTACTTTCAACTATCCGTCAATCAGAGAGGCCGATGATGCCACATTACAGATGCTCCGGCGGAAGTTGGACAGCATGGAGAACCGCCGTCCGCTTCCTCCCAATCCACCCGTCGGGAGGGAATAAGCCGCAATAAGCACTTTGCCTCATTCGTTCATTTGCCTCACCTTTGCGCTCGCAACCCGCCGAAGAGTTGCGGGTGCTTTTTATTAACCTGAGTTGTCCTGACCGCTTTGTCTGGCAGCCCCATACCATAAACAAACAAATGATATGAAAAAACGTTTTTTTCTTGCTGCCGCATTGGCGGTTAGTGTCGCAGCCAATGCGCAGAGTTACCAACACAGTATCGGACTCAATGTGGGATCGATGGAAGGCATCTCCTACAAGGGCTTCCTCAACCGGAATGTCGCGGTCGTCCTTGATTTGGGTGTCAGCTTCCTCAAAACACCCGCTACCGTCGTGGAAACATACAAATACAACGACAGCAATAAGAATAAAAAGTACGCCAGAAAAGGTTTCACCTACGGGGCATGGGAATTTGATCTCAACCCCAACATCGTTTATCAGAATGAAATCACATCGTGGAGAAATGCGGAACTGGGATGGTTCGCAGGTGCCGGAGCAAGTCTCGGTATGATGAAACCCACTTCGGTCAGTAGCGGAAATTTCTCCATGTCTTTGACCGATTACAAACTGTCCGGCAAATTCGGACTGAACGCCATCGGAGGCGTGGAAATGAGCTTCGGAAGGACACCTATTGCCATTTCGCTTGATTTCCGCCCGGGATATGGACTGATGTTCAGACCCCAAAAAAATGAAACCTATACGTACACACAACTTGCGCATTTCTTTGACTGGAAACTCGTTGCCGCAGTACGGTACACATTCTGACACTGTCTTTGTGTCCACGACACGCCGAAGCCGGCGACAGGCGACATACGGAGGATGCCGAAAATCCGAACTAAGAGTAGGCAAAACAAAATCAACTTTACAAAAATGAAAAGGCATTTTTCTTTGCTTTCTGCAACCCTTGTGGCGGCAGCTACGTTATTTACCTCGTGTGAGTCATCGGAAGTGGAAGAACCGTCTGTTACCACGCCTCAAAAGGAGGATCTCACTAAATTCTCAACCTCCTCTATTGTAGGTCTTTGGGCATGTGTGGGGTCTGACTATAAGGAATACGATCCCGATGAGGGGACGTACAAACTTTACTGGTACTTCAATATTCAGAGCGACTCAAAGGTCCAGTATATCAATGCGATTGACACCTATGGGGAGTACCGTAAGTCAGACGGCTATATACATGTGGCGGAAGGTACGAAATGGAGTGCTTTGGTGGATGCCAACTATATCTTCGATGAACAGAATCAGGCTATTCGCTGCCCGTCGGGAACAATTCATGGTTTTAAGGTGGAATCTCTTGAAGAGTTATTAGGTTCAGACACCGTGTTCTACGTCAAGAGGTATGGCTTGGATGAAGCGCAGCTATTTGACAATACGGGTTGGATTCAAGACCAATATGTGATTCGTGCGAAGGGTATCAAGCAGGATCTGGTTATCACAGACGAAGAAGACGACACAGAAAAAGAAGAAGACAAGCCCGAAGACGAATAACTGCGCCGGTGCTGGCGGACAGCCATTGGCATTTACGCCAATGCTGTCATGCCCGCCGGAGAGAAGTACATACAACTGACAAACAATCCAAACAATGAAGAACAAATTGCTTTTATTGGCATTAACGTTAGTGGCAGTGAGTGCCAACGCGTATGATTTTCAGGTGGATAATCTGCGCTATTCCATTTTATCAATCACGGACAAAACGGTTGAAGTGCTTACAAGTAGTGAATCGTTGTCCGGAGATGTCGTTATTCCGGCAACCGTACAGTACAACGGTGAGGAGTTTACGGTAACAGGCATTGCCGAACGTGCATTTGCTTATTGCCACAATATTAAAACGTTTACTGTTCCCAATACCGTCACAAGTATTGGTTCTCTCGGATTTGGCTGGTGCTGGTATTTGCACACTATAATTTTGGACAACCCGAATCCTCGGTTTACTTGCGGCAGTTATGCGTTTGATTACGACTGGCGGGATTTCAAGTCTGTCAAAATCATTAACGGAGATAACAAGTCCATGTTGGAAAACGGAGCCGGTATACTGGCATATCTGCCTGCACATGACTTATACATTGAAGGTGAGCGCGTCACCGATTTTGTAGTGCCCGAAGGCACAACAGAGATCAACACGTTTTTCAAGAATGCCATGAGTTTGAAAAGCATCACCTTTGCGCCGTCTGTTCAATCTGTAGTGGCAGATGCCTTCTATCATTGCGACAGTCTCCATACCGTTTGTTTGTCAGAAAGTCTGACAAAAATAGAGAACTCTGCCTTCGCCGAATGTGCTTATTTGAGGACAATTTATTCTCCTTGTGTTTATCCGCCAGAGGCACAAGAATCTTCTTTCCCCAATGGTGCCTACTTGTTTGCAACAGTTTATATCCCCAAAGGAACATTGAGTTTGTATAAAAATGCTGCCGGATGGGAAAAGTTTTACAATTTTGTAGAGACAGACGGGTTAGGAGTTTATACAGGGATTGAAGATGCGGATAATGGGAACTGCGTTCCCGATGTGAAAAAGGTTATGCGCAATGGGGTGATGTTTGTCATTACGCCGGACGGGAGCAGGTATGACATGCAGGGCAGGTAAGCGAAGCCTGACGTTTGAAAAGACAGTAACATACGCTGACAAGACATACAATTCGCAAAAGCGGTACATTTTGCGTTCTGTACATATTGGATTACCGTAAAAGGCACGAGTTTCAGCCAAAGTAATACAAAATTCACACATTTTGGCTTAAACTAATGTTTCAGTTTCAGCCAAAGTTGTATAAAAAACACCTGTTTTGGCTCAAACTCGTGAAATTTCCTTGCCTATATCAAAATAACGCAGTACTTTTGGCGCGGAATTAAAATCTTGTATGTATGGCATCTATTATCGGAAGAACTGAGGAATTACGGCAGTTGAATCTTTTAACGAATAGTTCAAAAGCGGAATTTATTGCTGTTTATGGACGGCGGCGCGTAGGCAAAACCTATTTGATAACGGAACATTTTCGTGACCGATTGGCATTCTATGCGTCCGGGGTACTCAATGCTAAGACTCTTCGGCAGAAAGAGGCTTTTTGTGCGTCATTGGAGAAAATAGGAGCATTGGGGTGCGAGCACGATAGTTGGATAAAATTGTTCGGTAAACTGCAAGAAGCTCTGCAGACCCGTGTGGATACCGGACAACCGACCATTATCTTCTTGGACGAGATACCTTGTTTTGATACGCAACGTGCAGCCTTTGTGCCGGCTTTGGATCATTTCTGGAACACATGGGCTTCTCATTATGCGAATATTAAGCTGATTGTATGCGGCAGTGCGACCTCTTGGATTGTCAAAAATATCATCGACAGCCATGGAGGATTGCATGACCGCTTGACGTTCGAGATACATCTGCATCCGTTTTCCTTGGCGGAGACAGAGCAATATCTGTTGTCCAACGGCATACATTGGACGCGCACAATGGTCACGCAAGCGTATATGGCTTTCGGGGGGATTCCTTATTACTTTAGTTTGGTACAGCCCGATGAAAGTCTTGCTCAAGCGTTGGATCGCATATATAGCAAGTCCACGGGAATACTGCGTAGGGAATATGATCGGCTGTTTGCGTCTCTGTTTATGATTCCGGAGCCGTATATGAAGATTATTGCAGTACTCTCAAAGAACCTTATGGGGCTGACAAGGGATGAGATTGCACATAAGATGCAAATCCAAAGCGGCGGAACATTAACGAAGTGGCTCAAAGACTTGAAGAACTGCGATTTTATCCGTTCATATCGGGTGTATAGCAGGAAAATCAAGCAGAACTCGGAGTTGTACGTCCTGACCGATATGTTCACTATATTTCACCTGCATTTCCATACCATCATAGGCGAAGAGGAGAAGTTCTTCAGCAAGAACATCAAGACTTCCAATTTGTTAGTCTGGGAGGGGTTGGCATTTGAAAGAGTGGCCATGCAGCACATTCCACAGATTAAGCGAAGTCTTGGTATAAACGGAATAGAGGTGGATTATTACCAATGGAGAAGCACATCATCATCCCCTGCCCCGCAAATAGACCTCATATTAGACAGGGCGGATGGTATGATAAATGTATGCGAAATGAAATTCTCGCAAACTCCATATCTTATTAAGAAAGCCGAATACGAGAAACTGCAAAATCGTTTGTTTTCTTTTCAGGCAGAAACACAGATGAACAAAGGTATACAACTAACGTTTGTAACACCTTTTGGATTGCAACCGAATGAGTATGCCAACGAAGTAGTGCGGCAAGTAACCATGGATGACTTGTTTGCCGGAGCATAACAAGAGGTGCCGTATTCACATCCCCAAGCGGTAATTCGATATAAGCAAAAGCAGTATTTTTTGCGTTCTGTACATCTTGGATTACCGTAAAAAGAGTATGGAAACTTACAAAACTCTCAAAAAAAGAGTTTTCAAACTCTAAATATCGCATAAAAAAGAGTTTCAAATCTCTTTTTTTTATGTAAAATGCTTGTATGTAAAATGAAAATGCGCTACCTTTGTCCCCGTAAACACAAAGCAAATACCAAAGTATGGAACAGGTTACAGAAATAGAGGATTTGTTGCTCAATTATCACTTGAGGCTTCAAAGCACACCGTTGGACTTTCACCGTTACATCTATGATTCCATTGATTGGACGGACAGACTTGTCGGAATTAAGGGGCCGAAAGGTGTCGGCAAAACAACTATGATGCTGCAATACATACGGAGTCATTTCGCCAATCCGGATGATGCCCTGTATGTCTCGCTCGATAATTTATGGTTTCAGAGCCATTCGCTGCAGGACTTCGTGAAGTATTACTACATCCACGGCGGAAGACATCTTTTCCTTGATGAGGTGCACTATTATCCGCAGTGGCAGACTCTGTTCAAGAACATCTACGACACCTATCCTGATTTGCAGATTGTATATACCGGTTCTTCCATGTTGCGGTTGAAGAGCGGTGAGGGTGATTTGTCCCGAAGGTTGTTGGACTACACCATGGCAGGATTGTCTTTCCGTGAATATCTGGAATATGAGGGCGTCGCCTCCCTTCCCGTTATGAAACTTGATGAGTTGCTCCGGCATCACGTGTCAGTCGCTATGGACACGAAGGCTAAAATACCATCTATCCAGCCTCTGTTCGAGCAGTATCTGCATCATGGCTATTACCCGTTTTACAAGGTTGCCCGAACAGGTTTTGAAAGCCGTCTGCAACGGGTGGTCAATCAGGTTTTGGAAGTTGATTACCCTGCTATTGACGAGGTGACCGTTTCCACTATCCGTAAGGCAAAAAGGATGCTGATGGTTCTGGCGGAGCATGTGCCGCAGATGCCGAAGATGAACGCGCTCTACGCGCAATTGGAAACTGACAGGGTGCAGGGATTGAAGATGCTTGACGCGTTGGAAAGAGCCGGACTGCTGGCTCTGCTGACCGACAAAGTGAAAAGTCTGAAAATGCTGTCACGTCCCGAGAAGATTTTCCTCAACAATACGAATCTGATATACGCGTTAGGCAGCAAAACCAATATCGGCACTATACGCGAGACGTTCTTTTTCAATCAGGTTGGTCAGGTGTGCGATGTCCATTATCCCGCAAAGGGAGATTTTCTGGTGGACAACCGGTATCTGTTCGAGGTAGGTGGCAGCGGCAAGACATTTGAGCAGATTAAGGACATTGAGAACAGTTTCCTTGCTGTGGACGAGACTGAAATAGGCAGCCGCAACCGTATTCCCTTATGGATGTTCGGCTTGCTATATTAAGTACGGTAGCAAAAATATGCGCTGACCCGAAATAAGTCTCACAAATGCCTGTGTATAAAAGTTGATAGAACCTATGCTGTAAATTATACGACCATTTATATAAATTCGCATTTACATATTCCCTTCAAGCGGTAATCCAATATAGCGGGTTACCGCTTTTTGTATCCCGCCCGTCCGCTAACCACCCGCCCTGACTATAGAGATATAAGCCCTTATAAGCCTTTTGCGCTGACCGCTTACAACCCCTACCTTTGCATTTGCAAAAGCGGTACATACCGTTATTGTGTATGCGGAGCGATAGTACAGAGAATACGAAATGTGCGGAAAGTACTTGAAAATATCAAAAGACCGTATAAATCTTCAAGAAGATTTTGGTATTCCTTTGTTCTTACGTACCTTTGTGGCGGATTATCGGTGGATGATTCGTTCGCCCCGCGCGAAACACATATATTTTTACTGACGAGTCAATCCTGTTTGGTATAAAGTCTGGCAGCTGTTATACTGTGGAAAAGGTTGGCAAATCGTCGGTGCATACTTCGGTATGTGCTGCTTTTGCTTTATTTCCACAAGGTTATGCCAGACACCTTTACCAAACTAAAGTGAAAGCAGTATTTTTTTGTGGTCTTTGACATATTGGATTACCGTAAAAACGGATGAAGAAAGTGCGCTCACCAGAATATTTCCAGCCTCAAAAAGTGCGCTCACCCGAATGTGTTGTCATATAAAAAGTGCGCTCACTCGACAATTTGTGGTTTTAAAAAGTGCGCTCACTCGATATTTAGCCACTCCCAAACAAGATGATGGAACTGCTCAACGACCTTGAGGACAGCAAAACGGTGCTGATGTGCTATCGTTGCAACGACCCGAATGTGGGGTTGCCGCTCACACAGGACCGCACACGCTATAAGATGTATGTCGCTGACACCGGCTTGTTTGTCACTCTCGCATTTTGGGACAAGGAGGTGACGGAAAATGTTATCTACACGAAATTGCTTGGTGACAAACTTCAGACAAACTTGGGATATATCTACGAGAATGTGGTGGCGCAGATGATTATGGCTGCCGGGCATAAGTTGTTCTATTACACTTTCCCCACTGCTGACGGCAAACGGTTGTATGAGGTGGATTTCATTCTGTCTCACGGAAGCAAGTTGTGGCCGATAGAAGTCAAGTCATCCGGATATGCCACACATCTGTCGCTTGATGAGTTCTGCAAGAAGTTTTCATCGAGGGTTGAACGCCGCTTCTTGATAACGACCAAAGACTATTCCCGCAGTGAGGAAACAACCATTCTTCCTGTCTATATGACACCACTGCTCAAATAAGAAATGACATCTCTTAATTTGTATTAAAGAAAGATATCTTCAAGCGGTAATCCAATATAGCGG
>DBVX01000074.1:44081-53743 GCA_002308815.1 Bacteroidales bacterium UBA1253
CCCGCTGCCTGCCCCGCCCCCAACCGCCATCCCGACTATAGGGATAGTTATGGGATAGTATAGGGATGACAAAGAAGTGCTGAGAAAAACACCCGTGGAATGTAGAGGAAAATATCGGAGGACGCAGCCGGATATCTTATGTGATTCTTATGAGGTTTATATGATATTCCTATGTTAGTCCGCTGCCCACACCGATACCACAGAATACCCACAGAGTGACTAAACGACATTTTATTATATCAACAACACACGGACTCCGCCCCCTGCCGAATATCAAAGTGGAGGCAAAAAGAAAGTATTATGAAAAACAAATTTGTACTTGGCATTTTAGGCGTACTGATGAGCCTGAATGTATTAGGAGCTTCGCAAGAGAAGAAACCTACATTGATGATTTTACCAAGTGACCACTGGTGTGAGCAGAGGTTCTTTATGACTACTTGGAACAATCAAGGTGTCAAAGTAAAAACAGCAGATTACCAGAAAGCTTTCATGCAAGACCGTGAGTTGAATCAAGTAATCAGCAAAATCGGGCAATTGCTAACCAAAGAAGGCTACTCGCTCAAAGATGCTGAGCAAGTGACAAAAGCGGTTTTCAATCGTATCGGAGAGGACAACGTGACAATGAGTACCACTTCCGGTTCTTCTATTGCTGAAAGTCCATTGGATATGATCAAAAAGCGTGCTAAGATGGATATTCTTATCCAAATCGATTGGACTATCAATAGTGACCGCAGTGTTACATTTACGTTAGAAGCCTTCGATGCTTATACAAGCAAGCGAATTGCAACTTCAACCGGAACTGGTAAAGCGAGTGACGAGATTATTCCTGTTCTTTTAGAAAATGCTGTCAAGTCCAAAATAAAAGCGTTTGACAAACAAATGGATAAGTATTACTCCGATCTCAATAAAAGAGGTCGTGAAATTGTGCTAACTATCAAATGCTGGCAAAATTGGGATGGCAATCTCGAAATAGAGAATGAAGAAGGCGATGAATTATTGGACGTGATCCAGAAATGGCTGAAGAAAAACACCATCAATGGAGCTTTCAATTTGAGTGACGCTACAGAAAATTTCGCTCAGTTCGAACAAGTGCGTATTCCTTTGCGTGATAAAGAAGGGGACGCATTGGATGCAAGAGGATTTACGGTTATGTTGCGAAAATATCTGAAAAGCGAGTGTGATTTGACATCTAAAGTAATGACACGCGGATTAGGAGAAGCCATTTTAGTAATCGGAGAAAAATAATATAGCCATGAGAAAAATAACATTATTCGCAATCGGTTTGCTATTTGCAAGCGTGCTATGTGCGCAAACATTGGATGATGTAGGGCGCATGTCTATCAATGTGCAGCGTCCTGTTAATAAGTCTATCCCGACAGAAGCGATGGATCATTTGGATGACAAGATGCATCAAATCATCACTACTGCCGGTATTTCTGACAACGCTATTAACCGCCGCTTTGCGTTAACGGCTACGGTTAGTGTAGTCAAGAAAGATATTATTAGTGGCTCGCCCGCGCGCGTAAGTCAGACATTGGATATTACATTCTATGTAAAGGATGTGATTGACCGAAAGGAATATGGTCATGCTACTCTTTCTGCCGTAGGAGTTGGACTAAACGAAAATAAAGCATTTATAATGGCTTTCTCCAATCTAAAGCCGGGCAATCCCAAGTTACAACGGATGATTGAGGACAGCAAAGAACTTATTATAGCTTACTATCGCACAAATATAGATAACATCATTGCCGATGCGTATCTTCTCGTACAACAAGGTCAGTTTGACAAGGCACTCTATCAAATAGCTCAAGTACCGGATGTTTGTACTGATTGTACAGCCAAATGCCGCCAAGCCACTATTGATATATACCAAAAAAAGATTGATAGTGCTGGAGAAAAACTACTACAATCAGCCAAAGCCGCTTGGACTGCTGAGCCAAATGCAAATGGAGCAGCAAAAGCAACACTCTATCTGGCAAAGATTGACTTGCTTTCTGCTTGCCAACCAGATGCTGAAGAACTTATGATGGAAATGAAAGAGAAAGTAAAAGACGATGAGCGCAAAGCATGGGAGTTTGAATTGCAGCAATATGCCGACGCCAAAACCCGTGAACAACGAGACTTTGAGTTCCGTGTGCAGCAATATAAAGACCGTCAGGGCAAAGAGGAACAACTTCACCAAGAAGCATTGGAACGTGAGAAGCGTGAAGAAGCACGCGAACAACGAAATTTTGAGTTCGAGCGTGAGAAATACGGCATGGAACATGAGAAAGACATGGCTATGATTGAAGCCAGCCGTCAAGTCGCTCTTGAAGTCGCCAAGCAAATACCTAATATGAAATAACTTAAATCGTTGAAATTATGGAAAGAAAGTTTAGACCTGGCGATAAGGTTCGTCATGTATATAATTCGAAAGAAAATATGGTGATGACTGTAAAAGGTTATACGCTAGATTTAGCAAAAGAAAATCCAACAGCCTCTCCTTTTATAAAAGATTTAAGCAAAATAATAACAAATAAGGTAGTATGTGAATGGAGAGACGAAGAAGGACAACTTTTGTCAAAAAGTTATAATGAAAATGAATTAACAAAATGCTAATACAATGAAAAAGTTATTATCTTTCGTTGCGGCAATGATAATTGCAGCAACCGCATTCGCCCAAGTGGACGAAGTAACATTAACTGTTATCGGAACAGGACAAACAGAAGAACAAGCTACTTTGCAGGCCTTGCGAAGTGCTATTGAGCAATCTTTTGGCACATTCGTTTCTGCAAATACAACCATCTTAAACGATGAATTTGTACAAGACGAAATAGTGAGTACGACTACGGGTAATGTTAAGGAGTACAAAAAATTGGCTGTAGCAACGTTACCGAATGGACAAGTATCTGTTTCTATTAAGGCAACGGTCTCAGTTAATAAATTAATATCTTATGCTAAGAGCAAAGGATCACGTGCTGAATTTGCAGGTTCTACATATGCCGCAAATGTAAAATTGGCCCAGTTGAAAGCTTCATCTGCGAAAAAAGTATATGATTTAATGGTACAACAGTTGGAGAATTTAGCAAAAGATATGTTCACTTTTGAGTTAAAAATAAATGGTGAGCCAGAATTATGTAAGAATGAACGTTTAGGGGACGTATACGCGTTTAATTATTCCATAGATATTATGTCCAATATAGCTTCTACCAATTTTTATAACGTCTATTACAATACTATAAAGGAACTTAAATTAACGAAAGAAGAAGCTACGTTGTGTGCTAACAATAAGATAGAAATGATTGATATAACTAATCCCCATCGCCTTTTTCGCACATCACTTGACGCTTCGAATGCTTGCATCATACCTATTTCAAGCAAATTGTATTGGGAGTATCAGAAGCGGATAGGAGAGACTATTTATAGTACACTTCATAGATATACTATCCAAGAAATTGGCAATCCTTCTAATTCTTATAGTTATGTAGTATGCACAGAAAGTAGAGGTTGTTATCCAACTTGTTTAGCCATAAGAGAACGAAATAGGGAAGGGGAAAAGGGAGACTATCAATTATATTCTAAAAAATGGCAGGAGAGGATTTTCTCATATGGTCACAATAAAAGAATTTTTATGCGATCTTTTGATGAAACCTACGGAGGGGCGCAAGAAAGTTTTAACGAACTCATGTCAAAATTTGCTATGAAAGAAGTGAAAACTCCAGTACAATTGTCAAAAAAAGAGCAGAAAGAAGTCAAGAAAGGAACATTTAAAGGCGCGACCTACACTATATCATATCAAGATCCAAAGATAATAAAAACTCATGAAATTAGTGTTGCTATTCCAACAAACAAGATTGACGGTTTCCAAGGTTTTGAAATTAAAACAAAATAAACATCATGCAAAATCCTATATTGATTGCACGTATGTCTGCATTAGAGCGGACAATTATTGAACAGCGGGAAAATTATCGCAAAGACATTTGGGGAATGATGGTAGATCTAGTAAAAGATTTCCCGGAAGAAAGGGATGAGATACTTCTAACATACAAAACAATCTGCGACAACAACGATGTTGATTTTCTCAAAGAACTACGAATTAACGGAAAAGATATCGCAGATTATGTAGAAAACAATGTGCCAGTGGCAGAAGTGTTAAATGAATAAATAGACTATTATGACAGCAAGAGAACATTTTACAGAAATCTTAAATGGAATGGAGAATATTGTTAATAATCATCCATACCATGGATTTGCATTGCTTGCTATATTTGTTGAAGTGTTAGGCAAATGTCTCTCAGGGAACGATTGGCAACACAGGAATCATAGTAAAACAGATTTTAATAAAGCGTTAACTGATTATTCTTCTTTGCAAAAGTATAAAGTTATTCCCGATTTATATCATATATTACGTTGTGGTATTGCTCACGCGTTGCTGGTAAAACCAGGAGTAATCTTAGTCCCTGACAAGAACGATTTGCCAAACAACATTATAGGTTGTAGGGATTTCTATAACGATATTTGCCAAGCATGGGAAGACTTGAAATCAAATAAACTTACCGCATTGAAAGATCTGGACAAAGAAGTTATGCAAGTCCAAGATGATGTAACTGGTTCAACTATAAATAATATTTACATAAACAACTAAAAATACCAATACAATGAAGAAGTTTTATTTTTTAATGGCGCTAGTCCTGCTCTACATTGGAGGAGCGAAAGCTCAATCGTTTAATTCTGACCTCAACGATTTAGGTCAATATGTGCAACGAATGTATTTAAACGAACCTTTTGAAGGAGCGCGTGTAGTAGAAAACGTGGACAACTGCTATCTTATCACGGTAGTTGCAGAGAAACCCGGTAATAATGAGTATGCCACCAACCGTAAGGCAGAAGTAAAAGGGTTGAGTTATGTAAACAAGTACCTCAATGGAGAAATGAGTATGCAGAATACAGTTCTTTATACAAGAGAGGACTCAAGAGGTTATTCCTACGAGGAAATTGAAGATTTCATTGAGTCTCGTTCTATGGGGTACGTTCAATCAATGCAAGTGCTTTCTACTTTTACTGATGCAAGCGGTAAGAAAGTGTTTGTTTACTGCAAACAACTCCCCATGCCGGAGAAGCCGAAAGGCAAAAAGGGTCGCAGAAGAAAATAAATTCAAAACAATAAAGGAGGGGTGCTTATACTCCTCCTTTATAGTCTAATTAAGCCAGTGGCTTGAGAGCAAGAACCATTTAGGAAAGAATACTTTCTTTTTGATAATCTAATCTCGACTTTTTAAGCCGCTGCCCCTTCTTCTCCTGCAATAAGAGTGTACATATTCTGAACGACCATTTCGTGTACGCCAATAGTCCCTTACGCTTACAGGCTTTAGAGCAGATGTGCATTTACATTTCGTCATATCTGTAATTCTTTTTTTATAAATAATTATTCTTCAAAACTGCGGACATAACTTCCAACAGTAGATACTCTTCATGAAAAGTATCTAACATAAATATACATACAAAAAAATAAAGTCAAGAGATAATTGACGAAGATTGAGTTTTTTCTCGAAAAAAAATGAAAATATATTTCTTGCCCTTTGTCTGTTTCTTCCCCAATTGCCACCCATTGATCAAAAAAGTGCATATGGTTTTCCAAGATGAACCCCTTCCGTTAATCCCCCTTCCATCGCGCGGCACTTCCCACTGCCGCGCTGTTCTTTCTTTGTCGGTTGCATCCGAATATGATTCGGATATCGGCTTCGCCGCGGGTTCCGTTTGACGCAAGACATCCATAAAATGAAATTTGCTTAACCCAATAAGCAATTTTTTTTACAAAAATGCTTGCACGATTCAGCATTTATTTTGTACCTTTGCAACGTCAAATGATAATTGATACTTTTGGGCACATCCAAAAAGCTCTTTGAAGTAATTAAACCTGTAAGTGTGGAAATATTGTCCACCATAAAACTAATTTTATTAACTCTAAATTACAAAAGAATTATGAGAAATATCTTTGTTTTATCGGTTGCTTTATTCAACATTTATAACAATTTCAATGTCGTTTATTCATTGATTGATAGCGGGTGGCAGTATGTATGTCTGGGTGGTGCAAAATCTGCGCATGCTATAGTTTAATTACAGAAAAGAGGGAATGTGAGTATATGCATACGCCACCCGCCATATAGGTTTCCTTCAGTTAGGAAACCTTTTTTATTAAGCGACCTACACCAATGCTATCCAAAAGCAGGCAGCAGAATGGGTGCTTGCGTTCGTTATACAGGAGCAAATTTAATAATCAGATGTTTACGGGAAAGGCTTAATGAGATTGACCACTATTATATTGAAAGGTGCTCAATACCTTATTCTTAACAATCATATACCTTTCAACTACGTTCCAAGAACCTGCCAAGCAGCCTATCTCGCGCCACCCTCGCGCGTCTCTTAAGCATGTCTTGGTATAATGTCCATATCTTAATAATAGTACATTTTCTCGCTTACCTGCCGCGTATGGGAGACATACGACTCGAATACGGGAGGATAGTGACTAAGAACGTAAGAACTCAAAAGGTAAAAATCACATACCTTTCTTCCTTCAAATAGTGTAGAAACTCACAAAAATGCGCACTCAAACGTGCAAAAATGCATAAAAATTGCTCACTCTATTGCGCAATTCAAAAAAATGTAGTACCTTTGCAGCCGTCTTTTGGAACGCGGTCGTCCCCGCCCGCAACCAAAACAAAATCAGGTAATAACAAATTTGTTATATAGAAGCGATTTTTAAAAGTACAACACTATGGAAGAATTGTTATTGTCCTTCAGAGACTTAATCGACAGAGTAGATACGCGCTTTGTTCGCTATCTGCACAACGAAATCGACTGGAATAGCCGCTTGATTGCCATTTTAGGTACGCGAGGAGTGGGTAAGACCACATTACTTTTACAGCACATAAAGCTGACCGATGCTATACCATCTTCATTGTATGTGACCGCTGACGATTTGTATTTTTCGCGAAATACCTTAGTCGGTTTGGCGCAACAATTCTATCAACAGGGCGGCAAATATCTCTACATTGACGAAATCCATAAATACAAAGGATGGTCACAGGAAATCAAAAATATCTACGATAAGTTTCCGGAACTGCACGTGGTTTATACAGGTTCTTCTATCTTGGACTTGGAGAAAGCCGGAGCGGATTTATCACGCAGAAAAATCGAGTACAAACTGCCCGGACTTTCGTTCCGTGAATATGTCAACATCTCGCAAAACATGAATTTGCCTGCATATGGTTTGCAGGACATTCTGGAAGGAAAGGTGCAATTCCCTTATAAGGATTTGCGCCCTTTGCAGTTGTTTTCTCAATACCTGAAAGAAGGTTATTTCCCATTTTTTCTGGAGGACAATTACTATCTAAGGTTGCAAGGTATTATTAAACAAACTATAGAAAACGACATTCCTGTTTTTGCGGATATGGAAATAGCTTCCGTGCAAAAATTGCGCAAGCTGATGTATGTGCTGGCGCAATCCGTACCTTTCAAACCGAATTATTCAAAATTGTCCGCAGATCTGGATATCCGTCGCAATACATTGCCTCAGTATATGCTGTATTTGGAAAAAGCAGGCCTTATATCCACATTAAGAGAAAAAGCAGCTGGTATGAAGATATTGGAGAAAATAGAAAAGATTTATCTTCAGAATCCGAATTTTGCGTATGCTCTATCTCCGACAAATGCCGACATTGGAAATATTCGTGAAACGATTTTCTTTGCATGGTTAAAAGATCGATATTTTATTTCATCTTCACATGAAGCTGATTTTGAGGTGGATGGATATGTATTTGAGGTTGGAGGACGGAAAAAAGGTCAGGCTCAGATAGCTTCCGTTCCACAAGGAAAAGGCTTCATTATTAAAGATGATATAGAGCGGATGGTTAGCAATTTTATTCCTCTATGGATGTTCGGTTTTATATATTAGTGCAAAACGAACCTTCCATAAATCCCACTCCCCTCGCGAGGCACTTCCCTCCCTGCCGCGCTTTTTAATGAATGTAATCCATATAAATACACTAATTTTTCGGATTATATTCCAAAAAATAAGCCAATCCTTCGGATTATATTCCAAAATATTTGCACAATTCAAAAAAAGCAGTACCTTTGCAGCGAATTTTAATTAAGTGCATGTGTGCACGAGAAAAAATACACATAGCGAATTTAATCTGCATAGGTATGTTTAAGCGAGATTTACATCAAATCATCATTCACCAGTGTTTCCAAGGGAAGGCCATTATTCTTCTTGGTGCACGGCAGGTTGGCAAGACAACACTGCTCAAACAAATTATCCAAGAGCAGCAAGTAGAAGTGCAGTACCTCAATTGCGATGAGCCGCAAGTGGTGGAGGCGCTCACAAATCGAAACGTGCGCGAACTGCAATTGCTTGTAGGGAGTGCCAAGTTTATCGTCATTGATGAGGCGCAGAAAGTAAATAACATCGGTTTGACACTCAAACTGATGGTTGATAACATACCGGATATACAAATTATAGCAACCGGCTCATCGGCGTTTGAACTGCGAAATCGCCTCAACGAGCCTCTTACAGGACGCAAGTTCGAGTATCAGATGTTTCCCATTTCAACAAATGAGATTTACCAGTCTTCCGGATACATGGATGTGAAGCGTCTGTTTGAAACACGCCTTATTTATGGTTCATATCCGGATGTTCTCTCTAATATCAGCAATGCACAAAGTCTCTTGTTGTCGCTTTCGGATAGCTATCTATATAAGGATATTTTGACGATGGATAGTTTGCGCAAACCGGAAGTATTGAATAAACTGCTGCAGGCATTGGCTTTCCAAGTCGGATCAGAAGTGTCATACAATGAATTGGCGCAAACCGTAGGAACCGACAGCAAGACAGTTGAAAAGTATATAGATTTATTGGAGAAATGTTTCATCATCTTCCGCCTCAATGGTTTAAGCCGAAATTTGCGTAACGAATTGAAGAAAGCAAAGAAGATCTATTTTTATGACAATGGTGTGCGCAATGCGGTTATTCAGCAGTTCGCGCCTATATCACTACGAAATGATATGGGGCAATTGTGGGAGAACTTCTTCATTTCGGAGCGTATCAAGCGCAATCACTACATGGGACATCATTGCAATATCTATTTTTGGCGCACTACTGCCCAACAGGAAATAGATTATATCGAGGAGTCCGATGGGCAGATGTCTGCTTTTGAGATGAAATGGAATCCGAAGAAAAGTACCGCCAAACTCCCTGACTCATTCCTTAAAGCATATGACATCAAAGAAACAGCTATTGTCACCCCGGACAATTACCATGATTGGTTAATATAATTTCAAAAAATATAAATCCCCTCCCTCCCCTCGCGCGGCACCACCCTGCCGCGCTGTTCTTTCTTTGTCGGTTGCATCCGAATATGATTCGGATATCGGCTTCGCCGCGGGTTCCGTTTGACGCAAGACATCCATAAAATGAAATTTGCTTAACCCAATAAGCAAGTTTTTTACAAAAATGCTTGCACGATTCAGCATTTTTTTTTGCACCTTTGCTGCGGATTTTATTAGAATATCCGAAGTAGAACTCCCGATTTTCTATAAAATCTCTAAGTATAACTTATTATTACTGTCCGATAAAACATTTTTGAGTGTAAAAAAAACGGGGCTGATTCCTTTGCGGAGTCAGC
>DBVX01000086.1:0-3175 GCA_002308815.1 Bacteroidales bacterium UBA1253
GGCACGGGGTTTGAGACCGCCGTCCAGCCACGACTTGCACTGGCCATAGACATTCGGCCGCCATTCCTTGTGTTCCTCCAGAATCCACTGCTCCAGCCACGACTGGTATTGATCCAGCGGCAGATACCAGTGGGAGGTCGCCTTTTTTTGCAGTGGATTGCCGTTGATGGCGTTGTAGGGATTGATGAGTTCGTCGGGCGACAGAGCCGATCCGCATTTCTCGCACTGGTCGCCATACGCGCCCAACGAATGACAATGCGGACACTCGCCGCGTATGTTGCGGTCGGTGAGGAACTCGCCCGTCTCGGGGTCGTAGAACTGTTCGGTGGTCTGCTCGATGAACTTGCCGCTGTCGTAAAGACGGCGGAAATAGTCGGCGGCAAATTTGTGATGCACCTCGCTCGTCGTGCGTGAATAGATATCGAATGATATACCGAAATCAGCGAACGAGCGTTTGATGAGTTCGTGGTAACGGTCCACCACCTGCTGTGTCGTGATGCCCTCTTTGCGGGCGCGGATGGTAACCGGTACGCCGTGCTCGTCACTGCCACAGACAAAAAGCACGTTCTGCCCGCGCAGACGCAGATAGCGCACGTAGATGTCAGCAGGCACATAAACGCCTGCCAGATGTCCGATATGAACAGGCCCGTTCGCGTAGGGAAGAGCCGAAGTGACCAATGTCCGTTTGTATGTCATAATAAATTAGGTGTTAGTTCATTTTTGTGTAGCCGAGCGCAACGAGCAGCACGTCCAGCAGTTCGTCAAGTTCCACCTCCGCTATTTTCTCATCGTGCGCCACGGATATTTTCCCTGTTTCCTCGCTGACCACCACAGCCACCGCATCTGTCTTTTCGGATATACCCAGTCCGGCGCGGTGGCGCAGCCCGTAATGCTTGGGCAGGCTGCGGTTGGCGGAGATGGGCAGTACGCAGGCGGCACTGACCAGACGGTTGTCGCTAATGACCAGCGCGCCATCGTGAAGCGGGGTGTTCTTGAAGAATATATTCTCTATCAGTCGTGTGGAAACCAGCGCATCGATATGTTCGCCCGTTTCTGAATAGTCTGACAGATCCTGTCTGTTTGCCATGACGATGAGTGCTCCCGTGTGCTGTTTCGCCATATGTGCGCAAGCTATCACCACCTGTTCAAGGACTTGTTGCGATTCCGCCGAAGAATCCGAGCGAAAAATTCGGGACATCTTACCCAGACGCAATCCTAAATGATTGAAGAAAGAGCGTATCTCATTCTGAAAAATGACAATCAGCGCAATAGCACCCACGCTGATGATGCGGTCAAACAACGCACCCGTCAATTCCAACTGAAAGACATAACTAACGACAAACCATGTCAATACGAACAATAATATCCCCCAAAACAGATTGACCGCACCGCTATGGCGGAGCAGCCGGAAAACGCCGTACAGGATACTGGCGATAAGCAGTATGTCAATCAGGTCTTTGAGAGAGAACGGAGGAAATGTCATACGGAAATACTCTTACAGGTCATTTCATCGGGGAAAGCAAGTTGGTATATCCGCACAACTTGGCAGGCCTCGCCCACATCATGTACTCGGAGGATGTCCGCTCCGTGGGCGAGAGCCAGTGTGTTGGCAGCGGTGGTCGCGTTCAGTGCCTGCATGGGCGTTATATCAAGGGGCTTGAACAGCATCGATTTGCGGGACAATCCCGCCAACAAGGGACAATGAAGGGTATGGAACACGTCCAATTCGCGAAGCAGCGTGAAACTCTCCTCCACCGTCTTGCCCAACCCGAACCCGGGATCAACAATCACATCCGCCACTCCCATCCTGTGCAAACGGTCAAGACGCTCCTCAAGAAAATGCAGCACCTCGCTTACCACATCATCCCCGGCAGGTGACAACGTCTGCTGCGGTGTGACCCATCTCGTGTGTGTGAGTATATAAGGTGCGCGCGCGCGTGAAACGACATCAAACATATTCTCATCCCATTGTCCGCCGGACACATCATTGATGATTAGCGGTCCGTATTCCTCAATGGCTCTCTGCGCTATTGCGCTGCGGAACGTGTCCAGCGATACGACCGTGTCGCTCCACGTCGAACGGATGGCGCGTAGTGCAACGCTGACACGGTTCCACTCCTCCTCCCCGCTGACAAAGGCGGCTCCGGGACGAGTGCTGTAGCCCCCCACATCGATGATGTCGGCCCCTGCCTGCAGCATTCCGGAAACCACAGACATAACCTCCGCCTCCTTGCACGAAGAGCAATGAACGGAAAAACTGTCAGGGGTAACGTTCACGATACCCATCACAAGTGGTGTCTTGCACTCAAGCAGTCTGTTTCCTATACGAATTGAATACATAACTCTAAAATCGGCACGCAAAAGTACAAAAAATCGTGTATTCGTTACGATATTCTCCACATTTAGCAAGAAAACAGCAACAATACACCGCAAAATTTTATTTTTTGAAGATTTTTCTTGAAAAGTTTAGTGCACGTTACAAAAAAAACATATTTTTGCGGGCTGAAACGGAAATAGTATAAAAACACGTATATGAACAAAGTATCTCAAATCGTACTGATTGCGCTGGTTGTCTTGCTTGGCGCATGCAGCAAACGCGAGTTGAACACCAAGGTTTCTCACGCGACCGGTTGGAATTACTACGACAAGAAAACTACTTATTTTGAAGCAATTGAGGGTGTTTCCTATGGCACGCCGTCCAGTATGGTGGCCATTGAGGGTGGATCGTTTACCATCGGCGAGAAGGACGAATTCATCACTGCCCCGCGCGATAATATGTCACGCTCCGTTACCGTCAGTTCGTTCTATATGGACAAGTATGAGATAACCAACCTTGACTGGAACGAGTATCTCCGCTGGATGAGTGTCGTTTTCGGGAAGACCAATCCTGAAATAGTCAGAAAAGTCATTCCTGATACCACGGTCTGGCGCGAAGAGATGGCATATAATGAGCCGTATCTTCAATTCTATTTCCATCATCCCGCTTTCAGTTTTTACCCCGTTGTCGGTGTCAGTTGGACGCAGGCAATGGCGTATTGCCAGTGGCGTACGGATCGCGTCAATGAATTGGCGTTGTGGTCATGCGGCGAGATTGCACGTCCGCCTTTCAATGAGTTGGCACCCCTGATTTATATGGAGGATCGCACCCCGGCAGAACAGCCGGTAGCGGTAGGGG
>DBVX01000086.1:3198-19103 GCA_002308815.1 Bacteroidales bacterium UBA1253
GAGGAAGGAGAAGAGGAAGAGGAAGAAGGAGAAGGACAGGCTCAAGAGAACGACAACCGCCCTGCCGAAGTGCAGGAATGGGAGCGTACGCACCCCGGTTTCAAAATGGTTTCCAAAGAGTTCCCCAATCCGAAGGACTCAACCAAGGTTCGTGTTGAATATTATCCCCCGTATGAATGGGTGCGCCAGCATTTCGTTTTCAATACAGAAAAATACCTCAATTCGGATGAGTATGCCCCTGAATACGGCAACCGCCCCATCATAGACAAATACACCAACCAGCCCCGTAAGGTCAATCACGGTGACGGCATTCTGGTAATCGGATTCCGTCTTCCTACTGAAGCGGAATGGGAATTCGCAGCATACGCTCCATACGCCCAGGATGACGGATTGAGCATAGAGGGGAAAATCTATCCGTGGTCGGGTTATCATCCCCGTGATTTGAGCAAGGAGAACATAGGACGGTTGCAAGCCAACTTCGTACGCGGAAGAGGCGATATGATGGGTATGAGTGGCAAACTGAATGACAACTACGTTATCACCGGTCCGGTGGATGCCTTCCTGCCCAATGACTTCGGTCTGTACAATATGGCGGGCAACGTCAATGAATGGGTTCTTGATGTCTATCGTGAGACTTCCTATCAGGAGACTTCCGAGTACAACTCTTTCCGCGGAAACATCTTCTCCCAGCCCAAGCGCGACGAGAACGGCCGGATGATTATGGACTCTATCGGCTGCATTGAGATTACCTATTCGTTTGAGGATGACAAACGTGACTGGAAAGACGGTGATTCCACCGCTTTCATCCCTACCGATTATCCTCTGGAACGCGATTCCATTATGAAGGAAATCTATTTGCACATGGAGTTGGACACCAACTTCAAGGTGGATCCGTCGGACATACTTGCTCCGCGCATATCAAAGACAGCGCGCGTCTATAAGGGCGGTTCGTGGAAGGATCGTATATATTGGCTCAACCCATCCACACGCCGCTATCTTGATCAGGACAAGAGTTCCAACACCATCGGCTTCCGCTGCGCGATGTCCATTCTTGGCGAGCAGCAAATCACTCCGCAGTAAACAAACTGAGAAACTAAATCTTAAAAATCAATAACAATGAACATTCCTCAAAATCTGAAGTACACGAAGGATCATGAGTGGATTCGCCTTGAGGGCGATCAAGCCTACGTGGGTATTACTGATTATGCGCAGTCTGAACTGGGCGAAATCGTGTTTGTGGACATCAATACGGTGGGTGAGACCGTTGGTCAGAACGAAGTGTTCGGTTCTGTAGAAGCTGTGAAGACCGTCAGTGATTTGAATATGCCTGTTACGGGCGAGGTATTGGAGGTCAACGAAGCACTCAACGACCAGCCCGAACTAGTTAACAATGACCCTTACGGCGAAGGATGGATGATCAGGATTGCCGTGAAGGATGCGAGCGAGATGGACTCGCTGCTGGATGCCGCCGGTTATCAGGCTATCATTTGATTACGTATTCTCCTGATTTTTCGTTATTTCTGTAGGAATACGATTTGACAAAATGCGGGTGTGTCAAAACCAATTGACACACTCCTTTTTTTTGTACCGGTTCCCGTTTCCCGTCATGCGGACAGTATAGGATACAACAAGCAGAAGATTGCAAAGTGAAAATTGCATTTTTTATTTTTTTATACAAAAAAGTCGACGTACTTTTGCGGTGTTTAACCCCAAACAACCAACATTATTAACTTATTTTTAGCTTTTTTAGAATGAAAACAGCTGAAATCATGCAGCGTTTGGCTGCGAAGCATCCGGGCGAGGCAGAGTATCTGCAAGCCGTTCAGGAAGTTCTCGAGTCGATCGAGGAAGTGTACAACCAGCATCCCGAATTTGAGAAGGCTCAGATCGTGGAGCGTATGGTGGAGCCGGATCGTATCTTCACGTTCCGCGTAACATGGGTGGATGACAAAGGCAATGTACAGACCAACCTCGGCTACCGTGTTCAGTTCAACAGCGCGATTGGCCCGTACAAAGGCGGTTTGCGTTTCCATAAGGCTGTTACCCCGAGCATGCTGAAGTTCCTCGGCTTCGAGCAGACTTTCAAGAACGCCCTGACAACCCTTCCGATGGGCGGTGGCAAAGGCGGTTCTGATTTCGACCCCGTAGGCAAATCGGACGCTGAAATCATGCGTTTCTGCCAGGCGTTCATGCTGGAGTTGTGGCGCTGCATCGGTCCGGATCAGGATGTACCCGCAGGCGATGTAGGCGTAGGCGGTCGTGAGATCGGTTTCCTGAACGGTATGTATCAGAAGCTGGCCCGCCAGTACCATACCGGCGTTCTGACCGGCAAGGGCATGACCTTCGGCGGCTCGGTACTCCGTCCCGAGGCTACCGGTTTCGGTGCGCTGTACTTCACACAGCACATGCTCCACAAAGCGGGTAAGGACATCAAAGGTATGCGCGTGGCTCTGTCCGGATTCGGCAACGTGGCATGGGGTGCTGCCATCAAGGCCGTGCAGCTGGGTGCGAAAGTGGTTGCCATCTCCGGTCCCGACGGCGTATGCGAAATCAAGGACGGTATCACGAATGAGATGATTGACTATATGCTCGTTATGCGCGCATCGAACCACAACAAAGTGGAAGAGATGGCTCAGAAGTTCCCCGCACAGGCGAAATTCACGGCGGGCAAGAAATCATGGTCTGTACCCTGCGACATCGCCATGCCGTCAGCATTCCAGAACGAGCTCAGTCTGGAAGACGCGAAGGAACTGGAGAAGAACGGCTGCAAGATTTGCGCCGAAATCTCGAACATGGGCTGTCAGGCCGATGCCATCNNCCCTGCGCCTCTCAGAACGAGATGGATGCGGCCGGTGCCCAGGCTCTGGTCGACAACGGATGTAAGGCCGTGTTCGAAGGTGCCAACATGCCTCTGACTCCGGAAGCCATCGAGATCGTGCAGAAGAACGGTCTGCTCTACTCCCCGGGCAAAGCCAGCAACGCGGGCGGCGTGGCCACCTCCGGTCTGGAGATGACGCAGAACGCCGAGCACTTGAGCTGGAAAGGCGAGGAAGTGGACGAGCGTCTGCACCACATCATGGAGTCGATCCACGAGCAGTGCGTTAAGTTCGGCACACAGGCGGACGGCCATGTGGACTACGTGAAGGGCGCGAACATCGCCGGCTTCATGAAAGTCGCCACCGCCATGCTTGAGCAGGGCATCATCTGATCAGCGACATATATTGTCAGAAAGGCTGCCCGATGACCGAAAGGTTGTCGGACAGCATTTTTTTTACAACATTTGGCATCTTTGCGAAAAATGCCGTATCTTTGCGGCGCAATAGATTAATCTGAAAAACCTATATGAAGAGATTTGTATGGCTGGCTCTGTTCATTTTCGGGGCTTTAGAAGCAAGTTACGGTCAGGAGAAGACCCTTTACAACGAGATTTACTATCTGCTTGACCCGATTGAGGGTACGGCAATGGTGACTGAAACGCCGAAAGCGTTCGGCGATTTGGTCATACCATCGGAGATCAACGTGGGCAACCGCGTCTATCGCGTGACTGAGATCGGAGAGAAGGCGTTCAAGGGCAACAAACACGTGGAAGCCATTGTCATCCCGTCAAGCATAGAGCATATCTACCGCAACGCGTTTGACGGCACGGGTATTATGAAGAACAAGACGTTCTGGGAGAACGGCGTGCTGATTATTGACAGCTGCCTGATTGCGACCGACAAGGACATTGCTCCAAAATACGAAGTGCCGGAGGGTGTGCGTCTGATTGCGGCGGGTGCGTTCGAGAACAACAAGACTGTCACTCGCGTCATCCTGCCGGATGGGTTGCGCGAGATTGATCATGACACGTTCAAGGGCTGCAAGAACCTGACCAAGATCAACATCCCGTCATCAGTACGCCATATCGGCGAGGACATTCTGACCGGTACCGCCATGTACCTTGACGAGAGCCACTGGAAGAAGGGTTCGCTCGTTGTGGACGGTTGTCTTATAGCCACCAACGCCACCATCAAGAGCAAATACACTTTCTCGAGCAAGAAACCGGTTCGTCTGATAGCCAGCAGCGCGTTCAAAGACAACAAGATCCTGACATCTATTGTGCTTCCGGACAGTCTGTGGGAGATACCGGCAGGCGTGTTTATGGGCTGCACGGAACTGAAAGAGGCAGTGATTCCTTCGAGCGTAACAAAAGTGGGAATGTTCGCGTTCTACGGGTGTGAACGCCTGACTGCAGCGACTCTGCCTGCCACCCTTGAATCGTTGGGCGCGCGTGCTTTCTTCGGCTGTCTGAATCTGGAGCAGCAGACGCTGTCCGACAACCTGAAGGGCATTCCTATCGGATGTTTTACCGCCTGCCGGAAATTCAAACATATTCAGTTGCCGAAAGATGTGGAAAGGATAGAGGACGGTGCATTCTACGGCTGCTCACAGTTGGAAGAAATCAATTTCCCTGCCACGGTTGAGTACCTCGGCGAGATGGCGTTTGCCGGTTGTCAGACGCTGTTCAAGGTGGAAGTGCCTTACGCCGTGAAGCAGGTGGGAAAGGGTTGTTTCAAGGACTGCAACCGTCTATACGAGATGAAACTGCCGGAAGGATTGTACGCAATAGATGACGAGGCGTTTATGGGCTGCCTGATGCTGGAGAAGATCAATATCCCGAAGGATTTGTTCCGTATCGGCAAGAACGCCTTTACCAACTGCCAGACCCTTGAGCGCCTCACGATGAACGAGCATGTCCATGTCATAGAGAAGGAGGCTTTCCTCCACTGCATCAAACTGTCGGAGATCTCTTTCCCGAAAGAGTTGGAGACACTTGGCGAAAGGGCTTTCGAACAATGCATCAGCCTGCGGCGTGTTTACATGAACTCCACGCTCGAGAAAGTGGGTGCCCGCGCGTTCGCCACCTGCCGCAGCTTGCAGGAGGTGAGGTTCTCTAAGGGTCTGCTGGCAATAGGCGAGAGTGCGTTTGTGGAATGCAAGAACCTCCAGAAAGTGGAATGGCCCGACGGTCTTGAAGAGGTGGGCAAGGAGGCTTTCCGCGACTGCATCAAACTGCAGACACCCGACTTGAGCGGAATGAAAGTGGGCAAGAACGCCTTTAAGAACTGCCGTTAGGATGGTCCTCAATTACATCTGGATAGGTCTGATACTCATTGGTGTGACAGTGGGTATCATTCATTTTGTCCTGACCGGTCAGGCGGGTGTCTTCTCGGAGATGCTCAATTCCACTTTCTCAAGCGCGAAGACGGGTTTTGAGATTTCGATTGGTCTGACGGGTGTGCTGTCGCTGTGGATGGGAATTATGAAGATAGGTGAGCGGAGTGGTGTGGTTGGTCAGATGTCGCGTCTTGTCAGTCCTTTCTTTACCCGTATGTTCCCCTGCCTGCCGAAGGGTCATCCCGCTTTCGGAAGTATGCTGATGAACCTGAGTGCCACGATGCTCGGTATAGACAACGCCGCCACGCCGTTAGGGCTGCAGGCGATGCGCGAGATGCAGGAAACGAACAAGAACAAAGAGCGTGCTTCCGACCCGATGATTATGTTCCTTGTGCTGGTGACGAGTGGTCTGACATTGGTGCCGGTGAGCATCATGACCTATCGCGCGCAACTCGGTGCCGCCAATCCGGCGGATGTGTTCCTTCCTATTCTTCTTGCCACCTACTTTGCCGCGATGGCAGGCATTGTCAGCGTGGCTGTAGCGCAGAAAATCAATCTGTTCAACCGAGTTGTATTGGGGACTTTAGGCGGTTTGACGCTGTTTGTGGGACTGGTGATCTGGGGTGCGATGAGCCTTCCGCAGGAAACAGTGGGTAAATGGTCCGGCGTGCTGGCGGCTGTCATTCTGTTGGGAGTGATTGTGTGGTTCGTTGTAGCGGGGATGGCGAAACGCGTGAATGTCTATGACGCTTTTATTGACGGCGCGAAAGACGGTTTTCAGACGGCAATCGGCATCATACCTTACCTGATAGCCATACTGGTCGCCATCGGCATATTCCGCGCGAGCGGTGCTATGGATTATGTGGTGTCGGGCGTAACGTGGTTTGTGTCGCTGCTTGGACTGAATACCGACTGGGTGCCTGCCCTACCGACAGCGCTGATGCGCCCGTTGAGCGGCAGCGGCGCAAGAGGGCTGATGGTGGACGCGATGGTGCAGTATGGGGCTGACTCGTTTGTGGGCAGGCTGGTGAGCATCGTGCAGGGCAGCACGGACACCACGTTCTATATCATTGCCGTCTATTTCGGCAGCGTTCATATCAAGGACACACGCTATGCCGTTCTATGCGGTCTGATAGCGGATTTCTGCGGCATTCTGGCAGCCATCCTGCTCGGCTATCTGTTCTTCCATTAACCGAAAAGGGTCGGACCGTCGCCTTGCATCAGGACGGGAGTCTTGCCCAGATGCCGGAAAGCCAGTTCGGTGGCTTCGCGCCCGCGCGGGGTGCGCTTGATAAAACCTTCCTTGATGAGATAAGGCTCATAGACATCCTCAATGGTGCCGGGATCCTCACCCATTGCTGTGGCAATGGTGTTGAGCCCCACCGGACCGCCCCTGAACTTGTCGATGATGGTACAGAGCAGTTTGTTGTCAATCTCATCCAGCCCGAACGTGTCTATATTCAGAGATTCCAGAGCGTAACGCGCTATGTCAAGGTCAATCCTTCCATCGCCTTTCACCTGGGCGAAGTCCCTCACACGGCGCAGCAGCGCGTTGGCGATGCGGGGTGTTCCCCGGCTCCGGCGCGCTATTTCGCCTGCGGCTTCGGAATGGATACTGATTCCCAACAAACCGGCTGAACGGGTGACGATACCTGCCAGCACATCAGCATCATAATACTCCAGATGACAGTTGATACCGAACCGCGCGCGCAACGGGGATGTGAGCAGGCCGCTGCGGGTCGTGGCACCTATCAGAGTGAAACGGTTGAGGTCAATCTGGATGGTGCGGGCTGACGGTCCCTTGTCGATCATAATGTCTATCCGGTAGTCCTCCATCGCAGAATACAGATACTCCTCCACCACAGGACTGAGTCGGTGAATCTCATCAATGAAAAGCACGTCATTGGGTTCAAGAGAAGTGAGCAGACCCGCCAGATCTCCTGGCTTGTCCAATACAGGACCGCTTGTAACCTTGAAACCGACACCCAGTTCATTGGCAATAATGTTGCTCAATGTCGTTTTTCCCAACCCGGGAGGTCCAAACAGCAATACATGATCCAGACTCTCATGTCGCATACGGGCCGCCTCCACAAAAATCCTGAGGTTGCTCACAATCTTCGCCTGTCCGGCAAAGTCACGGAAACGCAAGGGACGCAGGGCGTTGTCCTGCTCCTTCTCAGTCATCTGGTTGCGGATGTCAAAGTCAGTGTCGTTGGTCATAAAAAACTTGTTAATCGCGTGGGTGAACGTGTCATTGGGTCACATCATGGAACAGCTTCTCAAGATCTGGTATGTCGTCCATATTCCGGTCGGCGCGGACACGTCCGTGATCCAGAATGACAACACGTGTACACATCTCTTTCACTTCCTGCAAGATGTGGGTGGAAAGAATGACAGGGCATTGCTGTCTCGTTTCCCGTACCACCCGGCGGATATCCTCAAGTTGGTTGGGATCCAGTCCTGTGGTAGGCTCATCAAGTATGAGCAGTTCCGGTTTGCCAATCAGAGCTGCAGCCAGCCCCACGCGCTGCCGGTAACCCTTGCTCAACTCGCGGATGCGCTTGTGTGCCTCCGGGCGAAGCCCCACACGATCAATAATCGGTTCTGTCTCATCCGCGCTGTGGGAGAAGCGAGCCATAAAAAGCAGGTATTCGCGCACGTACATCTCCTGATAGAGGGGATTCTGCTCACTCAGATATCCTACACGTTCCGGACACCGTACCGTACAGAGTTCGTCGCTTTTCCGGACTTTGTCGGCACGAAGGATACCAATCAGTATTTTCATCAGAGTCGACTTGCCCGCGCCGTTGGGACCAAGCAACCCCACCGACTCGCCTTCGGCAACTTGCAGGCAGATGTCGTGAAGAACCTGCTGCCCTGAAAAGGTCTTGTTCAAATGACGTATATCAACCACATTTGGCATTGTAGAAAACGGCAATCCGTTACATCAGATTATGATACCTGCGGGAATTAACAAGACGCAAAGATACACTGTTTCCCGCACACTGCAAAATAATCATTACAATTTGGTATCCATCCACTGCGATGCTACACAAAAAAATATGAGAGCGATAACGGTTGCAAAACGGCTTAACAATAGGAGGTTCAGCATGTAAAACGCAAATCGGCTACACGGCACAGAAGTGAAATAGCGTTTCCGTTCCGCTCATTTATGAGCGGTCAAATTTCCCCAAACAGAACAGACGAAAGAAGGCAACCCTGCATCGGATTGCCTTCTTTCGTCTGTTGTCTCTGCTGGTAGCCGGCATTTTCACGTCAATAGCATCAGCATACAATGCCGATGCTATATGTTGTGACTCCGTTCCAAGCAGTGCAGAACACTGGATATGTGTGAAAATTGATGTACAATTGATGTGTAATGTGCTTTTTTTGTGTGTATTTCTTGCATCTTACGCAAAAAAGGCATTACCTTTGCAATTCAAAAAAAGCGAACAACAAAGATAACAACCTTAAGCAAGGAAACAATCATAGAAAATGAACCATAGCAAATGGAACAAATCATGAAAAGAAGCTATTGGCTTATTGCCATCGTAGTGTTCGGCACTACCGCGTTGACGGCTCAGAAGACCGACCCTATCGCGACAGGATTAGGAGGTGTGGCAATTATTGCCGGTGAGACCCGGTCTCCGGAGATAAACCCGAACATTGCCGATACGGAAAGTGCTGCGGTTCAGGCACCGCTCAAGGAGATTCCCGTATGGAAACAGAAGCTCTATTACGGCTACAATTTCGACATTTACTACCACAGCGACACGCGCAATCAAGTCAAGGAGAAAGGCTGGTCGGTTTCCATTGAACCCGAGATAGGCTGGCGGCTGAAAGAACGTGTCTATCTGGGTCTCCGCTTCGGCGGTAGTTATCAGGACACATATTCGACCTACACCTACTACAATCTGTTGGACGACAGCAAAGAGTCGGAAGACCTGCGCATCCAGCAAGGCAGTTGGAGTGTTACACCATACGTGCGCTACCGCCTGAAGACAATCTTCAACGACAAAGTGGGAATATGGCTGGAGGCTCACCTGTACACAGGCATGGAGTTCCCGCGTGTGACTGACGGCGTGGCATACGGCACAGACTACGACGGTCTGAAACACAGCGTCATCTACGGTGCGCAGGTGTCGCCGGTCATCACGTACCAGTTCAACAAAAAGAAGTCTTTCCAGATATTCTTCTCCATCATTTCTTTAGGTTACAGCGGCACCACTTTCTGCTATGTTGACCCGTTGACCGGCACCCGCCATAATGAGTACACTAACGACGTAATAGCCTTCTCTGGCAAATTGAAGAATCTGATTGCCAATCAGTTCACTCCCGGATTGTACGGCTTGAAAATAGGTGTACAGAGAAGTTTTTGATAATTGATAATTGACAGGCAAGTCTCTTCTTTGGAGGTGCGTGCTGTACGTCAGTCCGGTTCAAAAAGCCGCCATCGGCAAGAGCCTTTCCATTGCCCGTAAGAAGACGGGCATAGATAGCAATTAATTGTACACACACAGGAAAAGTACTACTTTTGCGCGCTTTTTAAATACAACACAGTTATGAGTGTACACGTTCAGAACAGCCGTATGACGACCACCCGCATCCGGCAGATGGCGGCCTCCGGCGAGCCGGTCTCGGTGCTGACCTCCTATGATTTCACCCTCGCCCGCCTTGTGGATGAAGCGGGTATGGATATTATTCTGGTGGGCGACAGCGCCTCCAATGTGGTTTGCGGCAACACCACCACACTTCCCGTCACGGTGGATGAGATGATATTCCTGACACGCGGTGTGGTCCGCGCGGCACAACACGCGCTGGTAGTGGCGGATATGCCGTTCGGCTCCTACCAGATCAGCGAAGAGGACGCAGTCCGTAACGCCGTGCGTATGCTGAAGGAGTCCGGCTGCGACGCTGTCAAACTGGAAGGCGGCGAGGATGTGCTGCCCGCCATCCGCCGTATGATTGCGGCAGGTATTCCCGTGATGGGGCATCTGGGACTCACCCCGCAGTCGGTCAACCAGTTCGGCGGCTATGGTCTGCGCGCCAAGGAGCAGGCGGAAGCCGACAAACTGCTGCACGATGCCGAACTGCTGGCACAGGCGGGCTGTTTCTCGGTAGTGCTGGAGAAGATTCCCGCCGCACTTGCCGCGCAGGTGACGGAAAAACTGACCCCCTACCATTGCGCCACCATCGGCATCGGTGCGGGCAACGGCACGCACGGACAGGTGCTGGTACTGCACGATATGCTGGGACTGAACCAAGGCTTCCAACCCAAGTTCCTGCGGCGTTTCGCCGATATGGGTAACGAAATCAAGTCCGCCGTGCAGGACTACATCACGGCTGTCCGCGACCGCACGTTCCCCGATGAATCGGAAAGTTATTAAAGAAAATGCCGGTCTGATTATCCAACCGGCATTTTTAGATTTTAGTTCACAAAAGTCAGGCGGTCAGCGAGTAAGCCAAAGTATTCATTGCTCCAGATGTCCATGTCAGATGGATGAACAAGAAATTGCCGCACATCTGCCTTTATGGCATCCATGTCTGCTTGCTCAATCTTTTCGCGCAGCATCATATAGAATTGTTCTTTGGTCATATCCAAATCATTACATTGCCTCACACGTTGCCGCAGATGCTCAAAATGCAAGGGGATGTTCCAGCGTATATACCATTCAAAATCATACCAATCGCGTCCCTTCACCCGGTTCTTCCATTGGCGGAAAAGCAGGGCGTGTATCTTACCGGCAAACAAATCCGGAGGAGTCACGCAACGCGTGTAGAACGGATAGGGTTGCCCTAACAGCAGTTGTTCGGTTGCAAATCCCAATGGCGGATTAGTATCCACTTCTATCTTAATCTTGATGCTTTTTTCTGTTTGAAACAGCAGGTTGACAATTTCTGTATTATCCTTAAGGAAAGCAGACTCCACTTTGCCGAATGAACGCTTATCTTTCTTGGTGATGGTCACGGAACGACCCAAGGCGTGAAATTCCTGCTCTATATACGGGAAATAATTTTCCCAGTTGAATTGACCATCCGTTTGCGTGAGCGAGAAATCCATATCTTCGGAAAAACGCTGCAAGTTATGAAAAATGCGCAGACACGTGCCACCATAGAAAGCTGCCTTGCTGTAGAAATCGCTTCGGGCGAGACCTGCCAAGACGATTAGCTGGGCAACCTCTATCCGTGCGTTGTGCTTCTGCTGTTCTGTCTCTTGCGGATAAGCCGCTAACATCTGGTCGTAAATAGTCATGATTGAATCAGTTTGATGATTTGTAAAATCGATGTCCGCTTATATCCGCAATCGGCACACTCTTGTAAAATGCTGACATCAAAAGTCATAAGTGCATTGGTGTCAAATCGCAAATCTTCTTCCAAATACATTACAGCATCTTTCTTCGACCGCAGATTGACTGCCGTGGAATGAACAATGGTATCGCAAAGAGCTTTCTCCGGAGTGGCTATCAAATAACTACTGCCATCTTCTGTAACTTGCTTAATGCCTATAGGATAATAGGAGCGAGGTATGGTGACATATTCAAATCGTCCGACCGGTGTTTCAAAACATCGGTCTTGCTTAAGCGTCGCCGAATAGTAGCCTTGCGACACATCATCAATCAGTCCATAGTAATTGAGTGCCGTGCCAAACGACAAATAGGAAGGACCATACAAACAATTTGCAATCATTAAATGATTGAGTTGCATATTGGTCACGTCCGATGATACCACATACAAGCCCCTTTTAAGACGAATCAACTTCTGCGACTTGACCAAGCCGCTAAGGAAGTGTGCAAAAGAAGCACGTTCCGGCAACACCGTTTGCAGAACAGACGATGTAACAGGAATATTTTTTAATTGTCGCAATACCTTTTCCATTGCCTTGTCAAAATCCGCTGCAAAGGTTCAACATTTTTTTGATACAACAAAATAAAACAGTCAAAAATAGCATAGAAAGTGCATTTTTTCTGCATTTAGTGTGAGAAATTTGACGATTTCGGGTAATTTCCAAAAGAACAGAGGGACACGCAACGGCATCCCTCTGTACTTGTTGGTAGTGACAAGTGAAATCACTTCACTTCCGCACCTTTTACGTCATACATCCTGCCGTCGGGCATGAGGATATACATCACGCCGTCACGCATCACCTTGCGGGGCTGGGCGGCGGGAATATCCTCCATCTCATCAACGGCGGTGGCTGTTCCTGCCGTCTTGAAAGAGCCGGTGCGGGTGTCAAGGATGTTGCCTCCGCTGTCCTTGGCGGTCAGTGTGTAGTTGTAGGTTGTGCCTGCATCCAGACCCGAAACGGTGAATGAGAAGCCTGCTGTCTGCACGTTGTCGGGCGCGTTGTCGCGTCCGGGGGCGTTGAAGGTGATGGAGGTCAGCTGCCCCTTGCTGTTGAAGACGAGCGTGCAGATAATGTCGCCGTTCTGGTCGCGAATGACCAGTTCGTAGGAAGCAGCGCCTGTAACTGTAGGCCATGCTATGTCAGCGGTCGTTTCCGTCGGGGTGACTTGCACATCTTCCGTCTCAACAGAAGCGGTGCCGATAGGACGGACATCGTACATCCCCCAGAAATCGTGCATAGTGTAGTTGCTCAGATAATCCGCCTGCACATAGACAATGGTGCTGTAGGGTAATTTGGAGAAGGCATTCTCCTCGACAGTGGGCGGGCGCATACTGTAGCAGGTGATGGTCTCTATTGCCGTGCATCCGGAGAACGCACCGCTTTCCAGCACTTTCACGGATGAGCCGAGAACCACGTTCTTCAGACTGCCGCAGCCATTGAAAGCATTGTTTCCAATGACAGTCACATTGTTGGGGAAGGTGACATCGGTGATTAAATCATCGTCGATATACAATTTGTATGATGAAGAAACATCACCCGGATTCCACGACTTGCTGAGCCATTCCTCCATCGTCCCCTTGAAGCGGATTGCTTGTGTATTGCAACCAGAGAACGTCTCTTTTCCAATGTTTGTCAAACTGCTGAAAATAGTGACGGAGGTCAGACTACTGCAACCAGAGAAAGCATATGCACCTATGCTTGTCACATTGTTGCCGATGGTAACGGAGGTCAGACTGCTGCAACCAGAGAAAGCACTGTTTTTTATGTTCGTTATGCTGTTAGGAATAACAGCATTTGTAACGGATTCATCGTTAATGTGTAGTGTATATGAAGATGATATGTAAGCAGGACTAAATGATTTTGTACACCATTCATACATTGTTCCTGTAAAGCGGATATGCTTAATGCTGCAATTTTGGAATGCATCGTTGTTAACGTTTCTCAAACCGTTACCGATGGTAATGTATGCTAAGCTACTGCAACCAGAGAAAGCACCGTATCCGATGCTTGTCACGCTGTTGGGGATGGTGACAGAGGTCAGATTATTCAACCTTGAGCATAGATATGCAGGAATGTATTCCACTTCGTCACCAAATGTAAGGGATGTAATTTGCGAACATATGTCAATAAAAGGAGAGTCATGTGAAATGAAATCATCGCATCTTTTCGCATTCCATACTACAGAGGTCAGACTGCTGCAACCTTTGAAAACTAGATAACCGAAGTTTGTGACTTTATTCCCAATCGTTACGACAGTCAGACTATTGCAACAATAAAAAGCATATTCTCCGATGCTTGTCACACTGTTTCCGATGGTGACGGAGGTCAGACTGCTGCAATCATAGAAAGCATATTCTCCGATGCTTGTCACACTGTTTCCGATGGTGACGGAGTTCAGATTTTTGCAACCGGAGAAAGTAAAAGCCTCAATACTTGTGACGCTATTGGGAATATCAATGAATGTCAGACTATTGCAAGCACAGAAAGCACTGTATCCGATGCTTGTCACGCTGTTGGGGATGGTGATAGAGATCAGGCTGGTGCAATTGACGAAAGCACCATTTCCAATGCTTGTAACGCTGTATTCTTGAGTGTTATATGTTATGGAAGCTGGAATATTGGCACTTGTGATATTCCAATCTTTGTTAATTTCATTAGAAAACTGATCATAACTCTTATATGTCACCGTTGCGGTGTGGTTTTCTGGATCAAGCCAATAATACAGGTCTCCAATCTGGATGCCGCCGTCTGCCATAAGATCGGTTGTGCCTGCCACTATGGCAAGCAACAAAGAAAATAATTTTGTTTTCATTCGATAATAAATTTAGTTTTGTCTACTCTTTGTTCGGATTTTCGGTAATCTCCGTATGTATGGTATTTCTATCCGTTAAGTATCGTATAACTATCCCTATAGTCCGATTCTCTGTTTCAAACAGTATAGGATGCGCTATGGATGCGCAACTTAAGAGTGTGTCGTATTCTTCTTTTCTGTCAGCAGATTTAGCGGACGGTTCTGTTCAATCCGCTTAATCTGTGGATTATTGTTTATCCGCAGATTTAGCAGATTCAGCGGACTTCTCAAATGCGGACACAAAAAAGCGGGACTGCACTATTGCTGTTCCGCCAATCGAGGCTCTGGTATTGCCTTCTAATCCAAACAACAACACTGAAGCCCACGCCGTATGTATAAATGCGCGCAATATGCGCGTACATTAATTACATACCCATGAGCATCTTGTGCTGCAATGTTTTGGATTATATGAATTTACCAGATTCCGATTGGCCAAAACAAAGCGCTTAAGACGCCTTTTTCAATATGTCCGTATCGCTCCCACAACAAAGGACATATCCCTGACGCGGACTCTACCACGTAGTGTGGAATAGAATACGCCTGCAAAGAACAGAAAAAGAAATGAAACACACAATTTTATTTCGAAAATTTTGTGGCATTCGCGAATTGTGATAATGTTTTTGACGATAACGAAACCCTTCCTGGAGTACAGATTGATATGCTGATAGACAGAAGCGATGATGTGATAAATGTCTGTGAAATGAAGTTCTCAAAGGGCAAATATGAGTTAACCGAGGATGAGTATGAAAAGTTACAAGACAGAGTGTCCGTACTTCAGAACAAATCCAAAACGAAGAAAGCAGTCCATATCGTACTGATTACGTCTTACGGGGTAGTCCCCAACGTCTTTTCGTACGACATTCCCAGTCAACTTACAATGGATAATCTCTTCACAGAGTAAACATCAAACCGGCAGTCAGGAGCATCTTGCGGATAAACGGCTTCTTTGATAAATCAAGATGACAGTAATGCTTATATCAGCAACCGGCGCATCTTGTCGCCGAGGGCTGACTTGCGCTCGATATGAGCCAGCACCTCCACCACGAACGGATTGCTCTCAAAGCGTCCGCGTACCGACTCGAAGTCCTGCTGCCGCTGCTCGTCGTTGCCGTCCGCGCCGAAACCGGTCTGGCTGTTGAGGTCGAACTCCTTCTTGGCATCCTCATAGATCATTCTGTCAAGGCGGACAACCGCGTCCTGCCAGTCGTCAATGGTGCGCACAATCCGCTCCATCGTTACCTCGGCGGCGGTGCATCCCCACACCTTCTCCAGTTCGCAGAGCGCCCACGTCCATTCGTAAGTGTAGTAGTTGGCGTGAAGCGATTCAAAACGCTCCTGCACATCGGAAATGGATAGTCCGCCCGTCTCTATCTCGTCCAGCAGGCGGGATATCTCCGTTTTCGGGGCAATCAGTCCGCTCAGGTCAATCCATTCGCCTTTGCCGGTTTCCGTGTCCGGCCGAAGAATCCGGCGCACCTGTTCAATTGTCAGATGGTCGGTACCTTCCGGTGTGTTCTTCTCTATGCGTGAGATGAGCGAGTTGCCGAGGAACTT
>DBVX01000086.1:19130-24527 GCA_002308815.1 Bacteroidales bacterium UBA1253
GTTGCGTATCTTGCAGTTCCTGTAGCCATAGACTTCGGTGTTCTCGCCGCTGATGGTCTGCAGCCGTGCCAGTATCTCCCTGCCCTGCATCATCTTCTGGATGGTGTATGGCGAGAGAAGGTTGAAGTTAATCTGGTCAAGACGCACAGGGTCTTTGCGGTTGTCGCGCTTGGGCCATTTCTGCGCGTCACGTATGGTTCCCACCGTGCGCAGGTTGGCACCCGGAACGAGGAAACTCTCCGAGTTGTTCTCTATCAGATAGGAGAAGGGCAATTCAGACGTGTCTGTATGGTGGGTATGTCTGCCCATTACGAGACTGAACGCACCGACACGGCTGGGCCACAGCAGGTAGGAGTCGGAGGTGGTCTTCGACCCGCGCTCTACCAGTCCCTGATGGATGGGACCAAGCTTGTACATGTGGTTCGACTGGTTGCTGCCCGAACCGGCGTTGAGGAACGAGAACATACCCGCTATGAGCAGCGTTGACTTATGATGCGTGACGGTGTAGGGACCGGCGAAGATTGCCGCCGCCTCGCCGTGCATTCCCTGACAGTTGCTGAAGAACAGGCTCTCACTCGCAGAGTAATGCTTGTCGAAGACACAGCCCTGCCCGACAAAGCACTTGTCCACAAGGGTTGAATCGCTGATTTCCACACCGGACGAGATGATGAAGTCCGTGCATTTGACCCCGCTTCCTATACGGACGGGCGCGGCTTCCGTTGAGTTGATGCTCCCGTTGCGCAGACGGCTCGTACCCGCCACCCGCGCGTAATCGCCTATGCGGACGTTCTTCAGACTGCCGCAGTTGATGATGCGCACGTGCCTGCCGATGTGTCCCATATCGCTCTCCTGCTCCGCCGCGTACCCGTCTATCATCCGCTCCACCGTCTGTATCAGTTGCGGACGGTGGCGGTAAAGGGTGAGTATATACGCCAGATGCGCGCTCAGACGGTCGAAGATGGGTATCTCCCTTCCGCCGCCCTCATTCATCACCGCCACGCGCACGCCGTTTCCGAAACGGCTCGTGCCGTCCACCAGCACGGCATTGACGTTCTCTATGCAGGTCTCATCGCCGATAAGGTAGTTGGCTATGTAGTTGTGGACGTTGTAGATATGGCAGTCGTCCCCGATGGTGCAGCGGTGGATGACCGCGTGGCGTATGCCCGAATGGACACGCACGCCGCCCGGCATCGTCACCATACGGTTGAATACGCCGAGGCGCACCTCGCCAGAGAAATGCGCATCCTCCACGTACTGCGGGTCAAAACCTTCTTTGACAAGCACTTGTTGCCAGTCTTCGGCGGTGCAACCTTGTTCCCGGAGTTGCTGTGTTTCGTCAGGTGTGAGGTAGCGGTAGTTCATCATATCGAAAGGTAAACGCGCTTGAAAACGCTCTTGGTGTATTCGGGGAAATCGCTGTCAAGCAGCCATGAGTAGTAGCCTCTCTCACGGCGGAACACGTCCTCCACTCGCTGACCCTTGTACTTGCCGAAGTTGAACACTTCCTTGCCCTGCGCGTCGTACAGCACGCGGCCGGCGAAATCCGCCAAACGCTTGTCACCGGCGAGGTAGTCAGATAGTTCTTTCACCGTGGCGGGCAAATCATCGTAGCGTTCCATCTGCGCCATCAGCACTTCGTAGGTCGCCATCGTGTCCGCATCGGCGGAGTGCGCGTCCTCGAGGTTCTTGCCGCAATAGAACTTGTACGCGGCTGTCAGCGTGCGGGGTTCGTGACGCTGGAAGATGGTGTAAGCGTCCACGCAATGCTTGCTCTTCAGGTCAACAGCCTGACCTGCGCGGAGAAACTCCTCCGCCAACAGGGGGATGTCGAAATACGTGCTGTTGTACCCCGCAAGGTCGCCGTTGGCGAACACCTCCGCCAGTTGCGGTGCCAGTTCTTTGAAAGTCGGACAGGAAGCCACATCCTCATCATGGATGCCGTGGACGGCGGTTGCCTCCTCGGGGATGTGCATCTGCACCTCTGTTCCGTTTTGCCACTTGACAGGCTTGATGCGCAACGTCCTGCCTTCCGCCGTCCCGTCGGGGAAGAGTTTGTGATAACTCAGTTCCACGATGCGGTCGGAGGTTATATTGGTGCCCGTTGTCTCCAAATCAAAGAAAATGAGCGGGCGAGTCAGTTGCAGTCTCATCATTCGTTAAGCAGCATGGGCATTAGCAGCATCAGTGTCTCTTCGTTCTCCGGCGAATCGGTGGGGAGAATCAGTCCGGCGCGGGCGGGATCGGCAAGTTCGAACATCACCTCTTCCGAGGAGACGGCACCGAGCAGTTCAATCAGGAACGGAGCCTTGAAACCGATGGCCATAGGCATACCGTTGTAGGAGCAGGCGATTGTTTCCTCCGCGCTGGTAGAGAAATCTATGTCTTGTGCCGAAATCTTCATACTGTTCTCATCCAGCGAGAGTTTGATGAGTCCCGTGCCGGGACTGGAGAAAACAGCCACACGCTTGCAGGCGTTCAGCAGCGTCTGACGGTCAGCTGTCACCTTGTTCTGGTTGTTCTGGGGGATGACGGCGTTGTAATTTGGGAAACGACCCTCAATCTGGCGGCATACAACCAGTGTTCTGCCGAATTCAAAACGCAGCGTCTTACTGTCAAAACTCATGATGACATCCCCATCCTCCTTTGCGAGCAGGTTCTTGAGCAGGTTCGCGGGTTTCTTGGGCAGGATGAAGCTGGCAGGCTCCTCTGTCTTGAGACTCATGTCAGAGAAACGAACCAGACGGTGCGCGTCTGTCGCCACCAGCACGATGCGGTCTTCCATCATATCCACGTTGATGCCGTTCATCACGGGACGCAACTCGTCATCCGCCGTGCAGTAGATGGTCTGGTTGATACCGTCAAGCAGGATGCGCCCCCCCAGCCGCACCTCGCGGCTCTCGGCGGGCATCTCTGCTATCTCGGGATATTCATTGCCGTTCACACCCACGAAACTGTAACTTCCGTTCTCCGATTTGATAATCAGCTTGAAATTCTGGTCATCAATATCGAATGTGAGTGGCTGCTCGGAGAACTCTTTCAGCGTATCGACAAGCAGTTTGCCGCCGAATGCGACTTTTCCTTCTCCCTCAAAAGCGTCCACCACAACAGACGTACGGACGGTTATTTCACCATCGGAAGCGGTGAGTGTCAGGATGTTCTCGCGCAATTCAAACAAAACGGTCTCCAGAATGGGGAGATTCTGTTTGGGAACGATGACGCGGCTCAATGTCTGCAGTTGGGAGAACAACTGCGTGCTGGATACTTCAAATTTCATATTGTGTTATTGATTAAAATTAACTTTCTTCCTTGATTTGTCAAGCGTAATCACTCGCAAAACCGCGCAAAGTTACATTCTTTTTCAATAAATGGCAAAAAAACATAAAAAATATCGTGATTGCTATACGGTTTCAATATGAAAAAGGGCTGCGACATCCATAATCGCAGTCCTTTTCCTGTTGTTTACCTTATCCTTGCCTTTAATCGCAGAACTTGGCACCGATAAAGTCGCGGTTGAGGCGGGCTATATGGGTGAGGCTGACCTGCTTGGGACATTCGGCGGCGCAGGCACCGGTGTTGGTGCAGTTGCCGAATCCGAGTTCGTCCATCTTCTGCAGCATCGCCTTGGCGCGCTGGTGCTTCTCCGCCTTGCCCTGCGGGAGCAGGTTGAGCTGGCTGACTTTCGCAGCCACAAAGAGCATCGCGCTTCCGTTCTTGCAAGCCGCCGCGCAGGCACCGCAGCCGATACAACTGGCGGCATCCATCGCCTCGTCGGCAACAGGCTTGGGAATGGGGATGGCATTGGCATCCGGCACGCCGCCCGTGTTGACGGAAACGAAACCTCCAGCCTGCATAATCTTGTCGTATGCCTGACGGTCCACCATCAGATCCTTGATTACAGGGAAGGCACGGCTGCGCCACGGCTCAACGGTGATGGTCTCGCCGTCGTGGAACTTGCGCATGTGCAGCTGGCAGGTGGTGATGGCACTGTCGGGACCGTGCGGATGACCGTTCACGTACATCGAGCACATACCGCAGATACCCTCGCGGCAGTCATGGTCGAATGCGATAGGGTCTTTGTGCTCCGCGATGAGCTGCTCGTTGAGAATATCCATCATCTCAAGGAACGATGCTCCCTGGAAGATGTGTTTCAGTTCGTAGGTCTCAAAATGACCCTGCGCTTTCGGGCCTGCCTGACGCCATACCCGAACCTTGATATCTATATAACTGTCCATAATTCTTTAGTTTATATGTTTATGGGTTTATAAGTTTATTTGTGGTTGAATTAGTTAATGAGTTTATAGGGTTTAACAGGCTCACCTTTTTTATTTTCAGGCATATAACTATATTGAAGACCAGTCAGCAATCTGGCAACTTGCACAACAATCAACTCGATGTTTTGCATATCGGTTGACTGGATATACCCTATATTATAAGCTGTTTCTATCTGACTCATCACTTCCATTAGCGAGCCATAAGAAATCTCTAAAAAGTGAATTTTATCCTTGTAGGAATAACGTGTTACCCCTTCGGCTATATTGGATGTAATAGATGTTGCTGCACGGCGAAGTTGGCTGCACAAAGCGAACTGTTCCTCTTTAGGGAATTTCTTTAATAAAACGTAGATGGACTGAACCAATTCTTGCGCCTTATTATATGCCTCCAACTTTCTGTACCCCAAGTAATCCATTAACCAATCAACCTGTTAAACCACCTGTAAACCTATCAACTTATCAACTCATTAACTTAATTCTTATAGTTACGTGTCTTGCGTTCGGTGAACTCGTAGTCCAGAGGCTCTTTGATGAGTTCGGGATCCTGGTCTTCACCTTTGTATTTCCAGCAGGCAACGTAAGAGAACTTGTCATCCTGACGGAGAGCCTCGCCTTCCTCGGTCTGGTACTCCTCGCGGAAGTGACCTCCGCAGGACTCCTCGCGGTTGAGCGCGTCAATAGCCATCAGACGTCCTATCTCGATGAAATCTGCCAGACGGAGAGCCTTCTCCAGCTCGTTGTTGAGCGAATCAGCCTTGCCGGGGATATAGACATTGCTCCAGAACTCTTTCTTGATTGCGTTGATTTTCTCAATGGCTGTTTTCAGCGATTGGGCAGTACGTCCCATGCCGACGAAGTCCCACATAACGAGACCCAGTTCCTTGTGGATGCTGTCCACGGAGCGTTTGCCCTGAATCTTCATCAGGCGGTCAATCTTGTCCTGCACAGCCTTTTCCGCCGCATCAAACTCGGGACGGTCGGTACTCATACGAGCCACACCGATCTGGTCGGCGAGGTAGTTCTGTATGGTATAGGGCAGAACGAAGTAACCGTCCGCGAGACCCTGCATCAGCGCGGAGGCACCGAGACGGTTCGCGCCGTGGTCGGAGAAGTTCGCCTCACCGAT
>DBVX01000007.1:0-3172 GCA_002308815.1 Bacteroidales bacterium UBA1253
TTGGCGGTGCCCGTCACCGAAGCCTCTTCCAAAAGCATATACGTACCCTGTAATCCGTCAGGGGCTGTGAAGACGTAGGCTTGCAGGTCAGGGTCGTAGGTGTAACGCGCACCGAGAGCAAGGATGCCTTGAAAATGCGTGTCCAAACGCCGTCTTCCTATCTTGTCGCCTCCGGGTTTGGAGTAAATCACTTTTCCAAGCCGTGCCAGAAGCGGACCGATAAGCATTACCGAACCGCGGAGACGGTTGCAACTGGAGAGGAATTCACGGCTGTCAAGATATGCAGTGTCTATGTGTCCGGCTTGCAGGGTGTATTGTCTGCCCTGTCTGCTCACACTCACACCCATCGCTTGTAGCAAGGCAAGCAGGTTGTTCACATCCAGTATGTCGGGCAGGTTGTCAATGACGGTTTCTTCTTGGGTAAGCAGGGCGGCGCAAAGCACTTGCAGCGCCTCATTCTTGGCTCCGGCGGGAGTGATGGTTCCTTGCAGGCGGTGACCGCCCTCAACGATGAAACTTGCCATAAACAGTCAGAATAGAAATTATATGTATATCACCTCCCGTTGCAACTCAATGCCGGAAAACTCTTTCACCTTTTCTTGTATGGATTGAGCTAACGTCATTACATCTTCGGGTGTGGCGTTGCCTCTGTTGACGATAACCAGTGGCTGATGCTCATATACCTCCGCGTCGCCCGATTTCATTCCCTTGCAACCTGCCTGTTCGATAAGCCACGCGGCGGGTATCTTTATCCCGTCTGTTTGCTTATAGTAAGGCATAGCGGGGTGCTTTGACAGGAGTTTGTCAGCCGTTTCTTCCGCCACGACGGGGTTCTTGAAGAACGACCCTGCCGACCCTGTTTGGCTGACTTCGGGCAGTTTGGACTGACGGATGCGGATGACCGCGTTCCGTATGTCGGTCGGGGATGGGGTGGCGGGTAGCGCGTCACGCAGATTGCCGTAGTCAAGGTGATAGACAGGCTTCTTGGAAAGACGGAATGTGACGCTTGTAATGACGTACCGGCCTGTCGCTTCGTGCTTGAATACGCTGTCTCGGTAGCCGAAACGGCAGGCGGCGTTGGTGAGGGTGCACGGCTGGAGGGTGGTGGTGTCAAGGGCTTGCACCTCGCTGATTGCGTCCTTTGCCTCCACTCCGTATGCCCCCACGTTCTGCACGGCTGCGGCTCCCGTCTCGCCGGGTATATGGCTCAGGTTCTCCAGTCCGTACAAGTTCATGTCGCACAGTTGCTCAATCAGTTGATCCAGCACCAGCCCGCTCTGCGCCTCGATATGCACCTCGTCCCTTGTCTCTTTGACCGCTCTTGCCCGCGCCATCGCCGAATGCAGGATAATGCCGTCGTAGTCCTTGGTGAAGAGCAGGTTGCTGCCTTGTCCGATGAAGAGGTTGGGCATGTCTGCAAACCGACGGAGCAGGTCACGGAGTTCTTCCACAGACCCGTATTCCGCCCAATACCTTGCGCTCACATCCATAAGGAACGTGTTGTGCGGCAGCAGGGATATGTTCTCTTGTATCTGCATCGTTCAGGTGGTGGGTTCGATGTCCGGCTGGTGGTATTGCCTGAGTCCCTCTATCGGATCCTGCACAATCTGCCCTGCACGAAGGTGATGGTCGTGGAGGACACGGTTGAGTATGTCCTGATAGTAGTATGCAACGGAACCGACGAACCCTACCGGCATACTGCTTTTCTCCTCTTCGGAAGTATAGTATTGTAGCAGAATCCTCGTAACGAAAAGGTTGAAATGGCGGTACAGCAGTTCCTGTATGGCAGGATGCTCCTTGTGTTCCTGACAGAAAGGACTGAACGAGGCAAGGAAGCGGTTTGGCATAGGCTGGCGATAGACGCGTTCGATAATGTCCGCTTGCGTGAGTTGGTATTGTTGGAAGAATGCATCTTGCAGATCCTTTGGCAGTTGGTTCTTCAGTATGTCCGAAACCAGTTGTCTGCCTAATACCGACCCGCTGCCTTCGTCGCCGAGGATGAAGCCCAGAGCGGGAACTTGGCGGACGATGCCGCTGCCATCGTACAGCGCGCTGTTGCTTCCCGTTCCCAGTATGCAGGCTATCCCTTGTTCGCGTTGCAGAAGCCCCCGCGCGGCACCCAGCATGTCCGATGCTACCTCCACGCGGAAATTGCCAGACATGGCCAGACCGCTGTGACGCAGGGCGTTGGTGACGATGCCGCTCTTCTCGGGCGTGCAGCCCGCACCGTAGAAGAAAATCCGCGTGACGGTTCCCGCCCAGAGTTGCTTGCTCAACTGCGGCATAAGTTGGTACTCAATGATGTTTTCTACCTGCTCCTCCGAAAGGAAGAAAGGGTTGATGCCGTCGGTGGAATAGTCCTGGCTGTGTCCGGATGCGGTCACCAGTGTCCAATGGGTCTTGGTGGAGCCTGAATCTGCTATCAGTATCATGATTGCTTAGTATATTGCAGGATGGTGTTCAGTCCGATCAGTACGAGGTTCTTCTCGTAGTGCATCGGCTCTTTGATATGGTTCGTTATGAAGGGGGCGTTGCCGCCTGTCAGATAGACTTCTATGTTTTCTCCTTCTTTCTCGTCGGCTTGCAGGGCGCGGATGTACCCTTTCACCTCAAAGGCGACTCCCCGCACCACACCCGCCACGATGGCATCGTGAGTGTTCTTGCCGATTAAAGGAATGAACACGTTCTCATCAGCCTCTACAGCGGGCAGTTTCTTGCTCAACCGGTGCAGTGAGGTCAGCCGCACCTTGATGCCGGGCGCGATGTTGCCGCCGTGGTAGTGCCCGTCGCGGGTCAGCACATCATAGGTGATGGCGGAACCCGCGTCAATAATCAGTATATCCTTGCCGGGACACAGAGCTGCTGCCCCTACTGCGGCGGCGAGCCGGTCCAGACCCAGTGTCTCGGGGGTTTCGTAGTCGTTTGTGATGGGGATGGGAGTGTGGTGGTCGAATAGCACGAACCGCTTGGACAGCCGGTTCAGCGCGTTCACCACCGACGGCTCGATGTTCACCACCGACGACACGATGCTCTCCATAATAGGGTAGAGGGAGAACAACCGCTCCACATCGGAGGAGGTGAAAGCCTTGTAGATAAAACTTTTGAGCAGCCTTCCGTCGTCCGTGAAGAGAGCCACTTTCACCCGCGAGTTTCCTTGGTCAATGCACAGATT
>DBVX01000007.1:3192-13213 GCA_002308815.1 Bacteroidales bacterium UBA1253
TTGATGGACTTCTTAGGAGTCTTCTCGAACTCGTGGGGGTAGAGTTTGATTTGCGCTATCTGCTCGTAGTTGGCGAGTTGCTCGTTGAGTGCCTTGCGGTTCGCCTCCATCTGCTCATCCACCTGCTCGCGACTCATTCCCTCCGCATCCACGTCCTCGAAGTTCGGGCAGACTAGAGCTACCAGTTTACCTTCGTGCTGAATGACCAGCGACTCCAGAACAAACGGCATGTTGTTCAGTTTCGCCTCTATCTCCTCTGGGTAGATGTTCTGCCCGGACGCGCCGAGCATCATCGTCTTGTTGCGCCCCTTGATGAACAGGAATCCGTCCCCGTCAATCAAACCGAGGTCGCCCGTCCGGAGCCAGCCGTCTTTGGTGAACACCTTCTTGGTGGCTTCCTTGTTGTTATGGTAGCCCGCCATCACATTCTCGCCCCTTACCTCAATCTCACCCACACCGTCTTTGTCGGGACGGCTGATACGCGCCTCCATAATGCCTTTCAGCGGCTGACCGCACGACAGCGGACGGAAACTCTCCGCAGGGGTGTAGGATATGAGGGGTGCACATTCGGTCATGCCGTAGCCTACGGTCACGGGGAAATGTAATCTGTGAAGGAACATCTCCACCTCAGGGTTCAGCGGAGCACCACCGATAATCACCTCGCGGAAACTGCCGCCGAATGCCTCCACGAGTGTCTCGCGCACCTTCTTGTAAATCACCTCGTCAAGGAAAGGTACTCGCAGCACCCAGCTGACAGGACGCTTCGTTATTTGCGGAACTATCAGTTTCTTGTAGATTTTCTCCAGTACCAGCGGCACCGACAGGATGACCGTCGGTTTGACCTCGGAGAAGGCTTGCAATAAAACTTTCGGGGATGGTGTTCTTCCTATCAGGTGAAGATGACCTCCTGCCGCCAGACAGGCCAGCAGGTCGAACGCGCAACCGTAGGCATGAGCCAGAGGAAGAAAACCAACGTGCCGGCAGCCGGGGAAGATAAGTCCGCTCTCAAAACCCAACTTGATGTTGCCCGCAAGCGCGTTGCACGGGGTCAGCACGCCCTTGCTGAAACCCGTTGTGCCGCTTGTGTAGTTGATGGACGCAATGTCGCTGTTGGGACGCGGGTCGAAACGGACATCCTCGGGATTCAGACCTTCAGGATGCTCCTTTTGAAAGATGTCCTGCGCGGCAGTCCATGCGAAATCATCCTTTCGCGCACCGGACCCCATCAGACGGGTGGCGAGAAGTTTGAAATCTGTCAGCGAGAAGACAGCCTCAATATCCATCATCTGGTCAAGATCCAGACCCTCCCAGATAAGGTCGGTCACGAACAGCAACTTCGCTTCCGAGTGGTTGATGATATGCAGCGCGTCATTCGGTTTGAAATCCTGCAGGATGGGGACAACGGTCGCGCCGTAGAGTATGGAGGCGAGATATACGGACACCCAGTTGGCGTTGTTCCTACCCATCACGGCTATGCGGTCGTTCTTCTGTATGCCGCATAACCGGAAGAGCGTGTGCAGTTTCATAATCCGCTCCGCCAGCTGGGCGTAGGTCAGGGTATTGGAGGTTCCGTAGTCGCTAACGGCATCCAGATTCCAGTTCGTGCGGAAACTCCGTTCATAGATATTCACGAAGTTCCATTGCGGGTCTGTCAGCATAGATGTACGGGTTTAATCAACAGGCAGATTCAGAATATCGTCCTTACGGGGTGCGGACGAAGGTCTGACTGAGATAATGGAATCCACGATGTACTCGCTTTTCCCTCTCCATGGGAGGGTGCCTAAATAGCGATGCCAATGGAGTTTGATCTGCGAGGTGCTGCCTGACTCGATCTGGTTGGCTATGCGGCTGTTGTCCACCGAGAAGCGGAACTCGTTGCTCTGTATCGTGGCGTTTGAGTTCTTTGAGTTGTAGCCGGTTTGGATCATCTTGCCCTCATAGGTCTTGAAGACGAATCCTTCTTTCTGGAAGTAGTTGATGTCGCCCTCGTTCACGCCTTCGCTATAGACGAAGAAGAACTTGACATAGACGAAAATGCTCAGACCGAGCAGCAGAATGAGGCTTGTCCAAAGTCCGACTTTCCCTTTTGTGGTCATAGTGTATGGTTTTTTGTCTTTAAAAGAATAAAAGTGGGGCAAAAATAAGGCATTAATTTCAGGTACGCAAAATATTCAGCGATGGAAAATAATCTCGCATGAATCTGAACAACGATTCAGCGTATATAGCAGATGCCCCTCCACGCGGCATTGCGGGACGGCAGGCAACTGCACCTCCGGCGCGGGCACGCCATCTCCGATGCGGACAGGAGAGACCTCTATGTGCATCTCGTCCCAGATTCCTGAATCAATGATGGTGTCAAGCCATATCCTGCCGCCCTCCACCATCAGCGAATGGATGCCACGTCCGGCAAGGTCGGCCAGTATATGCTGCCAGTCCGTGTTGCTCTCATACACAACCGTTTCGCTTTCTGTGGAGAAGATTCGGAAGTCGCGCGGCACCACGTGATGCCTGTCGGGGAGCACTCGTACCGGGTTGCGCCCCGACCAGCGGGTGGTCAGCAGGCGCGGGTTGTCCAGCAGGGCGGTACGGGTGCCGACCATGATAGCCATATTCTCCGCCCGCATCTGATGCACCAGTTGCTTGGTCACGGCGTTGGATATGACTAATGGCTTGTCGCCGCGTTCCGTATAGTCAAGAAAACCGTCCGCCGTCTGCGCCCATTTGAGAACGACATAGGGACGGTGACGTTCGTGCAGGCAGATAAACCGTTTGTTCAACGCTCTGCACTCCTCCTCCAGTATGTTTGTCACGACCTCAATGCCCGCTTCCCTGAGCATCGCTATGCCTCTGCCGCTCACCTTCTCGTTCGGGTCGAGACAGCCGACCACCACACGGGGAATACGTTTCTCTATCAACAGTTTGGCGCAGGGAGGTGTCTTGCCGTAATGGCTGCACGGCTCCAGACTGACGTACAGGGTGCAGTCCTCAAACGAGACAACACCTTTTTCTTCCGCCTCGCGAAAACAGTTCACCTCCGCATGCGGACCGCCAAACGCCTCGTGCCATCCCTCCGCCACAATCTCGTCTTGCCCCGTACTGTCAATATGCACCAGCACGGCACCCACCATCGGATTGGGGGCGACATAGTATTCGCCCAGACGTGCCAACTGAAGGCAACGGCGTATGTATTTCTCATGTAAAATCATAAGGAATCTTACTTGCGGCCTGCCAACGCAGCCATCAGTTTCTGATTGGGAGAGGAAGAGGGCGAACCCGCCAGCCCGCGCTGTTTGGCGTACTGCGTCCAGTTCTTTGCCCCGTGCTCGGCGGAGAAGGGCAGACCTAATTGCAGAAAATGGCAGTAGGCGATGGCGAGCGCGTCGGTCGCGTCCAAGTGCCTGCCGTCTGACAGCCGGTTGCCCTCCACCGACAGATCAAGTTTGAGGAAACGCACCAGCATGTCCGCCACCTGCTGTTTGGTCGAATGACCGTTGCCCGTAATCGCCATCTTGATTTTCATCGGCGAGTACTCATAGACGGGCAAATCTCTGCTCAACGCGGCGGCTATCGCCACGCCTTGCGCATGGACTATCTTGATCATCGTCTGCGGGTTCTTGTCCACGAACTGCGTCTCGATGGCAAGGCACGTGGGATGATGTGTGTCTATCAGTTCCTGAAGGAAGAAGAACTCTTTCTGCAGCCGCGCGTACTGCCCGTCCGTCTTCCTCACGTCCAGCACGTCGAATAACGCCGTTTCGGTATGCTGTCCCTCCGAATCAAGGATGGCATACCCCATCAGAAGCGTTCCGGGGTCAATGCCGAGGATACGGTGCCGTTTGACCAGTCTGTCCTGCATCTCAATGACCTATCAGATAGACATCCTCCCTGTCCGTATGCATATAGTAATGCTCGCGGGCGAAGCGTTCCAGCGAGTCCGTGTTGCCCATCGTGCGTATCTCGCGGTGGCACTCGTCTATCTGCCTGCGTGTGCGGTCAATCTGCGCCTGCGTCTGGCGGATGCGCCGGCTGCGGCGGAACGAACTGACCGGACTCTTCTCGCCCGACAAGAAGATTATAGCGAGAAAAAGCAGCAGCACAACCACATACTTGTTGAGCAGCATACGCTGCCACAGGGGGCGTGTGTCTTCTTCCTGATTGAAGCGAGTGAAGAAAAGTTTCATAGTCAGTTGGTTTGTTCTTGTGTTTGTTTTATCCGATGCTTCCTTCGAGGCTGACTTGCAGCAGTTTCTGCGCTTCGACGGCGAACTCCATCGGCAGCTTGTCCATCACCTGTTTGGCGTAGCCGTTCACAATCAGTCCGACGGCATCCTCCTCGCTTATGCCCCGCTGGCGGCAGTAGAACAACTGATCCTCGGAAATCTTCGATGTAGTCGCCTCATGCTCCACGACCGCCGTGGGATTGGCTATCTGTATGTCCGGGAAGGTATGTGCCCCGCAGCGGTCACCCAGCAGCAGCGAGTCACACTGGCTGTAGTTGCGCGCGCCCGTAGCACGGCTGCCCACCTTCACCAGCCCGCGGTAGGCGTTCTGGCTCCTGCCCGCTGAAATGCCCTTGCTCACGATGCGCGATCGGGTATTCCTGCCCAGATGAATCATCTTCGTACCCGTGTCCGCCTGCTGGAGATTGTTGGTCAGCGCCACCGAGTAGAACTCTGCCGACGAGTTGTCGCCTTTCAGGATGCAACTTGGATATTTCCATGTGATGGCGGAGCCTGTCTCCACCTGCGTCCAGTTCAAGCGGGCGTTCTCGTAGGTGATGCCGCGCTTCGTCACGAAATTGTAAATGCCGCCCTTGCCGTCCTTGTCGCCAGGGTACCAGTTCTGAACGGTGGAGTATTTCACTTCGCCGTCTTTGTGCACGATGATTTCCACGATGGCGGCGTGCAACTGGTTCTCATCGCGCCGGGGAGCGGTACAGCCCTCCAGATAGGACAGATAGCCGCCCTCGTCGCAAACCAGCAGCGTGCGCTCGAACTGACCCGTCCTGCCCGCATTGATGCGGAAATAGGTGCTCAGTTCCATCGGACAGCGCACGCCCTTCGGGATATAGACAAACGAGCCGTCCGAAAAGACCGCCGAATTAAGAGCCGCATAGAAATTGTCCGAATAGGGAACGACAGAGCCTAAATATTTCTGTACTAATTCGGGATAGTGCTGCACTGCCTCACTGATGGAGCAGAACAATATGCCCTGGCGCATCAGCGTCTCACGGAACGTGGTCTTCACCGACACCGAGTCCATCACAGCATCCACCGCCATATTGCCCGCCAACGCCTCACGCTCCTCCAACGGGATGCCCAGTTTGTCGAAGGTCTTCATCACCTCCGGATCAATCTCCTTCATTTCGGAGGAGTCTTTTGCCGTCTTCGGCGCGGCATAATAGGAAATGGCTTGGAAATCAATATCGGGAATGGTCAGGTGTGCCCAATGGGGCGGGGACATCTGTTTCCACTTGCGATAAGCCTTCAAGCGGAAATCCAGCAGCCAGTCCGGTTCGTTCTTCTTGCGGGAGATAAGCCGCACCACATCCTCGCTGATTCCGCAGGGGATGACATCCGTTTCCACATCCGTGGTGAAACCGTATTTGTAGTCACGGTCGGCTATCTGTCGTATGTCCTGATTCATCCTGCTATTTTTTGACAATCTATGCGCTGCACGCAGTCAGAAAAACAAAAAACCGGAACCGTTGAGTGGTTCCGATTTCGTTTGAGGTACCTAGCAGATTCGAACCGCTGTCCCCGGTTTTGCAGACCGGTCCCTAACCACTCGGGCAAGGTACCCTGTTCTCTCTGCGGAAAACACATTTTTCCACCGAAAGCGACCGCAAAAGTACGGTGTTTTTTTCATCTGACCAAATATTTTTTGCATTTTGCGTCTTTTATTTTACTTTTGCGGTCATTTGTGATACGAAACGAAAGTTTGAGCCATGTTTCGAGTAGCCGTTCTGCAATACCCAATTATTTGGGCGGATAAGGAGGCGAACCTCCGCGCCGCCGTCAGACGTATCAAACGCATAAAAGGGAAAGCCGATGTGGCTCTGCTCCCCGAGATGTTCTCCACCGGATTCTGCACCGACCGTCCCGAACTTGCAGAAACCATTGACGGACGCACCATCCGAACCCTCCAGCGGACAGCCGATGAGACCGGCATCGCCGTCTGCGGATCGTTCATTTGCGAGGAGCTGACCACCACCCACCTCAACGCCGGCGAGCAGGAGCAGCGCACGCTCTACAACCGTGGCTTCTTCCTCCGCCCGAACGGCCGCCCGACCTTCGTGGACAAGGCGCACCTCTACGCCCACAGCCGCGAGGACCGGTTCTTCACGGCGGGCAACGAGCGCACGCTTATCGAATACAAGGGGGTCAGGATGCGCCTGCTCATCTGCTACGACCTGCGCTTCCCCGTCTGGGCGCGCAATGACAAGGACACTCCTTACGACCTCCTGCTGGTCGCCGCCAACTGGCCCGAGATACGCATCCAGTACTGGGACGCGCTGATAGCGGCGCGGGCTGCTGAGAACCAGTGTTATATATGCGCCGCCAACCCTGTGGGCGATGACGGTATAGGGCTGCATTACAATGGGCATTCGGTCGCCTACGACACCCATCTCAACCCCATTGTCCGTTTCCCCAACAACGCACAGGGCACGCGCATTGCCACTTTCGATATTGACAAACTCCACCATTTCCGCGAGGCGCTTCCTTTGTGGAGGGATGCCGACCGGTTCAGCCTGCTATGAACGCGCTGTGGGAAATATGGCAGCCTGACGCTCAGACGCTTGCGCTCTGTGACCGCCTCGCCGGCGAACTGAACATCAGTCTTCCGTCCGCGAAACTGCTGGCATACAGGGGCATAACCTCTGCTGAAGCGGCACGCGCCTATATCCGTCCGTCGCTCGACCGCCAGCACGACCCGATGCTGATGCGCGACATGGACAAGGCGGTCCAGCGTCTCAGCCGTGCCGTCCGCAATCAGGAAAGGGTGCTCATCTACGGCGACTACGACGTGGACGGCACAACGGCTGTCGCGCTTGTCTATCGCGTCCTGCGCCCTTGCCTTGAGAACCTGTTCTATTACATCCCCGACCGTTACACCGAAGGCTACGGCATCTCTTTCAAGGGCGTGGACTACGCTGCGGAGAACCGGTGCAGCCTCATCATCGCCCTTGACTGTGGTATCAAGGAGATGGAGAAGGTGGAGTACGCCCGTGAGCGCGGCATCGACTTCATCATCTGCGACCACCACACGCCGGGCGAAACCATCCCCGATGCTGTGGCAGTGCTCAATATGCTGCGGAAGGACTGCCCTTATCCGTATAAGGGACTGTCCGGCTGCGGAGTGGGTTACAAGCTGATGCTGGCGTGGTTGCGCCACGAGGGCAGGGACGAGGCTCAGTTGCTGCCTTTGCTCCAGTTGCTTGCCATGTCCATTGCCTCCGACATCATGCCCCTCACCGACGAGAACCGCCTCTTCGCCCATTTCGGACTGAAGGAGATGAACACCCGTCCGCTGACCGGCATCCGCTGTCTGGCGGAGGTGGCGAAACTGACGCAGACCATCACGATGTCCGACCTCCAGTACCGTATTGGCCCGCGCATCAATGCCAGCGGACGGATTTATTCGGGTGCGGAGGCGGTCGAACTGCTCATCACCGACAGCGAGAATGAAGCCCGCACCAAAGCGCAGGACATTGACAACCACAACAGCGAAAGGCGTGATTTCCAGGATGCCGTGGCGGACAAGGCGCTTGAGATGCTTGCCGCCGACCCCGACAATGCCGGCAGGCACGTCACCGTGGTCTATTCGCCCGAATGGAACAAGGGTGTGGTCGGCATAGCCGCCAGCCGCCTCATCGAGACCTACTACCGCCCCACCATCGTGCTTACCGCGTCCGACGAGGGATTCGTCTCCGGCTCTGCGCGTTCCGTGGCGGGGTACAATATCTACAATGCCATCGACACTTGCCGTGACCTGCTGACCCATTTCGGCGGACATGCCTTTGCGGCAGGCGTGACGCTCCCGTTGGACAGGCTTGAGGAGTTCAAGACCCGTCTGGAGGATTACGTGGCGCGGACTATCCGTCCCGAGCAGTTGCAGCCGGTCATCCGCATCGAGCAGGAGATATGCTTTGAGGACATCACCCCGCAGTTCTGTCGTATTATCCAGTGCCTCGAGCCGTTCGGACCCGACAATCCCCGTCCCGTCTTTGCCACGCGCAGGCTCATCAACAACCGCTACACCCGCAGGGTGGGCAAGGGGGAGAAGCACCTGCATGTGGACCTGACGGACACGCGCATAGCGATGGAGGGCATAGCCTTCGGCATGGGCGACTGGGCGCCGTACATTCAGAACGGCAACCCCGTGGATGCCTGTTACACGCTGGAGGAGAACACTTTCAACGGCCGCAAGATCCTCCAGCTGCGTGTGCAGGACTTGCAGCAGTCCTCTCCCTTGATGCCAGTTACAGAGCGTTGATGAGTTGTGTGACGTTGTCGGGGGCGGTAGCCCAGTCGGTGCAGATGCGGACAATGGTGTGCCCGGAGTCCTTTCGCTCGACCACGGAGAGGACAAACCGTTGTTGCAGGCGTTCCAGTTGTTCGTTGGTGAGGATTGTGAACTGCTGGTTGGTATAGCTGTCCATATAGAGGGGGTAGCCCTTTTCTGTGAGTGCCTGCCTTATGCGCAACGCCTGACTGACGGCATGATCGGAAAGATTCCAATAGAGGTCATCCGTGAAGAGGGTGAGGAACTGCAGTCCGAGCAGCCTCCCCTTGGCGAGCATTCCTCCGCCCTGTTTGACGAAGTAGCGGAAATCCTTGCGACAGGCGGGGTTGCGGATGACAAGTGCCTCACCGAAGAGCGCGCCCTGCTTGGTGCCGCCGATGTAGAAGATGTCAGTCAGGGCGGCCAGTTCTTGCAGTGTGATGTCCGCCTTCGGTGAGCGGAGTCCGTAGCCCAGTCTGGCACCATCGATATAAAGCGGCACACTGTACTGCCTGCAGACGGCGGAGATGGCTTGCAGTTCGCTTTTGGAGTAAACCATCCCCGTCTCGGTGGGGAAACTCAGATATACCATACCGGGCTGGATGGTATGCTCGATGTTGGGGTCGTAGAGATGTTGCAGCAGCGCGTCCTGAATTTGTACGGCGGTCAGTCTGCCGTCCTCCGTGGGCAGGGCGAGAACCTTATGTCCGCAGTGTTCGATGGCGCCTGTCTCATGGACGTTGATATGCGAGCAGTCGGCGGCTATGACACCCTGATGCGGACGCAGCAGGTAGTTGATGACAACGGTGTTGGTCTGCGTGCCGCCTACGAGGAAATGCACCGCTCCCGCAGTTTCCCGCCCACGCCAGAGAGAATCCTGCCGTTCATCAGATCGGAGTCCGCATAAGTCGGCAATGAGTTGTTTGGCTTGGAGCGAATAGGGGTCAAGCCCGTACCCCACCGTCTGCTCCATATTGGTCCGCGAGAGAGCCTGCAGGACGGCGGGGGCGCAACCCTCCCCGTAGTCACATTCGAAATGAATCATATACAGAGTATTTGCATTGCGTGCCACGTGTCCGCTTTGATGTCCTTCTTGGTGCGGATGGCTTTGGCGAGGGGGACATAGACTATCTCGTCGTTCTGTATGCCGATCATGATGCTGCGCTGTTCGTCCAGAAGAGCCTGAATGGCGGCGCATCCCATCCGTGAGGCGAGGATACGGTCTTTGGCGGACGGTCTGCCTCCGCGCTGGAGGTGTCCGAGAATGGTGGTGCGGACGTTGTATTCGGGGTGGGTTTTCTCTATCTCCTTCTGCACGGCGAGTGCGCCTCCGTCAACGGCGTGTTCCTGCACGAGGACGATGCTGCTGTTCTTCGACTTGCGCCTGCCCTGTCCGATGGCTGTCTCAATCTGCTCGGCTACGGTCGCCCTTTCGGGAATGACGGCGGCCTCGGCACCCGCCGCGATGGCTGCGTTGAGAGGAAGGAATCCCGCGTCGCGTCCCATCACCTCGACG
>DBVX01000081.1 GCA_002308815.1 Bacteroidales bacterium UBA1253
TTCATCGGCGAGAGCAACATCCTCGACGCGACCATGATCCGCGACGAACTGGTACACTTCTGCGACCGCGATTTCCCGTGCGTGGATACGGGCTTCGGCGAAGACACGGAAGTGGACGTGGTGGTCCGTCCCGAAGACTGGTACATCGGCAAGGTGGAGAACACCCCCGCCGACAAGAAAGGCGGCGAGATGACCAAGACGACGCCGTGGCAGCTGACCGGCGAGGTGCAGACATGCATCTTCAAAGGCGTACACTACGAGATGACCGTCATGACCGACAACGGGTACGAAATGGTGGTGCAGGACTACAAACAGTTCCTACCCGGCACGCAGGTGGGTCTGCTGGTCAAGCCCGAAGACATACAGGTGATGCACAAGGAGCGGCTCTGCAACACGTTTGAGGCAAGAGTTCTGGAAGGCAGCCAAGTGGAGATGCTGGGCGAGAAATGGGATATCACAGAACGCACCGCCGAACGGTTCGAGGCCGGCGAACAAGTGCGCTCGGAGGTTGACTTCAACCGCGTGAGCCTTCAAGACGACGAGGACGACGGCACCCTGAGCGGCGAAGTGCACTTCATCCTGTACAAAGGCAACCACTACCACCTGACTGTCCGCACCGACGACGGCGACGACCTGTTTGTGGACACGAACGACATCTGGGACGTGGGCGACCGCGTGGGCATCCGCATCGCTGCCTCATGGATACGGCTGTACAAGACTAATACTGAAACGGGCAAGCAGGAATGAAAAACGCACTCCATAACCGCCGCACATGGGCCTGGCCGTACCTGCTGTTCCTCGTCCTGCTGGTCGTTCTGCCGCTGTGCCTGATAGGCATATACGCATTCACGGACATGGAGGGACACTTCACGCTCCGTAATTTCATTCAGTTCTTCGGCAAGGAGGAGGCTGTCAACACCCTGATTTACTCCATCGCCATCGCGATGATTACCACTATTATATGCCTTTTGCTGGGTTATCCGGCAGCATATATAATGGCCATGAAGTCGTTCCGCACGCCGGAGGTGATGGCGATGCTGTTCATCCTGCCGATGTGGATAAACTTCCTGCTGCGCACGATAGCCACAGTGGAACTTTTCCATATGCTCAATCTGCCGCTGGGCGAAGGCGCGCTGCTGTTCGGTATGACGTATGATTTTCTGCCTTTTATGATATACCCCATCTACAACACGCTTCAGAAGATGGACTTGAGCCTGATAGAAGCGGCACGCGACCTCGGTGCCAACCGCAGGCAGGTGTTCACCAAAGTCATCCTGCCGCTGTCAATGCCGGGTATCTATTCGGGAATCGTGATGGTTTTCATGCCGACTGTCTCCACGTTCGCCATATCGGAACTGCTGACCCACAACAAGATAACACTGTTCGGCTCGCTCATCCAGCGCAGTTTCGGCGAAGGCGGCATCACGATGTGGAACTACGGCGCAGCCCTGTCGCTGCTGATGCTGATAATCATAGGTGCAACCAGTTTCTTCGGCAATCAGGACGAGGCGAGCGAAAACATGGTACGGTAAGATGAAAAAGAAACTACTCATATCCGAAAAGCGCAGTCCGTGGGAACGGATAGCGGGTCAGTCGTACCTGTACCTTCTGCTTTTTGTACTCTATGCGCCCATCGTACTCATCATCATCTTCTCTTTCACCCGCAGCAAGGTGCTGGGGAACTGGACGGGGTTCACGTTTTCTTTGTATCAGAACCTGTTCACCGGATACGACCTCGATGCCAACGTGCAGGTGGATCCCAACTTGTACCGCGCTATCGCCTACACGGCACTGATAGCAGTGGTGGCGGCAGTCATCTCGACCTTTCTCGGCACACTGGCCGCGATAGGCATCTATAACATGAACGCGCGACGAAGAAAGGGTATGCTGTTCCTGAACTCCATACCGATGATTAACCCCGACATCCTGACAGGCATATCGCTGTTCCTGCTGTTCGTGTTCCTCGGTATCAGCAGAGGTCTGGGGACAGTCATCATAGCGCACGTGGTGTTCTGCACCCCCTACGTGGTGCTGAGCGTGATGCCCCGCCTGACACAGATGAACCCCAATATCTACGAGGCGGCACTGGACCTTGGGGCGACACCGATGCAGGCGTTGCGCAAAGTGCTGCTGCCCGAACTTCGTCCGGGAATGTTGAGCGGTTTCATCCTGTCGCTCACGCTGTCGATTGACGATTTCGGAGTGACGTTCTTCACGAAGGGCAGTGGCGGTCTGGAGACACTCTCCACGTTCATCTACGCCGATGCGCGCAAGGGCGGACTGACACCGGAACTGCGGCCGCTTTTCTCCCTCATCTTCCTGACCATCCTCGTGCTGCTGGTAATCAGCAACGTGCGCGCCTACAGACAGAAAAACAAAACAAACAAATAAAACCAACACCTAAAAAACAACGAAAATGAAAAGACTATCATCCTTACTGATTGCACTCCTGTTTGTGTTCACCTCGTTTGCCGCCGACCGCGAGCATACGCTGAAGATTTACAACTGGGCGGACTACATCGACATGACCAACGTGCTGGACAAGTTCCCCGCATGGTACAAGGAGCAGACAGGCGAGGAGGTGCAGGTTATCTACCAGACATTCGACATCAACGAGTCGATGCTCACGGAGATAGAGATTGGCAAGGAGGACTATGACGTGGTGTGCCCGTCGGAATACATCATCGAACGGATGCTGCGCAACAACCTGCTGCTGAAAATCAACAAGGACTACGGCGACCTGCCTGACTACACGAAACTGGTATCGCCCTTCGCGCAGAACATCTTCCAGCAGATGGCTCCCGCAGGGTCAGACATCAACGTAGCCGACTATGCGGTAGGCTATATGGGCGGCACGACGGGTATCCTGTACAATCCGCAGTACGTGAATGTGGACGACATCCGCTCACTGGGAGGGCTGCTCAACCCGAAGTTCGCCGGCAAGGTGTTCATGAAAGACGCTTTCCGCGACGTATATTCGGTGGTGGTGCTGTACGTCTATCGTGACGAGATAGCACGCGGCGAAGTGACCCGCGAAGACCTCGTGGCACACGTGAACGAGGAACGCATAGCCCGCGTGGAGAAGTTCCTCACGGACATGAAGGACAACATTGCCGGCTGGGAAGTGGATTTCGGCAAGGAGGAGATGACCAAGGGCAAGATGTGGATGAACCTGTCGTGGTCGGGCGATGCCCAATGGGCCATTGACGAGGCTTCCGAAGTGGGCGTAGAGTTGAAGTATCTGGTGCCCGAAGAAGGATCAAACGTGTGGTTCGACGGATGGGTGATTCCCAAGTACGCGAAGAACACAAAAGCCGCCAGCTACTTCATCAACTATATGTGCATGCCGGAGAACGCCATCCTCAACATGGAGGAAATCGGCTACGTGAGCGTCATCGCCTCCCCGGAGATACTGGAGTGGGCAAATGACGAGGAAAACTACGAAGAGACTGTGGACTTGACGTATTATTTCGGCGAGGGTGCCGAGGCCGTTCACGCCAATCCCGTGCTGTATGCCGACAAGTCGGTCATTGAGCGCTGCGCCCTGATGCACGACTGCGGCGACCAGACAGAGGCGATGCTCGCCATGTGGAACCGCGTGAAGGGTGACAACCTGAGCAATACGATGGTCATTATCATTGTGGTGTTCGTTCTGCTGGTGGTTGTCTTTGCCGTTATGCAGGCGATGAACCGCCGCCGCCAGCGTGCGTTGCATACCAAAAAAAGCAATAGAAAATGAAGAGAATAATAAGCATATTCATATTCGGCCTTCTGATTTCGGTCAGCGTGTCAGGCGGGGTGATGGAGGATGAGTTCTTCGCCCTCCGCAACCGCTTTCCGTCGCGCGACAGCGAACTGAAGGAGGACCTGCAGCAGTATCTTGCCAAGTACCCCTACACAACGTACTACCACGATGTGCAGATGATGCTGGGTGTGATACTGACGGAGAAAAAGCAGTACAAACAGGCTCTGCGGGCGTTCAAGAACGTCAGTTGGAAGCAACTGGGTCGATACGACCAGCCGATGTACTTCTTCTATCGCGGCTACGCCTATATGCAGAACGGCGATGCGGCGGCGGCAGTAACATGCTTCGAGGTACTCAAGGAGACGGACAACCCCTACACGCTGCAAGGCAAGTACTACTACGCCTACTGTCTCTACAAGGACGGTCAGTACGCCAAGGCTCTGCCCGATTTTCTTGATCTGGAGCAGACGGAACAGTACGGGTCAATTGTCCCTTATTATATCGTTCAGATTTACTACACGCAGGGCAAGTATGACGAGGTATGGGAACGTGCCAAGGAACTGCTGGAAGGCAATCCGGACAACACCAACAACGCGGAAGTTTACCGCATATTGGGTGAGATGTACTACAACAAGGGTCAGTATGCGAAGGCGACAGAGAATCTGGAACAATATGCATCGGGGATGGGAAAGAAGAAAAACAAACTGATGCGAAACGACCTGTATCTGATGGGTATAGCCTATTACAAGCAGGGACGATATGAGGATGCTATCCGCTCGCTCAAGCAGGTGAAGCAGGAGAAGGACACCATATCGGAGAACACATGCCTGCATCTGGGACACGCCTACATCAAAACCCATCAGTTGGAGAGTGCCAAACTCGCCTATTCGGCGGCTATGAACTTCCGCCTGAACGACAAGACACGCGAGGAGGCGATGTACAACTATGCGCTGACCACCTATCAGAAGAATACGGCTTTGGGTGAGAGCGTCACCGCTTTCAACAATTTTCTCAACGAGTATCCGAAGACAGAACACGCTACCGAAGTATATCAACTTCTTGCGGACGTGTACATGAACACGAAGAACTACACCGCCGCCTTGGATGCCGTCAATTCCATTCCCAGACAGACGGCAAAGACCGAACAGATCAGGCAGTTCCTGCGCTATCAGATAGGTGTGGACGCATTCCTTCAGGGCAAGATGCAGGATACGGAGACATGGATGACGAAAGTCATAACCAACGACCGTACATCATCCGTCTACAAGACCGATGCCTATTATTACCGTGCCGAAGCGCGGTACCGCCTGCATCAGTACGAGGACTGTTACAACGACCTCAAGATGTTCCGCAGCATTCCCGATAACCGTTCGGGCAATCTGGCGAATGTGGATTACCTGACGGGATACGCCCTGTTTAGCCTCAAGCAATATTCGGAAGCCGAAGTGGCATTCCGCAGTTATATCCTGTCCGCCGACAAGAAGCAGAACACCTACGCCGATGCGATGAACCGTATCGGCGACTGCTGCTTCAACCGCCGCGCCTTCAAGGATGCCATTACCGCCTATCAAACCGTGATGGAGATGAACGGTACTGGAGCAGACTACGCCACGTTCCAGACGGGTTACGCGCAGGGTCTTCTCCATCGGTATACTGACAAGTCAGCCACGATGGAGCAACTGGTCGCCAACTATCCCAAGTCGGACTATGCTGATGATGCCCTCTACGAGATTGCCCGCGCCAGCCTGCAGGATGGTGATGACACAAAAGCCATCAACGCCTACGACCGCCTGATTGGCAGTTATCCCAACAGCAATTATGCGAGAAAATCCTCTCTGGAACGCGCTATGGTGTACCGGGACGCAAAAAAGTACCCTGAAGCGATTGCAGGCTTCAAAACCACGGTCGAGCAGTATCCGGGCAGCGCGGAGGCATACGCCGCGATGGACGGACTGGAGCAGATCTATGTGGAGACCAACAATATAGGCGAATACCTCGCATACGCACGTGAAACGGGCAGGATGCAGACAGATGCCTCGTCCACAGAAGATTCTCTTACATACGTGACTGCGGAACTTCAGTATATGCTGGGCAACTACAAGGAGGCCGCAGCGGGTCTGACCACCTATCTCAGCCGTTTCTGCACAGGCGGCAGGTACTGCACGATGGCGATGTACAATGCCGCCGACTGCCATTACCGTCTCAACAACAGGGAGGAAGCTGTCCGACTCTACCAATCGCTTATGGAAACGCCCGGCAACCCCTATCCGGAAGAGACATGCACCCGTCTGGCAGAACTGCTCTACGAGAAGAAGGACTATGAAAACGCCCGCAAATATTTTGTGCAACTGCGCCAGCTGACTGCCGTGGAGGAGAAGAAGAACACCGCCGATCTGGGTGAGTTGCGCTGCTCGTACTTCCTTCATGACACACAACGGACCATAGAGACTGCGAGCCGTATGTTGGAGAAATCAGACCTGAATGAGAACGTGCGAGACGAAGCCTTATACAACCGCGCGCAAGTCTATTACGACCAAGGCGAATACGGCAAGGCTGCCACTGATTTTGCCATACTGAGCAAGAACGTGCGCATTGTTACCGGTGCCGAATCGGCTTTCCTGCTCGCCGACTGCTACTACCGTCTGGGAGATCCGGACAAGGCGGAAAGCGAGATTATGACTTTCGCAAGCAAGAAAACGCAGCACCAGTACTGGCTGGCGAAGAGTCTCATTCTGCTGTCTGACATCAACGTGAAGCGCGGTGACCTGTTCCAGGCCAAGCAGTACCTGCTGTCACTTCAGACCAACTACAAGGCGTATGATGATGATATACACAAGATCATACTGGAGCGGCTGGATATTATTCAAAAACAGGAGGATACCGAATCGGCAGGCGACATATCGCTTCCCGAATTGGAGGAAAACACCGATAACGAAGAGGAGGAGACACGATGAATAAACGATTTTTAGCAGTCATTCCGGCTCTTTTAACAGTTATGTCGCTGGCGGCCCAGAAAGACACGATAGAGCGTAATGTAGTGGTGGAGCGTGAATTCCAACCCGTCATCCGCCATGCAGGCAAACTGAACACGCCCCTGCGGCAAGTGGAGACAACCATTGAACCCGTTGAACTCCGGTACAGTGACTATTCCGCGCCTCTTGACGCATCTTTCAACATCAAGCCGCTTGGGGTTTCAGCCGTCCGGTTCACCCACAGAAAACCACAGAAAGGGCATTTGACACTCGGTGGAGGATATCCCCTTTCCACACTGGATTTCGCCTATAGGATGAATCATAGGAACCTGCTGCAACTGGACTTGTTCGGTACGCACAACGGACAATGGGGAGTGAAAACTTGGTCGGACAGCCGTCTCGGACTGAACCTGCAATCCGTTCTCGAAAACGGAAAGATTTATTTCCAGGTAGATGGCAGCAACCGGTTCTATTCCCGATACGGACGTTATTATGAAGGTGACAGAAAACTGTCCGTCAACCGTTTCTCCGACTTAAAGAAAGCGGACAAACAGAATCTATGGACTATCAACTGCGATTTGGGTTTCCGATCGGCTTTCGAGAGTGCCATCCAATTGGAAGCGGAGGCAGGATACACAGCTTTTATCATGCCGGAGATTGCTACGGAGAGTATCGTGCGGTCGCATCTGTGGATCGGGTGGCAGAACGAGGAACACAGCGCGGCTTTTCATATCTATGGCAGGAATGCTTTTTATTCGGTAAACGAGAAGACCGGACTGGCAGATTCCGCATACAACGCCCGCCATTGCATCCGTTTTGAACCATACTACGCATACCAGACGGACAGTTGGAACGTTCACGCGGGGGTCAATGTGGATATGAACATAGGCAAAGGGCAACTTTTGTCAGGCAACAAGGATTTGAGTTTCGCTCCCTCCCCTAATGTGGAGATTGAGTACCGCATCATCCCTTCGTGGCTGGTCGTTTACGGTTCCGCCAAAGGCCGGTTCGGCTACGGACTACAGCAGGACTTTATGCTGGCGAACGCCTACCGTGACCCCCTCTTAGGCATCAAGAGCCACCACGTGTCAGACTATACACCGATTGATGCCACCGTCGGATTCAAAATCAAACCGACGGACGGGTTCATGATAGATCTGTACGGCGGTTTTGCGAGGATGAACAACCAGACCACACTGTGTGCACCGGTTGCCCACGATAGCATCCATTCGTATCTCAACTATTTCTACAACGACTACCGCCGTTGGAAAGCCGGTGCGGAAATAACTTACCATTATCAGGACATCGTTCATATCCTCTTGGCGGGTAACTACTACCACTGGACGATGGTCGAAATGAAGGATGAGGAGAAACCCGCCTATCTGCAGGATGTGGAGAAGCAAGCATACGACCGCCCGATGTGGGATGCCCAACTGCGAATAGATGTCAATATCAACTCCAAATGGAGTCTTTATTCGGACAATATTTTCACAGGCAGCCGCAAGGCACTTCTCACAGACGGGAAAGTGGAGAAACTGAAGCCTACGATAGACCTGCGACTCGGCGTGAAATACAATATGAACCGCTGGCTGTCGTTCTACGGTCAGTTGAACAACTGGCTACACCGCTTTAACGACATCTACTATGGCTATCAGTCGCAGGGTATCAACGGCGAGATTGGTCTGACCTGGATATTCTGATTCTGTTTCCTGAAATAATTCAAATAAAGTAAAACAATCAATGCCAAACCATTATGTCTATGAAACGAACGCTCTTTCTGGCAACCGCAGTTGCATTCGCCTTGACGGTCTTTCTGACCGGATGCACAGGCAAGTCACAAACTGTGAACAACAACGATAAATTCTGTTACACTGTGGACAAATTCTATGACCTCGAAGTACTCCGCTACCGTGTGGAAGGCTTCGAGCAGCTCTCGCTTCAGCAGAAGCAGCTCATCTATTACCTCGGCGAGGCGGCGTTGCAGGGACGCGACATCCTCTACGACCAGAACTGCCGCTACAACCTGCGNNCCTGCCGCTACAACCTCCGTATCCGCCGCGCACTGGAGGCTGTCTATCTATCCGATGCCTACAAACAGCAGTATGACACCGATCCCGAAAGTCAGGCATATCTGTTTGAGAAGTACCTCAAACGCGTATGGTTCTCCAACGGCATCCACCACCACTACAGCGAGGACAAGTTCCTGCCCGAGTTCACCCGTGAGTGGTTTGTGAACGCACTCACACAAGCGGACTACAACCTTGGCAAGGAAGTCATTGACGTGATGTTCGACCCCGCTCTGATGCAGAAGCGCATGGCGCAGGCGGACGGTATTGACCTCATCGCCTCATCCGCAGGCAACTACTATGGCGAAGGAATGACGCAGGCGGAAGCCGAAGCATGGTACGCCGCCCACAAGGACAACTCCGCCGAACCCAAATGGATTGGTCTTAACTCCCAGTTGGTCAAGGAGAACGGCACGGTGAAGGAGCGCGTCTATCGTGTCGGAGGACTGTATTCCGCCGCATTGGAGAAAGTGGTGGAAAGCCTGCGCAAAGCCCTCGAGTTTGCCGAGACACCCGAACAGAAAACAGTCATCGGGAAACTGATTGAATACAACGAGACGGGCGATCTTGACACCTTCAACCAATACTGCATCGCGTGGGTGCGCGACCTCAACAGCCGTGTGGATTTCGTCAACGGCTTCACAGAGACCTACTCCGACCCGCTCGGCATCACCGGCACATGGGAGGCGATGGTCAACTTCAAGAACATCGAATCCACTCACCGCACCGAACTCATCTCGCAGAACGCCCAGTGGTTTGAGGACAACTCGCCCACCGAGGCTAAATACAAGAAAGAGGAGGTCAAGGGTGTCAGTGCCAAAGTCATCACGGCTGCCCTTCTCGGTGGCGACTGCTACCCCGCCACACCCATCGGCATCAACCTGCCCAACGCCAACTGGATTCGCAAGGAGTACGGCAGCAAGTCCGTCTCCATTGACAATCTCTCGCACGCCTATGACGAGGCGGCGAAAGGCAACGGTTTCGCCGAGGAGTTCGTCATTGACGAGGAGACACGCCGCCGTGCCGAGCAGTTCGGCACGCTCTGCAACGACCTGCATACCGACCTGCACGAATGTGCCGGTCACGGTTCGGGCAAACTGATGCCCGGTGTCACCAAGGAGAACCTCAAGGAACACGGCTCCACCATCGAGGAAGCCCGTGCCGACCTGTTCGGACTATACTATCTGGCTGACCCCAAACTCGTCGAACTCGGACTGCTGCCCGACAAAGACGCTTACAAGGCGGGCTACTACCAGCAGATGATGAACGGACTGATGACCCAGCTCGTCCGTATCGAACCCGGCAAGGACATCGAGGAGGCGCACATGCGCGACCGACAGCTCATAGCCAATTGGGTCTATCAGCACGCCGCCAACAAAGAGGTGGAGATCATCGAGCGTGACGGCAAGCACTACCTCCGCATCAACGACTATGACGGTCTGCGCCGCCTGTTTGGCGAACTGCTGCGCGACATCCAGCGTATCACTTCCGAGGGCGACTATGCCGCCGCGAAAGAGATGGTGGAGACCTACGCCGTCAAGGTCAATCCCGAACTCCATCAGGAGATTCTGGCACGTTACAAGAAACTCAACCTCGCCCCCTACAAGGGCTTTGTCAATCCCGTCTATACGCTCGTCAAAGACAACAACGGCAACGTCACCGACGTGACCATCGACTACACGGAAGGGTACATTGAGCAGCACCTGCGTTACTCACGCGACTACTCGTTCCTGCCCGATGTGAACTGATGCAGTCTGTTTCCCTTCCCATATCGAAGAGCATAGCCAACCGCCTGCTTATCCTGCAGGCGATGCACGGAGACCCGCTTATGGGGGTCTCCGGTGCTTATATGCCTGATGATGTGCGCCTTCTTCACGATGCCCTGCAAGCCATTCACCAAATGGACAGGTTGTCCCCGCTGACGCTCGACCTGCACAACTGCGGTACGGCAATGCGCTTCCTGACCGCCTATTGCGCCCGACTGGAATCCCCCGCGACACTCATCCTCGATGGTGATGAGCGGATGCGCCAACGTCCTGTTGCGCAGGAAGTTGATGCGCTTCGGCAACTCGGCGCGGACATTATATATATAGGTAAGGAAGGCTGCCCGCCGTTGCGCATTCGTGGCAGACGGCTGGAAAAAAAGACTCTTTCGATGGGAACGGACGCGCCTTTGCTCTCATCCCAGTTCGTGTCCGCTCTCCTGCTTATAGGCGTGGAAGTACAGACGGACGATCCATCCCCGTATATCGCAATGACCCGCCGGATGATTCGCTCTTACGGGGACATCCGTATGGAACATGACTGGAGCAGCGCGGCGTTCTGGTACGAGTATGCCGCCCTCCACGGCGGAGAAATCTTCCTTCAGGACTTGCAACCCTCCACCCTGCAAGGCGACCAATGCGTGGCGGACATCTACACCCGGCTCGGCGTACAGACCGCCATCATCACCGATTCGGAACAGAAAGGCATACGCCTCTCACCCGTATCCGGTTTCACCAAACCGCGCTCCGTCACCATTGACTTCTCCTCTTGCCCCGATCTCTATCCCGCCGTGGCAGTCACTTGTGAAATGGCGGGCATAACGCTTCGTGCGGATGGGACGGAGCGTCTTCCCTACAAGGAGAGCGACCGTCTGCTGTCCGTCAGGGAGCATCGCACCCGCCATGACCACCGTGTGGCTATGGCTCTGCTCGCGGCAGGCCTGCCCTGCGACGATGTATCGTGTATCACCAAGTCTTACCCTCATTTTGCGGACGAACTGCGCCGTATTGAAAACAGCGGAACGTGACTGACAATTATACCATAGTGGTTCCCCGTCGCGGCATCAACGATGAGGGGAAGGGCAAGAAACACGCCTTGCATCGGCTTATCGGCGAGGCGCAGACGGAGTATGTTCACCTCATGGACGATGATGTCGTGCCGCCTGCCGCATTGCCCGACACCGATGCAGATCTCGTCATTCTCCCTTTGCGGATGGAGTCTGAAAGCCCCAACCCAAACCTAATCGAACGCCTGCAGATTGCCGAGTACGCCGCTATCCAGTCGCTCACCATCCTGACGGCCCGGAAGGGGCATCCCGTGATGTGTTCAGGGGCGAACCTGCTGGTCAGGCGTGAGCGGTGGCTGGAGAGTTATGCGAATCTGCATCTCGAAACGGCAAGCGGCGATGACATGTTCCTCTTGGAGAGTTTCAAGCGCAGGGGACTGGTCATATCCGTTGCCGATGCGCCTGAATACGAGGCAGTTGTCCGTCCGTTGCCCGGTTGGCGCGCATTGCTCCGCCAGCGGATGCGCTGGGCGGGCAAGGCCCCTGCGTACAGGGATCGCGACATTCGCCTCTGCGGTGCAATCGTGGTGGTTGCCAATCTGCTGCAGATCCTTTGTCCGCCGGTCCTGCTTGTCAAGTTCCCCATCGAGTGCTGTTTGGTGCGCGGCAGGCAAAGAACGAAATCCTCCTTTTGGATTATCCTCCTGTTGGAACTGTTGTATCCTTTTTATATGCTTGTCTGCCTGATAGGAGGCATAGCCGCAGGACGCAAAAAAGAGTCCCCCTCGTTCTGAAAGGGACTCGTTCTTTTTTGGTGTCGCCTGATTTATTCTTCTCCGGCTTCAGCCTCTTCGGCTGCAACGGGGGCTGCGGCGGGCTGCAAGGCCGATGCGGCTTCTTCCACCTGCTCCGTGATGGCACTGTCTGTCGTGCGCTGATCCTGCGCGCCCTTGCTGATGCCTACCGCCAGAATGCTCAAAACAACGGTAATGGCAATCAGCGTCCATGTCGCCTTTTCAAGGAAATCAGCCGTGCGGGGGGCACCCATAACCTGATTGCCGCTCGCAAAACCCGATGCCAGACCTCCGCCCTTGCTGTTCTGCACCAGAACCAGCAGCACGAGAAGGATGGCGATGATTACAATGAGAATCGTGATGAATGTGTACATAGTGTTTTATTTTGTTTTGCGCCGCAAAAGTACCGCTATTTCCGTAATCATACAAGTATTTTACATTTTTCGTGTGCAACCTCATCAAAATACGACAAATAAAAGGGAATTTCCGAACACTTTGCGTTAATGAGATTTCCACATAATCCGTTCTATTTCAGACAATACATAGAAAAAAAAAGCGACTCAGATGTCCATCTGAATCGCCTTTTGTCGAGAAGAGGCGACTCGAACGCCCGACCCCCACGTCCCGAACGTGGTGCGCTACCAACTGCGCTACTTCTCGATTCTTTTCTTTGTGCCTGACCGTTTTTACAGTCTGTGTCTAACTGTTTCTGTACTCTCTCGGAGTCATTTTTACGTGCGTCCGGAAGAACCGGTTGAAGAACGCCACATTGTCAAATCCGAGCGAAAGGGCGATGACTTTCACCTGCGTGTTGCTCATTTTGAGCTGCGCCTTGGCATCTGTCAGTATGGCATCATCAACGATGTCCCTCGCGTTCTTGCCGCTCACCTGCCGCACGGTGCTACTCAAGTGCGGAATGGAAACACGCATCGCCTTGGCATAGTCATTGACGTGATGCCATTCCTGATAGTGCGCCATCACCAGTTTGACATACTCCTGATAGAGTTCCTCTTTCCGGTCAATCGGCTTGGAGACATATTGATCGTCCAGACGGATGAAATTGAGGTAGGTCGTCTGCAGGAAACCGAATATATGCACCATATTGTCCGTATTGAGCATAGACGGCTGCGTGTTGCAGGCCTTGACCAGCACGTCCGCCATTTCCTTGAACACAATCGCCTTTTCCTCGTCTATGCTGATGATGTGGTTACGCAGTTGCAGTGAACTGAACCGGAACTTGTCGCTGAACGTGTGTTTCTCCAGAAATGCCGATGAGAACAGTATGTAATAGACCAATGCGTCTTCGGAGAACTCATGGATGAGCAGGAAACTGTCCGGCTCAAGTATCGCCACATCGTTCTTGCGGATGGAGTACTTCGTGATATTGATGGTGGCGGAGGCGGAACCTTCGATCATCAGGATAAACACGCCGCACTTGATTTGGCAGGGGAAACGGCAGTATTCGTTCATTATCTTGCCGGTAGCATCCCCTATCAGGTAATCAACTGGGCAATCAATCAGCGGGATGGCGTTCTCTTGCTTATCCATAGTGGGTGGCTAATTGTCCGTGGTTACGCAGCCTGCGTTCTCCGAAAGCGGGCGCAAAAGTACGGTGTTTTTCGAAAGCTTGCAAATGTTTCTATGATTTTTCTTGCAAATTGTGTAGTTTGGGGGCTTAACGGCCTACCGCAATCTTCTTCGGAGAGTTGTTTACTCGGATAAGATACAAACCGTTGGGCAGTGAGGTCTGAACGGTTGTAACAGTGGCGGCCTGCCATACAACACGGCCTGTCATATCGTAAATCCACACATTGACGGATTTATCCGTGCTGATTGAAACGCTGTTGCCGTTGACATGGACATCAAACATATCATCTTCCATGACAGGTTCAACAGCCGTATTCAGGCAGGAATAAGCCTGCCCTTTCCTGCTACCCCAGATGTATTCTGCCAGATCGGGGACATCAACAAACGGATTGCGGTTGCCCTGTTTCTTCTCCACCCCGTCGTTGCGCTTGCGTTCCTTGTCGGAAACGGGGTCGTTGCGGTGCCACTTGAGCAGCAGGTTTTGAGCCTTTGAGGTGAAGCTTGCCGTGCTGCTGCCGCTGTTGTAGGAAAACATCTGATACCCCTTGCCGCCGGATGCGAAGTTGACATCGTTGTAGCAGGTAATCATATAGAAGTAGATACGCGCGATGTCTCCTTTATACTCGTCGGCAGGCTCAAAGGCATAGTTGTTGCCCGATGTCCCCCATGTGCCATAACCGAGTTTGGCTCCGGTGTCGTTGCTCCAGGTGACGTTGCTCACCTCGCCGTATGCCCATGCCGATCGCTTCGCGTTTGTGGCATTGTCGGTAGAAATAATGTGATGCAAATCGGTGTACATAAGTGCGTTCTTGTCACCTCCCCACCAACTTGCAGGCAGGCAGTGCTCGCGGTTGTAACACTCACAGAAGTTGTCAGTGTCATAGTCGGAACCGCCGCAGTAGGCGTTACGGCTGAATGTGCAATCGGAATACATATCCCAGAGCGTACCGTCATCACGGAAATCCACATTCGCCTTGTCAGCCCGCACTTCGTCATAGCCCAACTGCTTATGATCGGATATGAGTTTGTTGAGCGCCTGAAGTATGTTGTTACCCGCCAGACCCTCCAACGACGGATAAGAACATTCGTCAGTTTCATCAGGATTGTCTTCGTTATTGTTCACCACAACGAATGTGCCTGGATTGATTTGCATATAGCCGTTGTAATTGAATAGGTTGCCGGTCACCTCCACCAGCTCTCCTGCCGCAAGGGGGCGGGCGTCAGCATCGGAAATCGCCTTCAAACGGAAACAACGGAGTTTCTTGGATGAGGTGTCTGCCGTGTCATCCATATAAAAGTCGGCATTCTGCCATGACGGATAACCGCTGTTCCAAATTGTTACGTAACCGCGCACCGTATAAACGGCATCGCTGGTCTGATTCGTTGCCAGACCGAGGCTGTTATAAATCTCAGCCAGCTGCGCCACGGTGTAAACATCCGCCGCAGAGAGAACGCCCCTGGTCAGCAAGCAGAACACAGCGATAAGAAAACAGTACTTCTTCATTTTGTAACAGTTTGGTCCAAAGATTATTTCTGCCAGTTGTCCTTGAGCGAGGCGGTCCGGTTGAGGACGATGTGCTGCTCGTCAGTGTCGGGGTCTACGACGAAATAGCCTTGTTTAAGCAGTTGGTAGTGATTGACTTGCGCTATCCCGTCCACCACTTGCGGCTTGTGCATCTCGCTGCGCAGCGACTGCTCCGCCTTGCAGGTGACTGTTTTCAGACTGTCGGGGTTGAGCAGGTCGCGGAAGTCGCCTTCTTCTGCGGAGGGGTTCTCCACGGCGAACAGCCGGTCATACAGGCGCGCCTCCACGTCGATGCACGACTCGCACTCCACCCAGTTGATGGTGGCTTTGGTCTTGCGGTTACCTCCTTCGGTGCCCGATTTGGAATCGGGGTCATAGGTGGCATAGACGGTAGTGATATTGCCGTTTGCATCTTTCTCGCACCCGGTAGCCTGGATGATATACGATGCTTTGAGACGCACTTCTCGCCCGCCCGGGCTGAGGCGGTAGAACTTATTATCTGCCTCCTCGAGGAAGTCACCGCGCTCAATGTAGAGCTCGCGCCCGAACTTCATTTCGCGCGTACCGAGTTCCTCATGTGAGTCGATATTCTCTGCGATGATGGTCTCTCCTTCGCCTTCGTAGTTGGTGATGACGAGTTTGACCGGATCGAAGATGGCACACACACGCGGTGCGGTCTCCTTGAGATCCTCACGGATGGTATGCTCGAGCAGGCCCTGGTCGATCATGCCTTCCACTTTGGTATAACC
>DBVX01000026.1:0-292 GCA_002308815.1 Bacteroidales bacterium UBA1253
TTGGTCATCGAGCCATAGAGGACAGGCACGAGGTAGAGCGTCAAGAAAGTACTAACCGTCAAACCGCCGATCACGACGATACCTAAGGGTTGCCACATCTCGGCTCCTTCACCGTTGGACACTGCCATCGGAACCATACCGAGGATGGTCGTGAAGGCGGTCATCAAGATAGGACGGATACGAGAGCGACCGGACATCGTGATAGCCTTGTTGAGTTCGTAGCCCCGTTCGCGCATCAGGTTGATATAATCGACGAGCACGATACCGTTCTTCACTACGATACCGACAAGCA
>DBVX01000026.1:396-955 GCA_002308815.1 Bacteroidales bacterium UBA1253
AGCGACTCGAACTGCGAAGCCATGGTGATATACACAAGCAGAATGATGAGTAACATCAAGAGGATCATATCGCCGAAGGTCTCCTGTTGGTCTTCGTAGTTACCTGCCAGATTGATCGAGTAACCGACCGGCAGATCCAACTGCGGCAGAACTTCTGCTTCGATACTTCCAGCCAACTCACCCAACGACACATTATACGGCGTCACTTTGACGGTCACGATACGTTGACGACTCTTACGCTCGATGGTAGGCGGAGCCCAGTACTCACCTACCTGCGCCACTTCGCTCAGTTTGACCTTCTTGCCCGTAGGCGTAGGGATGGTCAGATCCAGAACGTCGGAGATCGAGTTACGGTCCTCTTCACGCAGACGAACAACGATATCATACTCCGAACCATCATCTTTGAGGTAACCGCAACTCATACCGGCTACACGGTTACGCAGATAGGTAGAGATAGTCGCCGAACTCAAACCCAGACGGGATGCTTTCTCTTTATCGACGGTGATCTTGATATCGGGACGGTCATCTTCACGACTGACATTGACGTCACGTGCGCCCG
>DBVX01000026.1:1029-17895 GCA_002308815.1 Bacteroidales bacterium UBA1253
ACATCTACCGTGTTTCCTCCGCTACCCGGACTATTCGATGCCACTTGACATTGGAACTCATTGATCTCCGGATAACGCGCCATCTCCTGACGAAGGATCTCGGCGATCTCCCAGATCGACTGATCACGTTGCCATTTNNNNGGCAGACGAACGGTCATCTGGATCTTGTTGTTCATCGTTGAAGAGAAGAGGGCTGCGATGGTTGCATCATCGTTCGAACCTGCCGAAGTATTGATCAACTCGATACAGGGCACAAGTTCCATGAAACGGGTCTCTAACTTACGAGCGGTCTTCAGGGTTTCTTCAATACGCGTACCACGTTGCAGTTTGACGGTCACAGAGAGACGACCGTTATCCTGTTGCTGCATAAAGTCGGAACCGATACGGCCGGTGAAGACCGGAATCAGCGAAGCGCCGAAGATGGCGAAGATAGCAAAGATGGTAACGGTCTTATGCTTCAAGCACCAGCCTAACGAACGCTCGTACAGACCGTCTATCTTATCCAACATACGTACAACAGTACGCTCATAGAGATTCTTCTTACCGGCTTCATCATCGACCAGGTTACCATTCTCATCCACATGCACTTTTTTCGCTTTCAGGAGTTTGGAGCAAAGCATCGGCGTAAGGGAGATAGCAACGAGCGTTGAGGTACAGCAGACAACCGTGACGATCCAACCCAACTCATGGAACATGATACCTGCCATGCCGTTGAGCATCGTCAGCGGAACGAATACGGCTACCAGAACCAAAGTGGTAGCGATGACAGATACCCATACCTCGTTGGTGGCATAGATAGCTGCTTCGTGCGGGTCTTCACCACGTTCGACATGTCGGGTGATATTCTCCAGAACGACGATCGCATCATCCACCACCATACCGATCGCAATAGTGAGCGAACAGAGCGAGATGATGTTAAGCGACGAGTCGGCTACACCCAGGTAGATAAATGCCACGATGAGGGCGATAGGAATAGTGATACCGATGATGATCGTGGCGCGCCATCTGCCCAAGAAGAACAATACCACCAGCACGACGAAGAGTAAGGCATAGAGAACTGACTCTTCGAGCGAGTTGATAGAGTTCTGAATGGTCTCTGACAAGTCGTAGATCTGCTCTATCTTCACGTCGGAGGGAAGTTGTTTCTGGATCTTCGCCAACTCTTCACGCACCTCACGGCATATCTGCACCGTGTTGGCACCGGTCTGCTTGGCGATGATCAGACAAACGGTTTCGCGGCCGTTGGTCTGATCATCGAGAGAGAGGTCCTTGATGGTATCCTTGACGGTAGCGATGTCGCGAATGAAGACCTGCTGGCCCTGCGGGGTCATAGTGACCATGAGGTCCTCTATCTCAGAGGACTCGATATATTCGGACCGAACCTGCATCTGGTATTGCTCCTGCGGCATCTTGATCGTACCCGAAGAGAGGTTCAGGTTATTCGCCGAAACGACTTGCCCCACCTGCTCCAGCGTGATGCCGTACGCATCCAGTTTCTGCTGGTCGATATTGACATACACATACCGGTCCGGCGCACCCGAGAGGGAGATATTACCGATACCGTCAATATGGTTCAACTGCGGTACTACCTCGTCGTTGAGAATCTTATCCAGACCCGCGTAGGTCTCGTCAGCGGTAATGGAATACATGGCTATCGGCATCGTTGAGGTCGATAGCTTGAAGATAACCGGCTTGGCACAATTATCCGGCAGGTTGTTTGCCGCCATATCCACGAACGAACGCACATCGTTCACCGCCTCGTCCATATTGGAACCCCATTCCAGTTCAAGCGCGACCATTGACATATTGTCCTTCGATTGCGAAGTGATATGCTTGAGGTGGTCCACCGAGGTCAGGGCGTTCTCCATTATTTTGGTCACGTTCGTTTCCATCTCGCTCGCCGACGCGCCCGGATAGGTGGTCATCACCGTGATATACGGCGGATCCATCTCCGGGAACTGGTCGATAGGCAGCTTGATGAAACTGTAGATGCCGATAACGATGACCGCCACAAAGATGAGGGCGGTCGTTACCGGCTTTTGTATCGCTGTTTTGTAGATAGCCATAACGCTGAATTATTTAACCACATTCACTTTTACTCCGTCCACCAGTTTGTGCTGTCCTGTTGTCACAAGTTGGACACCCGCCTTGATCTCCGGAGCGATGACCTCTATGTCCTGGTCGAAACGCTGACCGAGCTCGACGCTCACGCGTTTGGCGCAGCCGTTCTCCACGATGAACACGTAGCGGTCGTTCGCGCCGACCAGTTTCTCAACGGCCTGGTAGGGAGCCACGATGGTTTCGGCTTGTCCCAGTCCGATAGTGGTCGTGACGTACATTCCCGGACGGAGCAGGTTCTTCCCGTTCGGTATGACTATCTTGCATTGGAACGTGTGGGATGATGCGTCAATTGTGGGATAAACCACCTCGACCGTGGCGGAAAAAACCTCTTCAGGATAGATTTCGGAGGTCAGCGACAGTTTCATACCGGCTTTTATCAGAGGGAAATAGGTCTCGGGAACGGCAATCAGAGCTTTGAGTTTGTCTATCTGCGTCAGCACCACAATCGGCTGACCCGCGTACAGTTCGCCGTCCTCATAGTTCTTGGCGGAAATGACCCCGCTGATGGGAGCCTTCACGTAGGTGTTCTGCTCAAGGAAGGCGAGGTTCTCCTTGGTCTGGTCGTAACTGAGCTTGGTCTGGTCGTAACTCTGCCGGCTCACCGCCCCCGATTCGATGAGGGCGTTCATACGCTGCATCTGTATCTCAAGGTTGCCCATTGTTATCTTCGAGGTGTTGTATTGGGTCTGATCCATCCGCACCAGCATATCGCCTTTCTGCTTGCGGTCGCCCACTTCCGCATAGATATGCTCAATCCTGCCGGTCAGCGACGGGGCTATATTGACCGTCTCGTAACCTTGCAGGTTGGCGGAAATGTCAAGTGTGCGCTCGATGGTGCGGGGTTCAAGCGTCATTACGGACACCGTTTCCACACGCTCTTTCTCTTCGGTCTTGGTTTTGCCTTCTGTCTGTTTGCCGCATGCCGCCATAACGAGGGCTGTCGCGACAATGAACCATACTTTATTCATAGTGAGTCCGATTTTATTTGTTGTTGAGGAATTTTTCCAGTGCCACCTGTGCGTTCACAAGGTTCAGGACGGCATTGACGTAGGACGATTGCGCCGTTATCAGGTCGTTCGACGCGTTGGTCAGTTCCAGTGAGGAGGATGCGCCCCAGTTGTACTTGTTGGTCATCTGTGCGAACACCCGTTGGGTCACATCGATGTTCTCCTTCTCGGTCAGATACGTCTCGTAGGCGTTGGCGAGTGCGTGGCGCAGGTTGCGGTATTGGATGGACAGGTTGTCTTTTGTCTCGTCCAATGTGTTCTGTGCCTCTTGCAGTGCCAGTTTTTTCTCCACCACGCCTGCGGCGCGCTTGCCGCTTGAGAAAAGAGGCACTTTGAGCGACACGGTCAGCAGGTTAGGCGGGGTCATACGCATACCGCCTTCCTGAAAGTAATGCTGGTAGGTGTATTGGTACGCGAGACTCACCGTCGGTCCGTATGCCCACGCTGCCATATCCACGTTCTTGTGAGCCAGCTCGACGTTCTTCTGAAGCAGCCGGTAGTCGTGGTTGTTGTAAATCTGGAAGGGCGAGAGAAGTGAGGCGAGAATCCCGTCCGCATTCAGTATCTGGTCAAGTGTGCTGGTCAGACGCAACTCCGTTTTTGCGTCAGTATTCAGCAGCACGCTCAGCGCGTCTTTGGCGACTTGCAGGTTTCGGCGGTTGGCGGTAAGGTTGTTCCGCAGCTGGTTGGCGCGTACGCGTAGCTGGTCAGCCTGTGTCTGCTCCACGACACCCACGTTCGCCATCGTCTGGGTCTGTGAGGCGAGTTTCTCCACGTTCCGCAGGCTGCTGTCCATCAGTTGCACGATGTCCTCCAGTACCAGCACGCTCATATAGCTCTGCGTCACGTTCGCACGCAGTTCGTCCTCGGTCTTCTCGCGGCTGATGTCCTGCATGTCGATGGCGATGTTGTTCATCAGCACACCGATGATACCCTGTCCGTTCACTCCCACACCTGCTGTCAGGTTGAAGGCGGCTACGTTGGGCATGGTGATTTTCACCTCATTGCCCATCATCGACATGGTTGCGCTGTATCCGAGATAGTCGGTATAGGAACCCGATGCATCGACAGAAGGAAGCATCGAGGCTATTGTCTGCCAGCGTTGGGCGCGTGCCTCTTTCACCGCCAATGACGCATTCTGCAGCGAGCGGTTCTGGCGGATGGCGTACTGCTGCGCTTCGCCGAGCGAGAGCGGCAGAGTGGAGGTGTATTGCGGCTGCAGAGCCTCCTCAAGCCGCTGGTTTATGTTGTCAGGGGTCTGTTGGGAGGATACTGTTTGTGCGCATAGCAGACTGAACAATAGCGCACCGATAATCATCTGTCTGTTTTTCATCTTCTTTACTCTTGGTTCCTGCCTCGTGCCGTTGGAAACCATACGGACGGCACAAGACACATGGCAATGCAGCAAAATCCGTGCCAAACCGCTAATCTCCGCTGAGCATTTTGACATCCAGATGAGGGTAGGCGAACGCGTATCCGCGTTTCGGCAGTTCGGTGTAGAACGTCTGGTTCATCCGGAAATAGACGTCCCAGTAGTCTGTGGCACGCACCCATGCGCGCACAACGAAGGTGATGTCGTTGGCGTTCAGCGAACTCAATGCCACAAATGGTGCGGGGACGTTCTCCATTTTATAGCCGATGGTGGAAAGTTGGAACTTGGAGGAGTCGAACTCCTTGTACAGTTCGTCCGTGTTTGTGTCCGCCTGCAGCACGCGCTTGTCGGCGGCAAGCAGTTCCAGTATCGCCTGCCTGCAGCCTTCCGCATCGCTCCCGTAGGCGACGCTCACGTTCCAGTCCACACGGCGCAGCGGGCGGGCGGAGTAATTGTCTATCGTGCCGTTCGACAGCGCGCCGTTGGGAAGGATGACCACGCGGTTGTCCGTCGTCAGTATTTTCGTGGCGGTGATGTTCACTTCCATTACTGTGCCGCTGATTCCCTGTGCGTTGATGAAGTCGCCCGCCTTGAACGGCTTGAATACGAGCAGCATGATTCCTCCTGCGAAGTTCTGCACCGTCCCCGACAGAGCCATGCCTATCGCCATGCCGCCTGCCGCCAACAATGCTGCAAGTGAGGTCGTGTCCACACCCAGTGTGCTTACCGTAATGATAATCAGCAGCGCGGTCAGCGAAATGGTCACTGCCGAGGTGGTGAATGAGGCTATTGTGCGCTCCGTGTTCTTGCGTGTGAACGAGCGTTGCAGCATCTTCTTGACCCGTCCGATAAGCCAGCTGCCTATCATATAGATAAGGAGAGCCGCGAGAACTTTCAGCCCGAAGGTGGTCATGCTCTGGACGGCTGTGCGCCAGAACGTCTCGGGGTCGGTCTGCAACTGTGTGATCATGGTCTGCGTCGCCTGTTTCAGTGAGTCGGGCGGCAGGACTTTCGGCTGTGTCAAATCAACTTGTAATAGCATATAGGTACGTGTTTTAGTATATCTCGACAATCTGTCGTTTCATCCGCCGCGTCATCTCGTGCCGCCGGAGGGCTTGCACGCCTTCTGTCTTGGTGCGCACGGCGCGTTGCGTGGCGCGGACGGAGATGGGTATCTCCATGTTCATCTTCCTGCTGCTGGTCAGTGTCCCGTCCACCTGCAGGTTCTTCTCCAGCGGGTACAGATGCCCGTCAATGCGCTGGTAGATGCAGTTCAGCCGGATGACCGCGTGCATCTTCTTCAGACGGAACTTCTCTATCTTCTCCTCGCCCATGTTCAGCAGGTTGAGCAGTTGCAACTGGTCTTTCTTCAGTCGCATCCCGAAGGGAATGTTGATCCACATCTCCAGCTGCTGGCTGTAGCGTCTTATTGACAGCGTCTCGCTGTCCACGATGAAGTGCTTGGTCAGTTCGGTCTTGAAGATACCGAGGTAGTTCTTCTTCTCCGTATGTGTCAGCACCGTTTCCCCGTCGTTTTCCCGTCTGACCTCCCATCGGCGCAGTTCCCGGGTATCCTCCTGTAGATCAGTGCGTGCGTTGCCTACTGCCCACAACGCCCGGTGAACCACAACACCCGAATCGACCGCCGCCGCGAAACGGCGTGTGTCCTTGTTCAGTTCCCCCCGAGCCCATATCGTGTCTGCCAGTTGGCGGATGCTCGGGTCAAAGTACCGCTTGCAGAACTGCCCCTGCAGCTGCACGCTGTCACTTCCGTCGCATGACCGTTCCGGCAGCGTCACGATGCGCGCGATCATCTGTTCCATGCCCCATGCCTCGCCCTGCGAGTCCATCTTCACGTCGCTCACCACGCGGCTCTCAAACGGCTCCTTGCTGAAGTCCTCCTCCATCTGCAGATACACCTGGTGCAGCAGGTTGGCGATTTGTTTGCGCTTGTTCTTGTGCTTGGTCTTCTTGGCGGACACCACCGTCTCCTCCAGCGCGATGGGCTGTTCCCGCAACACAATCACCGTCGTATCCGAGGTGAGCGTTCCCAGCGCCACGCCCCGTTTTGCGTATCCGATGAATGAGATGACCACCTCCGACTCGGGCGGCAGGTCGCATTTGAACTCGAACATCCCGTTGTCATTGGTAGCGGTGCCGGCCTCCGGCTTGGCTGCCGGATAGACGGTAGCGAACGAAACAGGTCTGCCTTCCGTATCAGTGACACGCCCACGGTAAATTCTTTCTGCCGGAGCACTGCCATTCACTCCCGTCATGCAGTAAGCAGAGAAGTATGGAAGAAACGAAAGCAAAAGCGCAAAACGGATGATCAATCGGGGTGGTTCTGCAAAGTGATGTTTCATACGATAGGTTGCGAAACGGTTTCGGGCGGCAAAATTACGGAAATTCCCCAAAAGGGAACAAACTTTCTGAAAAGCTGACAATTTTCTCAAAAACATTTGTATGTTCTTCAAAAATATCTTATCTTTGCCGCGCTTGTAGGTGTGTACCTTTTTCTCTTCACCCTCGGTGTGGGACAGATGTGGGGATGATATAAAAATAACTACATTATAATTTTGATGGAATAAAGGAAATGCAGTATCTGCGAAAAATCATATTCTACAAAGATTATTTTGCCTCTTTTTATGTTGAGCAGACGGAAGGGGTGCGAAAGAAGATAAACTATGTGTTGTTGCTTGTTCAATCGCAAGAAAATGTTCCGACTAAATTTTTGAAACATATCGAATCTACCGATGGATTATATGAAATAAGAATTGAACACGCGGGTAATATCTATCGTATTTTTTGTTGTTTTGACGAGGGAAAACTGGTGGTGTTGTTCAATGCTTTTCAAAAGAAAACACAAAAGACACCACAAAACGAAATAGAGAAAGCAATCAGGATAAAAAACGAATATATTAAATCCAAATCATTATGAATACACAGAAAAAAGAACAACTTTTGAATTGTTCAGATTTCAACCAGTTGCTCGACACAGAGTACGGCAAGCGCGGTACGCCTGTGCGTGAGCAGTTTGAAGCCGAGGCAGAAGTTTTTGCCCTTGGCGAGTTGTTGCAGCAGCAGCGTAAATCCGCCGGTTTGACCCAACAACAGTTAGCCCGACAAGCAGGTTCTAACAAGAGTACCGTCTCTCGTATAGAGAGAGGCAACTTGAATGTGTCGCTTGATTCCATTTTCCGTATTTTTTCCGGCATGGGAAGAAAAGTAGCCATCTCGGTACTCACTCTCACCCTCCTCCTCACCCTCGGCGTGGGGCAGATGTGGGCGAGTACAACTGCCACATTGTACTATTCCATTCCTGCAAGTACAGTTGGTTGCTATACTGTAAAATGCTATTACAATTTTGGTTATAGTCAAACTGGGACTGTAGAAATGACAAAAGAAGGTTACAACGGAACGGATGTGGTATATTCCGTTACAGTAACTGCAGACCATGACAATGTGGACGATATGAAGTTTCAATTGTGGAATGGTGGTTCTTGGGTAAGCGAGAAACAAGTTTTGTCTGGCTGGGTAGCGTTAGACAAAAATGGTAAAATGTATAGTTATAGTTCAAACAGCTGGGGAACAAAGACAATGGATGCCTCTGGCTCCTATAAAATCTATTTTGTCAATAAAGATAGTTGGAGTAGCCGATATACTTATGCCTATTATGCGGATTGCCATAACAACTGGAGTTGGCCAGGTCAATCTATGACAAGTGCAAGCAAAAAATATAATGGTAAAGATATATATTACATTGATTTATCAAGTCGTTTCCCTAGTGTTATTTTTAATAACAACTCAGGTAGTGAGACCAGTTCTATCGCATGTTATTCCAATCGAGGCAAAATGTATTATGATGGCAGTTTCATCACATTACAATATGATGTAACTCTCGATCAGCAAAGTGGTAGTGACGGAACAAGTTCGATTATTGCCACCTGCGGTTCCGCAATGCCAGGAAGCAAGACTGCGCCATCTCGTACAGGCTATACTTTTGGTGGTTATTATACAAGCACCGGAGGTGGTGGAACGAAATACTACAATGCTGATATGACGAGTGCTGCCACATGGCCAAGTGATGGTAGCGGTCCGACCACGCTCTATGCAAAATGGACAGAGAATACTTATTCATTGACATTTGCCAATGATGGTCACGGAACGGTGGCAGTAGGAGGCGCAAGTGTTTCATCCGGTAGCTCGGCAACGGTAAACTATCACACCACAAAAACTTTGGTGGCAACTCCTGCTACAGGTTACAATTTCAACAACTGGACTTTGTCCGGAACAAATACAGGTGCTGTTACTATCGGCAGCACGACTACTGCTTCCACCACTATCAAAGCAACAGCCACCGGTGCAACGGTTACGGCTAATTTTGCTGCAAATACTACCACAATCACTTTGAATAAGGGTGATCACGGTGCAGCAAATCAAACGGCTACGGTAAATTATGACGCGACAGCACTGACAAGTATCACCGCTGTGTCGCCATCCGGTATGTATGAACTTACAGGTTATTATACTTCATCTGATGTGAAAGTGCTGAATGCTGATGGCTCATTTGCCGGAAGCAATGTAACAGGCTATATCACCTCCGACAAATGGTCTAACGCCTCTTCGGCAGTTACCTTGTATGCACATTGGGATGCTGTTTCTACTTATACAGTTAGTTACAGTGCCGGTGGAGGTTCGGGTTCGATGTCTTCGAACACGGGTATTACCAGCGGAGGAAGTCAGACTATTTCGACGAATAGTTTCACACGCTCGGGTTATACGTTCTCTCACTGGACAGCCGATGTTGCCGTGACAGCGAATAGCAAATCTGTCGCAGCAGGTGGAACGATTGCAGCAGGTGCTACGTTGTCGAATATCACCTCGAATATTGCTTTGACTGCTAACTGGATCGAGAATGACTACACCGTAACAGTAACGGCAGGTTCAAACGGTTCGGTAGCGAGCGGAAGCGTAACAGGTCACAAGGATACGAAAGTTACTTTGCCGACGGCGACAGCTAATACGGGTTATCATTTTGACACATGGACGACTACAACCGGTTCGGTAACTTACGACAATAAGACCAGTGCCAGCACAGCACAAGTATATGGTTTGTCTGCGGATGCTACCGTACGAGCTGACTTTGCTGCCAACACATATAGCGTTGTCTTCAATGCGAACGGAGGTACGGGAAGCATGAGCAATGAAGCGTTTACGTATGACGCTTCAGCAAAAGCGTTGACCTCCAACTCGTTTAGTAAATCCGGATATACGTTCGTCGGATGGGCAACGTCTGCTGCTCGTGCCAATGCTATGAACATTGACTACACCAACGGGCAGAGCGTACAGAACTTAACGAGTACCAACGGCGGAACATTCAACCTCTACGCGGTTTGGGCAAAGAAATACTACATTGGTGGACGTTTCCAACACGACTGGGAAGATGGAACTACTACCACGAATGAGATGACATACGATGCTACAACGGGCTACTATAAGTTTGAGACCAACAAGACCGTGAACGAACTGTCCGTTCAATGGCATAATGTTTCAGGAGATTATTATGCTAACCAGGTATTCTTTATTCATACAGGAAATGGTAAGACGGGTAGCAGTAGCAATCCGTTCTACACGACTCCAAACGAAGACGGAGCTGGACTGAACTTTGAAACCAGCAATTCGTACGCTAATGCACTTGTTTTAGCGAATCAAGAAACGACTTGGGGAGAAATCGTAACTAACCGTTTGGTTCAGTTCTCCAATACCGACAACCTTTCATCGAATGTCATCGTTTGGTGGGATCCGGCAAATAAAAAGGTATGGTATACGGCTACGGAAAGTCTGAACACCAATTACTACCTGCTCGGTTTCGGTACGGGTAATTGGTCAGAAACAGATGCTCGTCGTTTCACTGTAGCTTCTTTGAACGCTACCACGGCTACGGTAACAGTATCCTTGACGGCTAAGACTTATACCGGAGGTGATAATGAGGATGGTTTCAAGGTAAAGAATGGAAGTAATTACTATGGTAATACGGGTACTATGACCCGTGCGAATTGCTCGAATTGGTCTTTTACTACAGGTAGCAATAACAACTGCGGTATTCCAGCCGATATGGCAGGTACCTATACCTTCACGCTCAATTTGAGTACAATGCAAGTTAGTGCAACCTATCCGACCGAGTCAGGTTTCACGGTAACGACTACATCCTCGGCAGGTGGTTCGGCAGATGCTGCTTCCTATACCGCTTATGAATTCACCACAACCGCTATCTCGGCCACACCGAGCACCGGCTATTACTTCACCGGTTGGGAGGCGACAAGTGGCTCAGTTGATTTTGCTGATGCTTCTTCGGCAAGCACTACCATCAACGGCGTGACTGCGGCTGCAACCATCAGAGCCAATTTCGCTCCGATGTGGGTGATAGCGGGTGGCGACAGCCAGAACGGCGAAAACGGCGATGACGTTATGGGCAACTGGAGTACGTCAGCCAACCAGATAGTCAACATCGGTACCAATGCCAACAGCAAAGATACCGGCTATGTGGAGATAACTCTGCCTGCCAACACCACTTTCTACTTCAAAGTGAAGGATGTAAGTCTGGCTGCTAATGCAGGTTGGTACGGAAACAGCAACTCTACACAGTATATGACTTATGCTGCTAATAATATGCAGCCTTGGACATTCGGTACAGACGGAAGCAATACAGCTAACTGCGGTATCACTACCGCCGGTGCAGGCACTTACAAGTTCGCTTGGAACATCACCGACAAGAAAGTGTCTGTTCATTTTCCGACCTCCTACACCGTTACCTTTGGTTACGGCACGGGCGGCAGCGAAGTAACGGCTACCGTAGAGGATGCCACTACTATTACCAGTGGTCAGTATGCAGCCGCAGGCAAGGACATCACCTTCACGCAGACACCTTCTACCGGCTACACCTTCAAGGGCTGGTACACCACCTCTGACGGCAACTCTGCCGTTACAGGTATGGGAACGAGCGATGCTGTATATGACGACATAGCAGCCAATATCAATGTATATGCGCAATATACCGAGGATATGCACACGGTGACTGTTACTGCAGGCGAACATGGCAGCATCACCACCCCCGCAGGCGGTTCGGGTTCGACTGTCAGCGCAGGTATTGCGACCGGAGCGGCTATAGTGGCAGCGGTAGCGGATTATGGTTACTATTTCCAAGGTTGGACAGTAGAAAGCGGTTCGGCTACATTTGCCAATGCATCCGCTCTCAGCACCACCGTCTATGCCACAGCAGATGCCACCATTAAGGCTAACTTCGTATCACACTGGACCATAGCCGGAGGTAACAGCGGAGACCCTGACGGAGCGGATGCAATGGGTGACTGGAGTACTGTGGCTAACGGTATAGACAATTTCGAGGAAGTGAACAGCGAATGGATAGGTTATGTGGATATAGACCTTCCTGCCAATACCACTTTCTATTTCAAGGTGCGTGACCTCTATGATGGCTCGGCTTGGTATGGTAACACCGGCGAGATGACCATAGACAACAGTACTGGGTGGTTGATGACACTCCAAACATCAAACTGCAGTATCACCACCGCTGGTAAGGGCACATACCGCTTCACTTGGAACGAGACCACCAAGCATCTGACCGTCACATACCCGACCTCATACACTGTTTCATACAGCGTTTACACTTTCCTCGGCAATGACGAGAGCAACAGCGAATCCACCACAGGCGGTAGTATCTCATCCGTTGTGGACGGAGACGCTATAGCCCTGACATCTGGCAAGTATGTGGTCAGCGGCGGAACGGCTGTGTTCACGCACGCAGCAGCTGCCACCAACTACCATTTCGCAGGCTGGTACAGCGATGCCGCTTGTGAGACGGCATACGTGGACGGCGAAGGCGACGCGGCAATAACGGACGAAGTGCTGACACTCACTGTCTCCGGCAACAAGACCGTTTATGCCAAGTTCGCGGAGACCATGACCACCGTGAACATCGCTCACAATGCTCACGGTCACGTGGAATTAGGCGGCGAAACTGTAACATCTGCGACAGCAGGTGTCTATACCACACGCACTATCACTGCCGTGCCTGACGCAGGCTGGTACTTCGCCGGTTGGACTGTTTCTGATGGCGCGGATTGCAATGTGGCAAGCACCGACGGAAGAAATGACAATGAACCTTCATCCACCACACTTAGCGGTTTGGGTATCGGCACAACGGGTACGGTGACAGCCAACTTCGTGGAGAACGACAAGGTTTATTTCCGCAACTGGAACGATGATGCCGACGCGCCGTTGTGGGAGAATGTGTATGTTTATTTCAACATATCGTTTGAAGACGATTGTGCGAAGTCCTCAACCAACAGCAGTTACATCGTGCAGATGACGCAGATTGGCGAGAGCAATGTCTATTGGGCATACGTGCCGCGCGCCGTCTATAATGTGGCGAATATAGCGTTCAGCAATCATGAGTTTGGCACCAATTACAAGTTCTATCAGCACGAGGCTGTCAAGAGGGGTGACTACAACCGTGCGTTGAGTATGTTTGTGCCTCGTCATTCCGACACCGAGGAATTGAACAAAACAAACTATTACAAAGGCTACTGGAAACACTACGGTCTGAAAGCCGGTTCGGATGCAGGATACCGTATTGAGCGCTATAACGGCAGTACGTATGAGCAGCCTTCCGATAATGGAGGTGACCGTGTCAAGTTCCTCGTGGTGAATGACAACACCATTGAATACCAGTTGCGTGTGGATAATCAGGAGGAAGGGCATAACAATTATATGATATACAGTGAAGCCGGAATCCATTACATCACATTCGACGGCAGTCCCGTCGTGACAGGTTATACCGTTACCACTGCCAACCACTCGGACATCGGTCTGACAGAATACACTTCGGGCTCGCCTCGCTTCTATATCACGCCTACCTCCGAGGGTGTCTATAAACTGGTCATCGACATGTCACATGATATGATGCGTCTCAGCGTCATCTATCCGGTGGCGGTGGGCGACTATATGCTGGTACACAACTACAACGATGGAAGCGCGAAAATATCCCGTTCGGATATTATCAAGCCTGACGAGGTGGCAAGCAGGTTGTATTCGATGTATATCGACAACATAACCGCTCATACGAAATCGTTGAAGCTTAAGAAATGCACGGCTCTTACTGAAGGTGTTCCCGTTTGGAGTGCAGGTGAGGATGTCAGCATGTCAGGCTTCAAGGCCGACACGGCGGGAGTCTTCCAGTTCAATGTCGCCATTGCTGCGGACAACGCCACTTTGAGTGATATTGCGACATACCACGGCAACTACTACATCAAGACCGACTGTGCCGACGGTGGATGGACTGCCTACAAGAGCAATATCTTGGAGCACAACTCTTCCACGTTCAGCGCGTCCGACCCCAAGACGTATGACTACTATTTCTGCAGATGGGTGGAGAGTGATATGTATGATGGCGATAACAATACGAACTTCAATGTCAAGTGCGTCGTTGCCAATGACTACAATAATGCGTTAAGTGACACATTGACCGGAGACGCCATTATCGGTGTGAATAATGATGTGTTGCCGTATAATGCGAATGTGCGCTTCTCGTACAATAGTGTTACCAATGAACTCCGGCGGGCATATATCAATGGTGCGACTGACTGGCAGGAGAGTTTCCTGCGTATTTCCGCAGGTGATGCGAGCCAGATTCGGAGCAAATATACACATACGGCATACTCGGGCAACGACACCACGCTGACGGATAAGAACAACTGGATTTACCAGTTGGATTTGGAGGCTCACACCAATGCCCGTGTGAAACTGACAGCCAACTATCGTTTCAACAGTACTGACCACGAACAGTATTTCAAGGGTAATTCTGGTGATTATACCGATGCGAATACTGAACAGATTATCCAGGGTACAAGTGCAGACACATGGTTCCCATTGCGCGTTGTATATGACTTCAAGATAGACAAACTCATCGCAGGTTACCTGCCGGGCAATACCAACGTGACATCCTCTGAAGCCATCTACAGCGATGTGCTTATCATCCGCAACGGTCAAGGGGATGGCACCCAACTGACTTTTAGCACTGGTAAGGAACTTTCCAATGTCAAGACTGTCTATGGCGTGATGGAGTTCAACAAGTCCGATATTCAGAACACGGGTCTGTCACGCTATACTCGCAACACCTATTGGGTCAGCTTCCCGTTTGACGTGCGTCTGGATCAGGTTACTGGCTTTGGCGACTACGGCAAGGAGTGGATCATCCAGTACTATGACGGCGCGACCCGTGCTGAAAAAGGCGCATGGAAAGACTCGCCCAACTTCTGGACGTATGTCATGCCGTCCGAGCGTAATGCCGGCTTCGTGATGAAGGCCAACGAGGGATACCTTGTCTCGCTCAGTCTGAACAATATGACTCCGAATGACTTCTGGAAGAACGGCGTGACCACTGTCTCGCTTTACTTCCCGAGCAAAGACCCCGTCGAAACCATCAACGGCACATTGCCGTCTGCTGCCAGTTACGTGGTACCTGAGCACCCTTGCACCATAGAGCGCGACGGACGCTATTTCAAGGATGCCAACTGGAACATCATCGGTGTGCCGTCCTACGCCAACCTCACGCGCGGTGTTCAGGAAGAGGTGACCATAAACGGAAACAGTGTGTCTTTCCTCTATAGGCACAATACAGGTAACAACCACATGGAAGTGCAGAGCTTGTCCGGCAGTTTCACCTTCGGTGTGATGAAGTCATATATGGTGCAGTATGCGGGTACCATCGACTGGACCAGTACCATCCCGTCAGAGGTGGCAGCCCGCCGTGCGCCGGAATCGGACAACAAGACGCTTGACCTGCAGATATTGGACGGCGAAGGACAGTTGATTGACCGCGCTTTCGTTCGCTTCAGCGACGAGAGTACCGACGGACTGGATCTGAACAAGGATCTCTACAAGTTCTTCAACGAGGGCGGCAATGTCTATACGCTCTGTAGCGATGTCGAGCTGGCAGCGCAGATTCTCCCGCTCGGCGAAGGGACTTTGTCCATCCCCGTGGGTGTCAAAGCCGACGGCAATACGACCGTTGAATTCGCTATGCCGGAAGGAACGGAAGGTATGGAGGTTTATCTCTACGACAAGCAGGACGGAACCTATACCAACCTGCTCACCTCGACCCGTCAGGTCACTCTGAACGAAGGCAAGACCAACGACCGCTTCATCCTTATGGTGAAGGAGGCAAAGATGCCCACCGCTGTCATCAGCACGGAGCAGGATGCGGAGAATACCGTCAAGTACCTCCGGAACGGACACCTCTTCATTAAGCGTGGCGGTCGCCTCTACAATGCGGAGGGCAAACTCGTGAACAATGTCAAATAATCTAATCCGATGAAAGATATGAAGAATCATTTTTGGAACATATTCGTTGCGGTGCTGCTTCTGGCGGCACACGCAACGGCGCAGGACTTCCGTTCCACCTCCACGATGACAAGTTCGGGAAGTGCATATTCATCGCCTGTCGCGCCGGTCGGAAGCGTGCAGCCTGTACCCGTGCAGTCAACTGCGGGCAATCTGCCCTCTCCATCCTCGCGCCGCCGTGTGGAGGACGAAGGCATATCGGGTGACTTTGACAAACCGGAGGATCCGAATGTGTCTGACCAGTACCCAATAGGTGACGGATGGATTCTGCTCGCTTTTGCGGTACTCTGCGCCGGAGGCGTTTGGCTCAAGCAACGCAAATCTGCCAAGGCAAAGTGAAAATAGCGGTCAGGATAATCTTATGGGCGGTCGCTGTCGTGATTGTTCTGTCAGCTGCGTTGGTGACTTTCGGATTTCGGTCTCTTTCCAATCCGGAAGTTGTCAACCGTCTGCTGTCCCGCTATGTGCCCCGCTATGCCCATGCGGCTGTGACTGTGGAAGATATTGACGTGACTCTTCTCTCCACGTATCCTGACGCGTGTGTCGAGTTGGTTGGGTTGCGTGTTTCGACTCCCTCTCTGGACACAACGGCAGGGGAGGAAGTGCTGGCTTGTGACACGCTGCTCGTTCTTGACACCCTCCGCCTGAATCTCAACCTGCCGCCGTTGCTGCAAAGAGGAATGGTAATCAATGAACTGCTCCTCTCCCGCCCTAAAGTGAACATCGCCGAACGGAAGGGAAGGTACAACTTTGACATCCTTGTTCCGCAGCCGAAAGACACGACCGATTCTGCACCGTGGAGCATCAGCTGGGACAGCGTGCGGCTTGACGATGGGTTGATCCGCCTATCCTCCGACAGTCTCAATATCCACGATCTCCTTATAGACAGTCTTTGGCTGGCATCCTGCGGACAGTTTGCCGACTCACTACTTGAAGGCGATGCGGCAG
>DBVX01000026.1:17905-23313 GCA_002308815.1 Bacteroidales bacterium UBA1253
CCACCGTCCAAGCCGAAGGCTCCCTGCGGGATACCATTGCTCTGAAAGCCGCTTTGTGTATCCCGCAGATAGAACAGTTGTTGGCACTTCTTCCTGACACCTTGCGTCGGCAGACAATACGGGAAAACACCCTGGCAGGTGGAATCAGACTCAACGCGCAATGCGCAGCACCGACAGCCCGTCTGAAAGAACTAATCGCATCCGACGACTCCTCCCGCTCCTTAGTGGAAAGAGTCAGCGGTTCGGATATCCGGCTCTATGCCAAAATAGCACTGGACAGTCTGCACGGCGGACATCCGCACCGTAAAATCCGTCTGGACAATCTCTCCTTGCGCGCGGAGGGACGGTATGACGCAGCCGTAAGGGATTCCTCCTTTGTGCGTATTGACACGCTCCGTTTCCACAGCGGCTCGTCGTGGATCAACGCGAGCGGATTGGGCGCGTACAAATGCTCCCGCGAATGGGTCAGACTGAACCTGCAATCGCGGTTGTATCTGAAAGAACTGACCCGGCTGCTCAATATGGAAGATAAAGCCCGCGTGCGCGGAAGGCTTCGTGCCAATGTGAAGACGTGGTTCTATCTGGACGATCTGATGCGGCGGCGGATATACGACATCCATTCCGAGTCGGATCTGTCAGGAGATGATGTTTTTGTCGCCGTCAGGGGTACGCACATGGGGTTGTTCGCAGATTCTCTTCGTTTCAGCCTGACCACCAACACCCCCCGTGTGTCCAAGCGTACGGGCAGACGCGATACCGCCCTGCTGGACTGCCGGCTGGCGTTCCGGCAGATCAAGGCGGGATACCGCCGCAACGTGAAGGCGAATCTTGCAGGCGCGCGGATATGGCTCTATGCGGACGATCTGACCGACCATACGGTACCGAAGTTGCGTGCGTCGGTCAGCTTGGAGGGCGTGGACGTGCAGCGTGCTGACTCCGTCCGTCTCATGGCGCAGAAACTGCGTGTCAGCGCATCAATGCGTCCCGACAGGAAGGCGGCTTTCGTTCCAGCCTCCACCGCCCGCGTCTCGATGGACTCTGTCTTTCTGGTAAGACCCCGTAACGGCATGTTGCTCGATTCCGTGCGGATGGATCTGACAGCGGTACCGCGTTACCGCCGCTTCCGCAAGGATTCGGTGTCCGGCGAACGTGTCAGAATACCCGACAGCGAGCGCACGGTGATGACGCTTGATTCGCTTATCCGACTGGGACAGACCGTACTCAATGACAGCACCCCGATGGAAACATACTACAAGCGTTTCGCCAATACGGGCAAAGTGTATGTCCGTACGTTCGGTCTCCGTCATCAGGGGGATGACCTCCGGCCGACCGTCAGGCGCATGGATCTGACCCTCAACGATGACACCGTGACGCTGAACAGCTTCAGACTGAAGATTGGCAGGTCAAGACTCAAACTGAAGGGCGATGTACACCATCTGCGCAGGTATCTGATACGGGGCAAAACTCTGGATGCCAATCTGGAACTGGAGTCCCGCCGCATAGACCTCAACCAGCTCAGTCAGGCGTTGCAGAGGCAGAAACAGCGTAAGAGTGAGTTGGACTCCATAGCCCTTGCGCGGAATATGTCCGCACTGGAGGATACCCTGCAGTTCGCGGATCCGGCGTATGAAACTGACAGCCTTCTGTACGCTGACAGTTCTTCGCTTTCATCCGATTCGCTGCCTGCCTCGCTGGTTGTCCTTCCGAACAATCTCAACATCCGTTTCCGTGCTCATGTGGATACCGTCATTTTCTCCGGTATGCGCCTGCACAATTTCAGAGGGCAGGTCAAACTGAATGATCAGACGCTGGCAATCACCAATCTGTCCACTTCCACCAAAGTCGGGAAGATGCGGATGAACCTCGTCTATGCCTGCCGCGACACGTCAATCGCGCACGCCGCCGCCGATCTCTCGATGGACAGCGTGCAGATAGGCGATCTTGTCAAAGCCTTGCCGGAACTGGATTCCGTCATGCCGATGCTGCGCTCGTTTGACGGATCGGTTGCTTGCGACGCTGCGGCGCGCCTGCGGCTGAAAAGCGATATGTCCATCGACCTGCCTTCGGTCAATGCCTGCGCATGGATGCGCGGCACCAATCTTGTCCTGATGGACGGCGAGACATTCTCCGAGATAGCCAAAAGGCTGATGTTCTCAAAGAAGACCCGGAACAGAATAGACAGTCTGAGTGTGGAGGTGATGGCGGAGGACAACAAGGTGCAGATTTTCCCCTTTATGCTGTCCATCGACAAGTACTATGCCGGTGTGGGCGGCACGCAGAATCTGGATGGTTCGTTCAACTACCATATTTCCTTGTTCAAACCCATGAAACTGGCACTGGATGTGTCCGGCTCTGACTTCCGGCACATCAAGTTCAACCCCTTTGTGAAAGCGCGGTACAAGAGCGCGCGCAGCAAGGTGGGGAACGGAAGAATGCTTCTGCGTGATGTTGACGTGAACGTCATTCCCAATTTCCGTAGTTCCGTGATTCAGTACATACAGAACGTGAGCAAGTAAATGGAAACTGCAAATGACAATTACTGAAAAGTACAGATTGCAAATCTGACAATTTGTAAGAAAATTTTTGATTGAACGCGTGAAAGAGAATACTTTTGCGCGTTTTTTAGGGAAATAAATGATGAAACGCTTACAATTTGCTTTTTTGAGTCTGATTTTTTTTCTTTTTGGTATCACATCGTATGCCCAGTCTCTTTCGGGTGTCGGGACTTCGTATTATAGTGGGAATGTGAACTTTGTGTACAGTATGGACAGTTACGGCTCTACCATGTTGTTCGATGCGCAGCGCAACATTCTGACGCTGGACGGTAAGAATCTTCTGGAGAATGCCGACGGTTCCTACAACTACAGTTATGTCGATTCCTATCAATCCGCCTATTCAGCATGGAATATTCCTTTGGTTCAGACCGTCACGCTGAACGCGTCCTCCGATTCTTGGTGGCGCGTGGAGACGGGCGATCAGCAGCCGGAATTTTTTATCATTATCAAGGACGCATACGGCAATCAGCTGTATCAGTCCGGCTATGCGATGAACGCGGGTGTGCCCGTGACTTTCCCCGTCCTGACCGAGACCAACATTCTCGCCACGGGTGACATCTATATGGAGATATGGGAGTACAACGCTTCCGGCAGCGTCCAGTGTCCCCAGCAGTTCCGTCTGACTGCGAGTCAGGCGAAGGAGTACCGTTTTGAGTCGGATTATGTGTCGGGTACGGTGGTTGTATGCCCCAATCCTGCCATTGACGCGCATTGGGGGTTGTGTATGACTTACGACTACTGGTTGAACACGTTCGGCCGTCGCGGGGTGGACAACGCCAACAAGCGGCTGGTCAATTTTGTCAATCCCTCCCATTCGCTGCCGTCGTTGAATGCCGCTCGCTTTCCTAACAACTGCTGCGCTGTCGGCAAGACCGGCTATTTCTTCTATGGAATGGGCGACCACGAAACCTACGGACCGCTCGTCTGTCTGGATGTTCTGGCGCACGAATACACCCATGCTGTCATCAACAGCAATCCGGGACACGAACTGGCCACCGCCGGTGAGGGAGGTGCACTGAACGAGTCGTTCGCTGACATCTTCGCATGCGCCGTGGAACGCTACGCATACGGGCAGACCGACTGGGAGATGACCACAGAGGCGATGCTCGACGGAAGCTGTATGCGCTCTCTGAAAGACCCGAAGCAGAACACGCGTAACGTCCGTCCGTGTCCCACTACCTACAAAGGCGAATTATGGGACACCTCCTCTACGCCCAATCCCCATACCAACGCGGGTGTGCAGAACTACTGGTTCTATCTGCTGGTCAACGGCGGATCGGGTACGATTGACGACAAGGGGATACAGGCGTATGACGTGAACGGAATCGGTTTTGATGCCGCTATGCAGATTGTGTACAACACGTTGGTCTATTATGTGTCCCCCAAGACCACCTATGCCAATATCCGCGACCTCTCGCTACAAGCAACACGCGACCTGTATGGTGCCAACTCCAAGGCGGAGATAGCTGTGGCGGATGCATGGTACGCGGTGGGGATAGGAAACCGTCATCCGCTCACCTCGTTCAAACTGACCGAGGGTACGTATGTAGTGGTGGCTAACCGTCAGCGCACTACCGACCGCCAGTGGTATTACCTGTCCTCAAAAGAAATGATGATGTACGAAGGCACGCGCCTCCAGGCAGTGGGGACAGGCGTGACTGATGTCAGGGATGTCAATACAACCAGCGTGCAGCGTTCGTGCGTTTGGGAACTCAAGCATACGGCGAAAGGATGGACACTGCGCAACGGATCACGCTATCTGTCGGTTTCCGGCAGTGATGCCTTGATGACCGACACCGCAACGATGTTCGCAATGGGCTATGTCGAGAACAGGGCTATGTTCGCTCCGGCTTCCGACTGGTCTGCCCGTCTGGCTCTGTCAATGCAGTCAAGCCTCGATTACTATTTCTTCATTCTGCCTGATGCCGACAAGACGTACAGTCGGGGTATGATTGATTTGTATTTCCTGCCCTATAACGGCGTGCCGGTACAGGAGGAGGACGCGCTGCCGCAGATTGAATCGGACGGGGTAACGCCCAGAAAAGTGATGTACAACGGACAGGTATGCATTTCCCTGCCTGATGGCAAAGGAGGATATCGTCTCTACAATATGCAGGGGCAGCGCGTGGACTGATAATATGGTGTGAAAAAAGTTTTGCACGAATAGGTTAAAAGCCTTACTTTTGCGCCCCGTAGAAGTAAGGCTTTTGTTTACTGGAACGTTTCCGCACACTTGTTACGGAGGCTTCCCTTAAAAGGAGAAAATAAGATGTTTGACAGTTTAAGCGAACGACTGGAGCGCAGTTTCAAGATTCTCAAGGGTGAGGGTCGTATTACGGATATCAACATAGCCGAGACAGTCAAGGATATCCGCAAGGCATTGCTGGAAGCGGATGTCAATTACAAGACCGCCAAGCAGTTCACCGACAGCGTGAAGGAGAAGGCGCTTGGCGAGAAGGTGATGACCGCCGTCCGTCCGGGGCAGCTGATGGTGAAGATTACCCACGATGAACTGGCTCATCTGATGGGGGATGAGGCGGTAGGAATGAACCTGAAAGGCAATCCCGCCGTCATCCTTATGGCGGGTCTGCAGGGTTCGGGTAAGACCACCCACGCCGCCAAACTGGCGCATTACCTGCAGACCAAAAAGGGCAAGCGCGTCATGCTCGCCGCCTGCGATGTCTATCGTCCCGCCGCCATCGAGCAGTTGCGGGTGCTTGGCGAACAGGTGCAGGCGAAAGTCTATCTCGCCGAGGGCGAGAAGGATCCTGTCAAAAAGGCGAAGGATGCCTTGAAGGAGGCGCGCACCTACGGGTACGATGTGCTTATTGTGGATACAGCCGGCCGTCTGGC
>DBVX01000026.1:23383-29156 GCA_002308815.1 Bacteroidales bacterium UBA1253
GTGGTCGATTCGATGACCGGTCAGGATGCCGTCAATACTGCCAAGGAGTTCAACGACCGATTGGATTTCGACGGCGTTATTCTTACCAAACTGGACGGTGATGCACGCGGTGGTGCCGCCCTGTCAATCCGCTCTGTGGTGGACAAACCCATCAAGTTCATCGGAACGGGTGAGAAAATGGATGCGCTGGATGTGTTCCACCCCTCTCGAATGGCGGATCGTATCCTCGGAATGGGTGATGTGGTCAGTCTTGTGGAGCGCGCGCAAGCGCAATACGATGAGCAGGAAGCCAGACGGTTGAGCAAGAAAATTGCCAAAAACCAATTCGACTTCAACGACTTCATCGGGCAACTCGAACAGATAAAGAAAATGGGTTCGATGAAGGACTTGATGGGGATGATTCCGGGTATGGACAAAGCCCTCAAGAATGTGGAAATCGGCGATGATGCCTTCAAACCCATTGAGGCGATGATTGGTTCGATGACCCCCTACGAGCGCGCCAATCCGGGCTGCCTCAACGGCTCGCGCAAGGAGCGTATAGCCAAGGGAAGCGGACGGACCATCGTCGAACTCAATCGGTTCCTCAAACAGTTCGAGCAGAGCGCGAAACTGATGCGTAAGGTGCAGCAGATGCGCCGACGCTGATGCCTCCCTAATTCCGTTTTCTCATGAGCATTCTGGACAGGATAGAGGGTCTGGAGGCGAAGTTCCACGAGATTTCGCTCTTTATTACCGACCCGTCAGTCATTGCTGATCAAGCCCGTTATGTGCGCCTCAATCGTGAATACCACGAACTGGAAGGGGTTCTCCAAGCAGCAGAGCAGTACAAAAAGGCTCTTCACGACCTTGAAGAAGCGAAACAGCTTTTTTACAATGAGCAGGATGCCGGTATCAAGGAGATGGCACGGGAAGAGATTGAGCGTCTTGAGCCCAAGCTGCCCGAACTGGAGGAGGATTTGAAACTGATGCTGCTCCCTAAAGACCCAGAGGACGGCAAGAACGTGGTGATGGAGATTCGCGGCGGCACGGGAGGCGATGAGGCGGCTCTGTTCGCGGGTGACCTCTTCCGTATGTACACCAAGTATTTCGAGACCAAGGGGTTCAAATATACCGTCTCCTCTTTCTCCGAAGGGGCGGTCGGCGGATTCAAGGAAATCATATTCAATGTCACCGGCGAGAATGTCTATGGCACGCTCAAGTATGAGTCGGGCGTGCATCGCGTTCAGCGTGTTCCTGTTACTGAAACGCAGGGCAGGGTGCACACTTCCGCCGCCACCGTGGCAGTCCTGCCCGAAGCCGACGAGTTTGAGGTGCAGATTAACGAGGGCGAGATACGATGGGACTATTTCCGTTCGGGTGGTGCCGGCGGACAGAACGTGAACAAGGTCAATTCGGGTGTCCGCCTGCGTTACAATTGGAAGAACCCCAATACGGGCGAGGTGCAGGAAATCTTGATTGAGTGTACGGAGACCCGCGACCAGCCCAAGAACAAGGAGCGCGCCCTTGCACGGCTGCGCACGAAGATCTACGACAGTGAGCATCAAAAGTACATTGACGACATTGCCTCACGCCGCAAGACGCTGGTCAGCACAGGCGACCGCTCTGCCAAGATACGCACCTACAACTATCCGCAGGGACGCATCACCGACCATCGGATAGGCTACACGGTCTATAACCTTACTGCTTTTATGGACGGCGATATACAGGGAGTGATTGATGCTCTGACTGTAGCGGAGAACGCCGAACGTCTCAAAGCTTCCAATCTTTCCCCCGACTCCAATACCATTTCACTATGAGCAAACTGAATAGCGTACTCCTTTTTCTCCTGATGTTGTCACCGCTGCGTGCGGACAATGTGATAGACCAGGTTATCTGGGTGGTCGGCGACGAACCCATCCTGTTGAGCGAGGTGGAAGAGGAACGCCTGCGCGCCCAGTATGAGGGACAGCAGATTCCGGGTGACCCCTATTGTGTCATTCCCGAACAAATGGCGATTCAGAAACTCTACCTCCATCAGGCGGAACTCGACTCCATCGAAGTCAGCGAATCCACCGTAAACCATCAGGTGGATATGCGTATCAACTATTATATATCCCAGATTGGCTCGCGCGAGAAGATGGAGGAGTATTTCCGCAAATCCAGCAGCGAGATACGCGAGGAACTGACGGATGCGGTTCGCAACCAGATGATTATCCAGCAGCTGCAGTCCAAACTCACCTCCCACATCAAGCCCACTCCCGCCGAGATTAGGCGTTTCTACCGCACCCTCCCGCAGGACTCAATACCCGTTGTGGCGGCGCACGTGGAGGTGCAGATTTTAAGTGTCGAGCCGCCCGTTTCCCGTGACGAGCTCGACCGCGTCAAGTCGCGCCTTCGTGACTACACCGAGCGGGTCAACAGCGGAACAGCGGACTTCGCTATGCTGGCTCGTCTATACTCCGAAGATACGGAGAGTGCCAAGCGGGGCGGGGAACTCGGCTTGCTCGGAAAGGGACAGCTGGTCGAATCCTTTGCGGATGTCGCCTTCAATCTGACCGACCCCAAGAAAGTGTCGCGCATCGTGGAGACGGAATACGGCTACCATATCATCCAGCTCATTGAGCGCAAGGGCGAGCGCATCAACTGCCGCCATATCCTGCTCCGTCCCCGCGTGTCGGCGGACGACAAGATGAAAGCCGTCTCCCGTCTCGACACCATCGCCAGACTCATACGAAACGACAGCCTTCTCTTCGAGCAGGCTGTCACCCTCTACTCACAGGACAAGCAGACCGCCCTCAACGGCGGACTGATGATGAACGCCCAGAACGGCTCGTCACGCTTTGAGTATCAGGATCTGCCTCCTGAGATAGCCAAACAGATCTATACAATGCAACCGGGGAACGTGTCCGACCCGTTCATAATGATGGATCCAGCGAAGAACAAGGAGGTGTGCTGCATTGTCCGGCTCAAGACCCGTCAGGATGTCCACAAGGCCAATCTCACCGACGATTTTCAGGTCATCCGCGCGATGCTTGAGGAGAAACTGAGCGGCGAGTTCCTGCACGACTGGATTGTCCGCAAGCAGAAAGAAACGTACATCCGGATTGCCCCCGGATGGCAGGGATGTGACTTTGAATATCCGGGATGGTTGCACGAGTGAGACGGTTGGCGGTATATATGGCGGTTTGGCTGTCAGCATTGACGCTTACAGCTCAGAACCTCGTCTTTCTTGAGCATTCCGATGTCCTTGCTTTCGACAGCGAACGTCTGCCCGATGCGCAGATTCTTCGGGGGGATGTCCGTTTCCGCCATGATTCGGCACTGATGTTCTGCGACTCGGCGTATTTCTACGAAAATAACAATTCAGTCACCGCTTTCGGTCATGTCCGTTTCCTTCAGGGGGACACCCTCTCGGGCTACGGAGACATGCTCTACTACGACGGAAACACCAGACTGGCACGCCTTTGCCGCAATGTCAGGCTCATTCATATCGGCGACACGCTTACCACTGACTCCCTCAACTACGACCGCAATGCCAACCTCGCCTACTACTTCACCGGCGGCACCATCCGCGACAGTCTCAACCTCCTGCGGTCCGTATGGGGGCAGTACTGTACCGCCGATAAGCAGGCACTTTTTCGTCAGGAAGTCCACCTGCTGAACGACCGTTTCACCATCGGCACCGACACGCTCTTGTACAACACAGGAACTTCACTTGCGCGCATTGTCTGCCCAACCGTCATTGTCTATGACACCGTGACCACCATCCTGTCCTCCAACGGTACGTACAATACCTCCACCGAGCAGTCTGTCCTATATGACCGAAGCCTTGTCATCCACAGCGACGGTCAGCGGCTCACCGGCGACACCATCTTCTACGACAAGAAGGAAGGCTACGGCAGACTGTTCCGCAACATTGAGATGACCGACACCGTGCAGCACCTGACGCTCTACGGACATACCGGAGAGGCTTGGGAGCAGGACAAGCGCGGGTATGTGACCGACAGCGCGAGGGTGGTGGAGTGGTCACAGGAGGACAATCTCACCTATCTTCACGCTGACACGCTCTTTACGGAGCAGATATCTTATACCGACACCCTCGGAAGGGACACCTCTTACCAACAGCTTCGTGCCTGGCATCATGTCCGTGCCTACAACCGCGACTATCAGCTTGTCTGTGACTCTCTTAGTGCCAATTCACGCGACTCAATCGCCGTACTTCACCATGCACCCGTTTGTTGGTCAGACAGCAACCAAATCTCCGCTGACAGCATCACCCTCTATTTTGTGGACGAGATGCTGCACCACATTTACGGGGTCGGTTCCGCCTTCGGCACAAGGCAGATATGCGATACCTGCTTCGACCAGATTGAGGGCAGGGAAATGTGGGCATGGATGAACGACAGCACCGTCTATAAGATAGATGTCAACGGCAATGCCCAAACTGTTTTCTATCCCAAGGAGGAAGACGGCTCTGTCATCGGTGTCAATACGACCCAGTCAAGCTTCATCCAGATTTTCCTCAATGACCAGCATATAGACCATGTACTCTTTACCACCGCTACTTCCGGTACTCTCTACCCGCTTGACCAGGTACCTCCCAAAGAACGGTTTTTGGGCGGCTGGTTCTGGTCAGAGGAGGAGCGTCCCATGTCGCCGGATGACATCTTCCGCATCACGAAGCGGACGGAACGCCCCCAAAGGAAGGCGGTATCCGCCTCCGAGGAGGATGAATAGGTACCGTTATTACTCTGTAAAAACAAATAGATACATTCGAAATAACCTGTTCAAATCACTTACTACTATGCGCAAACTCCTTCTTACCGTATTTGCTCTCATTCTCACCGCCGCCGCATGGGCGGAGGACGAACGCCATTCGTTCGGACTACAGATAGGCTTTGCCGAACCGATTTACCGTCTCAATTCACCGGCAAGCATAGAGCAGAACGCCTCTAATCTGAACAAGACCGTGATGAACGGCTTCAAAGCGGGATTCGTGTATGACGGTATCATCATTGGCGGATTCGGAGCATCAATAGGAATCAACTACACCTTTGCAGCCGGAAGGTCGGGGTGGAATGATTACGGCTTTCTGCCTAACGGGGCACCGATGTTGCTGCCGCAGATTGAATACTCCACCAAATACGTTTACAATCAAGGGGAGATTTTTACCGACTGGCAATACAAATTCGAGATAGCCAGGCAGACCTTTCTTATCCTTTATACGGGTCCGACTATCCAGTACGGTGTGTACAAGGCGGATGACCTGTTCCGCTATAAGGCTGATGGCAAGGAGGCGGAGATGGAAAAGGTCAACCCGTCCTATCAGAATCAGCAGGAGCAGTATCTCCGTCAACTGAATGTCACTTGGGGGGTGGGAGCGGGATTCCAGTACCGCCAGTTCTTTCTGCGAGGCGGATACGACTTCGGTATCATCAACCCCTACCGGAAAAACACGTTCAGCGCATTGGACGGAACGCTCTACGTGAACGACGACCGCTGGACACGTGGCAGACTTGACCAGTGGCAGATAAAAATCGGAATGTACCTCTTTCAGATGAACTGACGGCGGCTCACCATTTGGCTACCGTGTCGTTGAAGATGCTCTCCGTCAGTTCGGTGACAATCGTGGCGCAGAGTTCCTCCTGCACGTCCGCAAGCTGGCGTGATGCATCGAAAGTCTGGTAGGCGGAATACGACTTCTCAAAACTCTCCGAGGGGGATACGTTGTTGGTGAACCGCACCTTGACGGTGACGGTCAGCTTGGTTTCGGCGGCGTAACTGTCAGCCGCTA
>DBVX01000026.1:29169-30181 GCA_002308815.1 Bacteroidales bacterium UBA1253
GTTATCTCGCCTTCCAGTTCCAAATCGCCGCCCGAAGGCAGAATCTCCAGACGTGTCTGGCGGGCGAACAGGTCGCGCAGTGCCTCGCTGAAATCATTGCTCAACGGGGGATAGACCAACGGCGCATGATTGGGGAAATCCGCGATGGCTATTGTATGCGTCTTGCTGTAGTCTATGCTCGCACCGTTGAAACGGTACGAGATGGAACATGCAGACAGCAGAATACACAACGCGAGCAGTATCATTCTCATGGCGCTGCCTTTTTGATGGCCTATTTGTGCATAATGACCTTTCACCTGTTCCCTTTCACCTTTCACTTTTCAATTTCACCTTCCTCACAACCCGTATTCCTTGATTTTCCTGTACAGCGTCCTCTCGCCCATTCCGATGGCGAGGGCGGTGGCTTTGCGGTTGCCGCGGTAGCGTTCCAGTGCGCGGCGGATGGTCTCTTTCTCCATATCGGCTATGCTGTCCGGCTCGTCACGCACTTCCTCGACCTGTTGGAAATCCTCTGATGAGTCCGATGCGCCCACTTTGACCATCGGCGTGCCGACGTTCACCACGGGCTGTGCTGTCTGCGCCGATTGCTGTGCCATCTGCTGCTTCAGGTCGGATATGTCCTTGCGCATGTCGAACAGCACCTTGTAGAGCAGTTCGCGCTCGTTCATGTACGGGTCGCCTGTGTTCTGGAACGAGGATGCGGGCTGCAGACTTGTCTCCATCTCGTTCTGGGGCAGGTACATACGCAGTGTCTCGGCGGTGATGTCGTGGTTGGTCTCGATGATGCTCACCCGCTCTGCCACGTTCTTCAACTGGCGGATATTGCCGTTCCAGTAATAAGCCTGCAGCAGCCGGGTAGCCTCGTCGTTGAGCCGGATGGCGGGCATACGGTATTTCTCGCTGAAATCCAGTGCAAACTTGCGGAAGAGTAGGGGAATATCCTCTTTCCTTTCGCGCAGGGCGGGTACGCGGATTTCCACAGCCGACAGGCGGTAGTAGAGGTCCTCGCGGA
>DBVX01000026.1:30236-30862 GCA_002308815.1 Bacteroidales bacterium UBA1253
CCCATACGGATGAACTCGCCTGTCTCCAGCACGCGCAGCAGCCTTACTTGCGTCTGAAGCGGCAGTTCGCCCACCTCGTCAAGGAACAGTGTGCCGCCGTTGGCTATCTCAAAGTAGCCTTTGCGCTCCGACTTGGCATCTGTGTATGCGCCTTTCTCGTGACCGAACAGTTCGCTGTCTATTGTCCCTTCGGGAATGGCACCGCAGTTGATGGCGAANNACATCTGTGGGAAAACCTCCTTGCCTACGCCCGATTCGCCCGTCACCAGCACGCTCAAGTCGGTCTTTGCGACTTGCAGGGAGACCTCTATCGCGCGGTTCAGTTGGCTGTTCGTGCCGATGATGCCGAAACGCTGCTTGACGGCTTGTATCTCTTTCTCGTTCATCAGTTCGTTCTTGTTGCTTGGCGGGCAAAGATAGCGGCTTTTTCCCGTTGCGGCAAAAATATGTTGCGTAGCGCGCAAATATTTTGCACGTCTTACGGAATCCTTACATGGTGTGAGAGGACGAAAGTGAGTCCCTCACGGAACTCACTTTCTCCTACTCGATTAATGAACTCCAATGATGTTTGCTGTCAATAAATAAAAATATACATATTTGTTACCCGTTGGCGGAATTAAACCAGC
>DBVX01000014.1 GCA_002308815.1 Bacteroidales bacterium UBA1253
CTTACTTTCTGAAAACCAAGCAATGTGCATTTGATTATCAGAGAGTTTCAGGAAATTAAAAGGCTTTTATGAGTTTTATCGGACAGTAATAATAACGAATAAGACCCGTAATTTTGCGGCGTTAATAAAATTACTTTTATGATTGATGATATTTCAGTACTTCGTCAAGCGATGACAAACCGTTTGCAGGCAACAACCACGTTATTTCACAGGTATTTGTATCATTCCATCAATTGGGACAACCGCTTGATTGGAATCCGAGGTTATCGCGGCGTAGGCAAAACGACATTGGTTCTGCAGCATATCAAAGAGTCATTCAAAGACCGTCAATCAGTACTGTATGCCAGTATGGATCACGGTTGGTTTCAAACTCATACGATTTATGATTTGGCGCAATATCACTACCAGCATGGCTGCATTGACCGCAAATCCAAATACCGGCACAGCACGGGAAACATTCTTCTATAACCAGCTGCATTCAGCCGGACATGAAGTGACACTTGCCGTTAAAGGCGACTTCGTGGTCAATCGCCAATATACTTTCGAGGTGGGAGGAGCAACCAAAACATTCAAGCAGATAAGGAACATAAAAGACAGTTTTCTCGCAGTGGATAACACACCAATAGGCGATGTGAACCGCATCCCGCTCTGGCTGTTCGGGATGCTGTATTGAGACGGTGATAAGTCAAAGAACTTGCATATTCTCAGTTCGTTTTCTTAAAATCGTGTTAGTGCCAATTACGAATCAGTTTTCCATTAGAATATCGGGCCTTTCCCTTAAATCCATTAGGACATATTACTTTCCATTCACCTTCTGCCTGACCATTCTCATAATTTCCCATATACTTACATCCATTGTCCGAATAAATAGTTGCAGATCCGTTCTGATAACCTTCTATCCATACACCCTCGTTTCGACCACCTGAATAATAATATGTTCCTTCACCATGCCGTAGTCCATCCTTCCAATAACCGACCCATTTTGTGCCATCTTTATAATACATCGTTCCACTACCAGACATTTTATCATCTTTCCAGTTCCTAACATATTTTCTACCATCTGCCCAATAATATGTTCCCCAACCGTCGTAATAGCCATTCTTAAAGTGTCCTTCATACCTATCTCCGTGTGACGAATAAAGCGTTCCACTTCCTGACATCATACCATCTTTCATATAACCAACATATTTATCACCATTTACAAAATAATATGTTCCATAACCATTAGGTCTGTCGTTTTCAAAATACCCTTCATATCTATCCCCATTTGCGTGATAATCTATACCTTTACCATTACGCTGACTTTTTTTCCAATTACCCACATATTTTTCACCGTTATTCCAAATCATTGTCCCCTGTCCCGTACGTTCTCCTTCCACCCAATCACCCTCATAAGATTTCCTATCGTTTTTATCCGTTGTTGAAAAATATATTTTTCCTTTACCATTTGGTTTGCCGTATTGTATTTCCCCCTCGTATCTGCCTTCATCCAATTGTAATGTGCCTTTACGTGTCCCACTATCAAAATCCACTATTCCAAATAATTTCATAGCCAATCCTTCACAGGATTTTTGCACAACAGGCGGGGTTTCTTCCATCAATTTGCTTAAACCTTTAGAAGTCTCTCCCGTTTCTATATTCACAATCTTCACCAGCACAGTCATGTATCCCTGCCATGCACTGGCTTCAGAAACAATTACAAAATCTACACCCGCATAAACACCCATCTGCCTGATCAGTGAATCATTCACAGCACCGGATCTTTCAAAATGGTGTTCCTCCAAAACTTTATCAAATGCTGTACGATCAAATGGATCATATTCATCCGTAGCAGTAACAGCACTTTCCATTGCCCCGCGCACTATTTGTTGGTAGAACGTATTGACACTATTATCAACACATATAGGATTAAGAACCGCTACAGATTTCTTCTGTGCGAATGCTGTCAGCGAGAGGACTGAGAGCAAGATGAGGAATAGTTGTTTCATTATGTCAGATTGTTTACCAATTATTCATTAAAGCGGCGCAGAAATCTCCGGCTGCGCAGTCAGGCTAATCCATAAAAGACGGATACCCTTCAGCAAACTACGGGAGAACAACCACACGGAATCCGAGATTGAAGTTGCGGTACGAAGAAGTGCTGATGTTCCGAGTCGCTACACGGCAATCCCGCGCAAAGTAGTTGTACCAGCTGCCGCCACGATTCACGCGCCCAGAACCCGAGGAAGGTCCTGTAGGGTTGTTGGTGTCATAGTTTGTGTAACTGCTGCTATACCAGTCCTTGCACCACTCCCATACATTGCCGGACATATCGTAAATGCCGAGGGCGTTGGCACGCTTGGTACCGCATGGGTGGGTGCTGCTGCCGCTGTTGTCCGTGTACCATGCCACGGCATCAACCATGTTGCTTCCGGCATACTTCGTTCCGTCCGCGCGGTTTCCGCCGCGCGCGGCGTACTCCCATTGCGCTTCGGTCGGCAGCGTGTAGGTTCTGCCCGTTTTGTTGGAAAGCAGGCGGCAGAACTCCATCGCCTCGTCCCAACTGACATAATACATCGGATAATCAGGACCGACACCGTTTAATGACCATTGAGGGTTGCCTTTGTTCTTCTGCTGATAGACGGATGTGCCGACCACCTTCTCCCACTGGGACTGCGTGACTTCAAGCATACCAATGTAGAAACCGTCCACCGTGACGCGGCGAACGTTTTTCTCATCATCATAGCAGTCGCTCTGCTCACTGGTGCAGCCCATCATGAACTCGCCGCCTTCCACCCAGATCATCTTCATGTTGATGCCCCATGCATCTTCTGTAAAATCCTGACCGGCTTTAGAGCGAGAATTATGTACACCTCCTACTTTCGGTGATTTGTGTGCAGAGCCGGCTATGGCTCCGAGCATCTCTTCTGCCAGTGCATTACAAGAGGCGGGCAATGTGCTGTAATCCTCATTCTTTACGTTGGCATATTGCGTTGCCGGATTAGTCATCTGTCCAGTCTCAACATTTACCAGATACGCCTCAATGTACAATTGTGAACCATACTTGGTAATAGAAGACACGCAGATATACTGAGCACCTGTCATTACGCCCACTTGTTTGCGCTGATTATCGTCCACCATACCTGAACGCTGGAAGCCTTGCTCCTTAAGCATCGCATCTACGTCCATACGGGTTAATACCTGAAAATCAGATTGCCATCCAAACGCCTTGCGCAATTCTCCACGCACCATACTAATCTCCATGGGATTACATTCTGTTGATCCCGGGACGGTAAGCGGCTGTAATAACGCCAATTTAACATCTTCGGCAAATGCTGTCAGCGAGAGGGCTGAAAGCAAGATGAAGAATAGTTTTTTCATTGTTGTATCTGCTGTTTGATAATTGCACATATTTGGGGAGAGAGCTGTCGGTAACCCTCACGTGCAGCCTGCTCATAACTGAAAGTCCACGCTCCTTTTTCAGGTTTCAGTTGTTCATTATAAATACGCTGACCTGTGGTTGTCTTGTCGATAGAGATTTTTGTGTCAATATAGACAACATATTGCGCATCACGACCTTCACCAATCTTATTATATTCGCGGGCAGTAGCGGTAACATAGACTGCCCAATCCGATTGGTCTGCTCTGCTTACAAAGGTGCATCCCATCGGGCTTAACGCTCCTTCGATTTCTCCTTTCAGATTTGTATAGTTTTGTCCGAACATATACGCATGGCAAGAGATAAAGACATTCAGTCCGTTTTTCAATTGAGCGACAAAATCGATCAAACGATGTTGCAGGTTGCGTGTCTCCTGCAGTTGCAGGCTTTCCTCGTCCGCGTTCTCATTCACGGCGGCAAGCAGTTTCTGCGCCTCATCCACTTCGGCAAACCGGGGGAGTGTCTTGCTTGCCAGATCGCGTGCCTGTAGTTTCTGACCATTGCTCGCAAGTTGTTCAATCTGATCCAGCGATGTCTCTATCTTGGTAAGGCACACCGTGATTCTCTTTTCCAGTTGGCGTATGAGTGTGCTTTTCTTAACATACGCAAACGCTGCTATATTGCCGTTCTGCGGGTTTTGCCACGCTTCTATCTTCAATCCGGGGATTTCCATATCCACAGATGTTTCTGTGTCGGATTTGAAATCGCGCATAGACTGCCGGAAGGTGCCTTCCATGGTTCGTAACGTCTGGCTGACCGCATGATTGACGGTGGTGTTCTTGACATGCACCCGGATGGTACTCAAGGCTTCCACTCGTGCAGCATCTTTCATCCGCGACATAGCCGCTTCAAGGCTCTCGTTGCCTTGTTTTTGCCCTTCGGCGAACCCGACGAAGTACTGTCCTCCCGGGTAGAACGAATTACGCGTGTCATTGTCATACCAGTTCGGCTCCGTCTGCGCAAGGACAGATAGTGAAAGTGCTGAAAGCAAGATAATTAATAGTTTTTTCATCCTTTTACTATTTTTCTTTTGGCAAGATTGTATAGATATGTATAGTTCGGATACAAATCCTCCCTTCTTCGGTCTTTTCGTGTTTTCAGGATAAGAGGTTCTAATCTCTGATGAGTATCGATAATAGTTTCTTTAAAATAACCTACTATTAAATCGCTTGCAAAGTCGTCTTTTGCCATAATGCCAAGATATTCCATTTTCTTACAGAAATGCTCTATCTTATTATATGCCTTTCGGATTTCCTCTTTTGTTTTGTTTTTTGTTTCTTCGTCAATATCCAAATCCTCTCTTTTCAAGTTCTGGATTACTATTTTCTTAAAATCATCTAAACCTACCTCGTCAATCCCCAAATAATCTTTTATTGTTGCAATATCATTAGTATATTTTTTCGACATAATATAATCAAGGCTTTCTGCATTTTTAACTCCATCAAATGTATTTCGTATTGATTCAGAGAATACACTTAATTTTCTTTTCTCTTTTTCATTTTTTAACGAGAAAAAAGCTACAATTGCAGCAATAGTTGTTGCCATGGCCGTTACCGCTGCAAATAACCAGTTGACTTCATATAATATCATAGTTCTTCAATTTTTAATGAGATTTACCAACCGTGATCACAAGAATCACACATATCACAGGAATCCCCGTCACCTGAATCGCACCCGAAACAGTTATTGGTGCTGTTTTCTTGCAGATTCACATTGCTGAAATCATACATAATGATTTTCGTTAAATCAGTTTTCTTACTTGTTTTCATACGCATTATCTATTTGATTTTTAATATTTTCTTGTTTAGAAGGAAGGCAACTGCATCATTGATGTGTTTGTCAGTTGGTGTCACTTCAAATTTGTTGCACAACTCTCCAAAACAGATTGCAGATAATTTTTGCAGACAGACGACAAAGTCATAGAAGATTTGATTCACCATACAATAAACATCATCTGTGGCATTATATATCAAATACGCATTTTCATCTTCACGCCTTACCATAATAACCGAAGCTATCTTCAATTGTGTATTAGGCTGCAAAACATATTCTTGTTTATCATTAATGGGAGTAAGTAGCGACAATCTTCCAATACACCACATATCCTTTAGATTCCAATCGCCGCTATATACTTTTGCACTTGTCCGGCAACCACCGTTACAGCGGTTGAGCCATAAGCAGTCTTTGCACTCCTCTGGGATATATTTTACAGAACGCCAATCAGCCATTTTCTGCCAAATATCTCGCAAATCTTCTTCCAACAAGTTTCCGTATGAATAAGGATTATGCGCACACGGGCGTACGTTACCATTGCAAGAGACGGCAATAACAGTCCTTCCTGCTTGGCATTTTCTATTTAGAAATGAGTGTCTGCCTCTCAATACTTCTTCTGGAAACACACATTTAGGCAATGCCTCCAATATGTCCACCTTCATTTTTAGGTTCTCCTCAATCCATAACAAGTCTGCTATCACTTTGCACACATCTTCAACGCTCAACAGCAAATCTAGACGCGGATATTCTACATTCAGTCCCATTGGAGTAGCAGCAAACGACTTGCATCCTAATGACTTCATCTTCTCTGCCGTCAGACGAACTTCATGTAGATTGTCTTTCGTCACTACCATATTAACGGTGAAACGGACACCTGTAGCAACTAACTTTTTTATTTTACTTTCAAATAACTTGTAGTTATCAATTCCGACTAATTTGGCAAACGAACTTTCTTCTCCCGAGGGGCAAGATGTCAGCACTCCCACTTTTTGCTCTTTGAGAAATTGAATAAAGTCATCATCTGCAAGAGTTAGATTAGAATTGAGTGAGACTTTGGTGTTTTGGGCTTTTAATAAACAGATAACCTTTTTCGTTAGTTCTTTCTTTATCAGTGGTTCACCGCCTGTTACTATTACGCTGAAAATCTGATTGTCTATCAGTTTCTGCGCACATGCCAACACCGTCTCGTCACTCACTTTGCGAGAAGGACGATTCTGCACGTCTGAATCCAGATTATAACAATGTACACACCGATGATTGCAGTAATCTGTTATCTCCAACTGCGCAATTAATGGCAAAGACAAATATTTTATCTCAAATTTCATGAGATTTTACTCTGTTATACGACTAATGATAATTAGTTGTTAGTTCGCCTTTCGTAAACCATCCTTTCAAATATTTCCCTGAAGATGTTTTCATTGTCCACTCTCCATCAGGTTCGCCATTAACAAATTGACCATATTGTTCAGAGCCATCACTTCCATACACTTGAACAAAACCAGAAAGCACTCCATTAGTCCAATTTCCAACCAGTTTACCGCCCGACCAATAATATGTTCCTTTCCCTTCTCTCTTATCATTTTTCCAAGATCCCTCGTATCTATCTCCATCAACACCATGCATTATTCCCCATCCATGCGCTTTTCCATTGACAACATCTCCTTCATATTTTTCTCCAGTCTTATGATACAAAGTGCCTCTACCTGTCAATTCATCATCTTTCATTTCGCCTATATATATCTCTCCACTATAAAGATGTATAGTAACATTTCCGCTCCATTTCCCTGCGCGCGATGTTCCTTCTATCCTACTACCATCTGGTGTAATTATTGTTCCAGAACCGGACCTTACCCCATTACACATATCGCCCGTATATTTGGAACCATCTGTCCAAATGATGGTACCCTTACCTGATGGGATTCCATTTATCCAATCCCCCTCATAACTCAAACGCATAAGATCATTATTATCTTTATAATACATTTTTCCTACTCCGTGAGGTTTACCATTTTTTATTTCTCCTTCATATCTACCTTCCGGCAATTGTAATGTTCCTTTTCGTGTCCCACTGGCAAAATCAATTATGCCAAACACTTTTTTTGCCAACTCTTTACATGTTGACTGAACCACAGGTGGTGTCTGTTCCATCAGTTCACTTATGCTTTTAGACGATTCCCCAGTTTCGATATCCAATATCTTCACAAGAACTGTCATATAGCCATCAAAAGCACTAACTTCTGTAACCAGAACAAGATCTACTCCTGCATATATACCCATTTGTCGAATTTGCGAATCATCAACTGCACCTGACCTTTCAAAATGATGTTCCTCTAATACTTTGTCAAATGCCGTGCGATCGAATGAAATAAATTCATCTGTTGTAGTGACAGCACTTTCCATAGCACCACGCACTATCTGTTGATAAAACACATTAACACTATTATCCCTGCAAATTGGGTTGAGGACAGCCACCTTCTGTTGCTGCGCAAATGCTGTCAGCGAAAAATGGACAGCAAAGATAATTAACAGTTTTTTCATTGTTTGTTGTTTTTATTATGTAGCGCAACCGAGGGAGGTATCAGCCCCCTCGGCGCAAAAGGAAGAAACAATTATTGATTAATTATTTCTTGTAGAGCCTCCTGAGATTTGTTTTTGAAGTGTTCATCAAAATCCTTTTTGAAAGACTGGTAATCGGTGTCCACTTTCAACTCCTCGTCTTTCTGAATTCCCTCATAGATGGGCTTGAGAAGTTGATCCTCGCCCAATTCAATAACGATGTATGTCTTGAATATACGCTCTCCGTTCTGAACATATGTTTTTGTCTTTCTGCAAGCAATACGATAGCCGGTGGCTTGGTCAACCTCTGTCATAGCCATACCTTCCACGCGGCGGATTGACTCCCGTTTGACATTCTGGCGCACGGATTTCTTGTAATTGGTAAGCAGTGCCTGCACCTTGGTGGATATTTGCGAACCCAGTTCCTCTATCGCGGCAGACCGTGCTATCTCGACTGAGAGTTCCTGCTCAAAGTCCTCTCCGGTACCACGGGCGCGGATAAGATTGGCGGTGCTGGCAAATTCCATACAGGGTTCGTCAAAATCCACTTCCTGCAGTGCGGCATTTTCTTCCGCTTTTTTCTGTTTTGCTTTTGCCTCTGCTTCCGCAGCCTGGCGTTCGGCTTCAGCTTTGGCTGCCCGCTGTTCCGCCTCTTTCTTGGCATTGGCAAGGCTGTCCATCTTCTGCTGGTGGCGGAGTTCATCCTCTTCTCTCTTATAACGCTGCTCGCGTTCCCACTGTTCTTTCTTCGCCGCTTTCTTGTCTTTGCGGCTCTGTGCCTGCATCGGCATTGCCATAGCCAGTACCATCGCTACCGCAGTAGCGTAAAACAAAATCTTTTTCATAGTGTGTTGAATTTTAGTTTGTTTTGTGCCTACTCACTTACGGCTTTTCGGCATCCTCCGTTATTAAATCACGTATCATTTTTTAGGTACTTTATCGGATGGGGTCTTTTATTCGGACACGCGGGCGCGTACCGTATGTTTATCAGACCACTCATATAATTCACCAGACCATACCATACCAACAAAAGCGGTAACCCGCATATTGGATTACCGCTTGTTGGGATGATGTGAGATGTACTCTATGCCAAACTGCGCGTCAGTTCAAGGCGCAAGCCCAGCGCATTGACAATCTTCATAAAACTGGAAAAAGTCGGGTCTATCAGCCCGTTCTCCACCCGCGAGATATAACTCTTGCTCGTGCCGGTACGGCGCGCCAGTTCCACCTGCGTTATGCGTTCTTCCTTCCGGGCTTCCTGAAGCGCAAGTCCCATATAATATGCACGGGCACGATTATCAAACTCCTCCCGTTCGGGAGATCCCACATCGCCGTATTTTTTTGCCAAGACAGCACTGTAACTGGTTAAATTAGGATTTGCTTGCATAATATTCCTCCTTTAGTTTGATAGCCTTTTCTAATTCTTTTTGCGGCGTTTTTTGACTTTTCTTATGAAAGCCATTGAACAGCACAACTATGTTCCCATTGTCAAAAATGAAAAACACCCTATAAATGTTACTTTCACATTCGGCACGTAATTCATATACATCATCACGCAAGTATTTTACAAATTTCTTACTTACTTTATCTTGCGACTCCAATAGTGACAAAGCATAATCAATCTTGTCAACTACCTGTTCTGACAATGTTGCCAAGAAATCATAAAACTAACTCTTGTACACGTAGATATCACGTCTCATACCTTATGTATATTCAAAACTGCCGCAAAGGTACTGCAAGTTTCAATATCTTGCAACTTTTGACACATTTTTTCCACAATTTACGCACAATCTTCTTTTTACGGTAATCCAATACGTCAAAGACCTCACAGTCTGACCAATGACATCTTTCCATTATGCTTTTATGTACACATAAAAAGAGCGCAGACTTCGCTATTGCTCATCTACGCGCAAGGACCTTCGCACTGCCCCCAAAGTCAAACAAACAACAATGAAACCTGCGCCGATATGACAACCCGTCCGCCAAGAAAGGCAGGACGGGTACAAATGTCATACCCGCAGGCGCAATCGTTACTTTGTTTCTGACTTTGGTTTGTTCAAAAGTGTGCGAAGCTTTTGCGCGTCAAACAACAAAGCGTCAATAAACGCCTTTTCAATATGTAATGAAATCCCTCCAACCCTCTCCTATAAAGGAGATCGGCGCAGATCGGATTCCGTGGAACGAGGGCGGCAATATTGCGGACACTCCGCACACCGAACTCCGTTCATCGCGCAAAGTTGCCCCGATATTTCGATATACGCAAGTAAAATCCGGAAAATCAGGGCAATCGCATCAAAATTTTCATTTTTTTGATAATTCCTTGTACTTAGTGAAGGTTTACCGCATCATCGGGGGCGGTCCCATCGGCATCTTTCCCGACCCGGGCGTATTCCCCGACTCAATCATCTCCTGCATGTGTCCAGCCATTCCTTTCGCTTTCAGGTCGCCCATGCGGTTGAACTTGTACGTGAAAGTCAGCAGGAAATACGTCGGCAGGGTGTTGGCTTTCTGATAGCGGACGTAATTCTCGCCGACGGTCTGGATGATGTTCTTCTTCTGATGCAGTATATCAAAGGCTTTGAGCGACAGGGTGGCGGCGTTCCACGTCTTGTCGATGGAGGCGTTGAGCAGAATCTCGTTCACATCCGTAAGTCCCGTGTAGCCGTAACGGGCGGTGTAACCGCAGTCGGCGGAGATGTTCCACGACTTGGGCAGGTGCAACTGCACATCCCCTGTCACCGTCCAATCCACCACGTTCGTTACGGAATTGGCTGTCAGATTGTTCTGCGTGCGTGAGTAACGGACGTTTCCGGTAAGACCGACATCCACCACATCGTGCGTCATACGGAGCGTCAGATTCTCGCTCACGTTGAAGTTTCCCGTCCGGCTTTCCTCACCCAGTCCGAAGGTGTTTTGGTCAATCCACTGCTCAATGACGGAGGATGTGCCTTCGCGGCTGATGTACGCCAGACGCTGGTTGTAGCCGATGGCGGTACGGGTGTGGAACTGCATCAGTTTGTTGGCGAACGGCGTGTTGAACATCAGATCGGCACTCACGTCCCAGGGTATGCCCGATGCGTTTACGGTCTGTTGGTAGAGTTTGCCGGTCTCATCGTAGATGGAGTTATTGACCAGCGCGTCCTGGGTCACGTTGCCGTGCAAACCCGTCATCAGGCTCCAGAACTTCTCGGCGTTGAACTTGGAGTACATCCCGTGAACGGAATGCTGAAAGGCGGGGCGCAGTCCCAGATTACCAACTGTCTCGTTCATCGCGTCGGAGTTGTTGCGCACGGGTTCCATCTGGGTGACGGACGGTTGCGTGTTCGTGCCGCGATAGAATACGCGGGCGAACTCTTTCTTTCCGAGTTTGTATTTAAGGCGCACATTCGGACTCCAGTTCCAAGCGTAAATGGTCGTGTCGCGGTGGAGCGTTGTGCCGTAATAGGTCAGGTTGCGCGTCTGTGAGGGATTGAACTGCGCGCCGGCTGTCAAGTCAAGATTGTCTTTGATGAAGCGGTAGTTCAGTCCTATTGCCTCCTGATAGAAGCGGTTGCTCAGACGGTTGGAGTATTCGTTGTTGTAGATATAGTCTCCTGCCGCAAGGTCTTTGTCATATTGGTTCTTGTTGCTTTCACGCAAATTGGTGCCAAACATCAGCGTAGTTTCCAAAAAGTGGTTCTTGCCGGATATGGGTTCCACATACGATGCGCGTATGCGTACACTGACTGCATCGTTGCCGGAATTAGTATGTTGGTCCACCTTGGCACTATCAATGAGGTTATCGTGTGCATACGTTTCGGTGTTCCCTTTTGTATCGGTGAACTGCACATTGCTGTTGAGGGTGACGGAACGGCCCGGACGGAGGAACTTATGGTTGTAGATGACACGCAGGCGCGCACCAATCTCGTCCGAATTGGAGTAACGGTTCTGGTAGCCGTCACTCATCTGCGTGCTGTCCGACAGACGCATGTAGTTGTACGCCGAATAGCCGTCGGAACGCTTGTTGGTGTAGGTCAGATTGGGCTGGAAAATGATTTTGTTGAGCGTGTCAATCTGGTATTCCAGTTCCAAGCGTGCCTGTACGTCCCATGCCCAGTTGCGTTTGTTGGTCGAATCGAGATTATGATACGTTTCATCGCCCGAATAACTGTCCTTGGTGGCGGAAGAGGTGGTGGTGTTGTAGGAATGGTTGAGCGTGCCGTCCCCGCCGAAAGCCATAGATGTCTGGCTGTCTATTTTCTTCAGTTTCTTGTTCAGGTCGATGTTGGTGTTCACGCCCAGATTCTCGCTCCATGTGATGCCCGAGTTGTTGCTGCCTGCGAAGAAACCTCTTCCGCGTCCCGAACGGATGTCGTTGGTGTTGTTGGCACTTCCGATGATGGTCGTCTGCGTCTCGCCCGAAAGGATATTGGTGAATATGCCTGCCGTATAGCGGAAATCGTCTTGGAAGAAATGTGTTGCTTTCTCGCCTGCCGTCTTGCCGTATTCGGGGTCAGCGTAGTTGAACCATCCCTCGTTCTGCGTCACCATATCGGCACCCGCCCCCACATTGTAGTTTCCGAACATCCCTTTCTTCCTGTTCTCCTTGAGGGTGAGGTTGATGATGCGCTCCGTCTCGTCATCCTCGAAGCCGGTCATCTTGGCGGTTTCCGATTTCTCGTCTATCACCTGTATCTTCTCAATCATCTCGGCGGGTACGTTCTTGGTTGCGGACTGCACGTCATTGCCGAAGAACTTCTTGCCGTCAATGCGCACGCCCGTAATCTTCTCCCCGTTGACGGTCACATTGCCCTCCTTGTCCACCTCCACGCCGTTCATCTTCTTGAGCAGATCCTCCACCATGGCGTTCTCATTGACCTTGTAGGCGGCGGTGTTGTATTCGATGGTGTCGCCTTTGACCACCATCTCTGCGGCATGACCTTTCACGTCCACTTCGCCGAGGTTCTGCACCATCTCGGTCAGACGGATAGTGCTTGCCGTAATCACTTTTGCCGCGCCGCCTGTCTTTTGGTTCACTTCCACATTGACCGCTTTCTCCTCGTATCCGATAGCCGAAACAACGATGCGGTACTTCCCTTCCTGAATACGCTGGATGTAGTACACGCCGTCAATGTCGGCTTGCGTACCTTGAATCATAACAGAATCCTGAAACAATCGCACTGTGGCAAGTTCGACAGGGTCGCCAGATGCGGCATTGACCACCTTGCCGGTAATGACATATTGTGCTGAAGCCGTGATGCTTGCCAGCAGACAGATGAATAAGGTTTTGATTTTCATATAGGGTTGTTTTATTGATTGTCCTTAAGTAGAAAACAATTGAATTTTGCAAAAAACGTGCCAAGTATCTCTTTTATTTTGAGTTCTGCATTTCCACCAGTTTGCGGTAGTAACCGTTGAGTGCGAGCAGTTCGTCGTGCCTGCCCTGCTCGACGATTTGTCCTTCGTGCAGCACGCAGATGAGGTCGGCGTGGCGGATGGTGCTCAGGCGGTGGGCGACTACCAGCGTGGTGCGGTCGTGCATCAGGCGTTCGAGAGCTTCCTGAACCAGTTGCTCGCTTTCCGTGTCGAGAGCGGATGTGGCCTCGTCAAGGATGAGTATGGGCGGGTTCTTGAGTATGGCACGTGCGATGGATATGCGTTGCCGTTGTCCGCCGGACAGTCGGCTTCCCCGGTCTCCGATGGTGGTCTGATAGCCGTCAGGAGTCGCCATAATGAAGTCGTGGGCGTTGGCTATGCGCGCCGCTTCCTCCACCGCTTCCTGCCACGTCCTGCCGTCCGGAGCGGGCTGGGAAGTGTCCACGCCGAAGGTGATATTGTTGAAAAACGTGTCGTTGAAGAGGATGGCTTCCTGATTGACGTTGCCCATCAGCGCGCGCAGATCATACGTCCGCACCTCCCGCACGTCCTTGCCGTCAATCAGTATGCGTCCCTCGTCCGTGTCATAGAAACGCGGCAGCAGATCAGCCATTGTGGTCTTGCCGCTGCCGGACTGACCGACCAAAGCAATCATCTTCCCACGAGGAATAGTCAGCGAAATATTGCGCAGTACAGGACGGTTGGCTTGATAGGCAAACGAAACGTTTTCGTATCGAACTTCCTTCTCAAATGCCTGCAACGGAAGCGGTTGCTCGGGTTCTTTGATATTTGATTGCGTGTTCAGGATGCGGTCAATGCGCTCCAGTGAGGCCAAGCCGCGCCGGACACTGTAAGAAGCCTTGCTTAAGTCTTTGAACGGATTGATGATGCTGTAGAAAATGACAAGGTAATAGATAAATGTGGCGGCATCAATGGCTGAATGTTCACTCAGGATAAGTCCGCCGCCGTACCACAGCAGCACGGCAATCATCACCGTACCGAGGAACTCGCTCACGGGATGGGCAAGGTAGTAGCGGCGGTTGATGCGGTTGAACGTGCGGCGGGTGGTATTGGCAGCCTGCGCGAAGCGTTCACGCAGTTTCCGCTCGGCATTGAAGGCTTTTACCACCCGCAGACCGCCTAATGTCTCCTCAATCTGTGTCAGCAGATCGGCTGTCTGCTCCTGCCCGAGTGTGGAGGTGCGTTTGAGCGAACGGCCTATGCGCCCGATCAGCAGACCCACTACAGGCAGCAGGACGAGTACAAAGACAGTCAGCTGCCAGGAAATGAAAAACAAGGTCGCCAGATAGACGGCAATCATCAGCGGATCCTTGAAGATGATGTCGAGCGTGGACATGATGGAGGCTTCCACCTCGTTCACATCGTTGGTCATGCGCGACATCACATCGCCCTTCTTCTCTTCCGTGAAGAAACCTATCGGCAGCGAAACCACCTTGTTGTAGAGCATCGTGCGCAGGTCACGCAGGACACCCGTACGGATGGGAACCATGTAGAAGTTGGCGAGCCAAGCCGTCAGGCATTTGAGGAAAGTGGCAATCACCAGAAACAGTCCCAGCACCAGCAAAACATATCCGGAACCGTGAGTATCCATCATCTGCTGGAGGTGGTAATAGACATTCCCCTTCACGGCATCCACCGTCTCTTGAAAACTCAATCCCTCCAGAGGCGTATAGACGGCTTGCGCTTCGCTGATACCGAACAGCAGTTGCAGGGCGGGGATAATCGTGGCGAAGGAGAAGAGTGACAAGACGGTGGACAGCAGGTTGAACAGGAAGTTCAGCACCACTTTCCACTTGTAAGGAGGAATGAAACGGGTAAGCAGTCTTATTATATGCATATTTGCAGGTAGCGTTTGATTTGTTCCAACAGCAGTTCCCCGTCATCCAACGCGACTTCTATCTCAATGGGGAAGAGTTTGTCTTTCAGACTGTCCGACAGTTCGACGGCGAGCAGGCGGGCGTAGTCCTTCTCGGTAGTGAAAACGATGTCCGCTTGTTCGGCGGCTTCCGTTATATGCCTGATGTCCGCTTTGGTGAAGCGGTGATGGTCGGGATAGGCAATGTGGGGGACATCCCCTATGTGCTGTAAAAGATAATCGGGACGCGCTATGCCGGTCAGCAGCAGCGCGTTCTTGAACTTGGGCAGCGGCTGGTAGCGGATGCCGGAGAAGAACAGGTTCTGATAGGCAGGCAGTTGCAGACGGTTGCTCGCCACACGGCGGTCGATAGGTGTCATTGTGTCCGGACACTTGGTCACTATCACGGCGTTCGCTTTCTGGCTCTGGCGCGCGAAATCACGCAGTCTTCCGAGCGGCAGCAGACGGTCGTCTGTATAAAGACGGTCGGCGGTGGTGAGAAGGATATAGACCCCGCACCGTAGCCGCAGGTATTGGTAGGCGTCATCCAGCAGTACCACCTGTACTTTCGGACAGCGTTTCAGCAACTGCTCAATGCCCTCAACGCGATTCCGGCAGACGGCTATCGGAACATTGGGGAACTTCCTGTGCAGTTGCATACACTCATCGCCCAGCGTGTCAGCGGTGCTGCTCTCGTCCGCAAGTACAAAACCCCGCGAGCGGCGGCGGTAACCGCGTGACAGCACCGCTACCTTGTACCGCGAACCGAGTTGCCGTATCAACCATTCGATATGAGGGGTTTTGCCCGTCCCTCCAACCGTGAGATTACCCACGCAGATAGTGGGTACGCTGACCTCACGGCTGTGGAGGATATGCATATCGTACAGCAGGTGGCGGATGCCTATCGCCAAACCGTACAGCCACGAAAGCGGCGCGAGCAATATGTTGCGGAGTGTGTCCACAATGAAAGCGCATTAACGGATGTCGGGGAAGTGCATCAGCATCATCACACGCGGTTGCGAGCAGAGTTCCTTCATCTTCATCAGCAGTTTCTCTTCATCGCTGCTCTGGTCGAAAGCCTCCATCAACTGCGTGTAGAAATCTTTCTTACGCGGGTAGTAGGTTAGTTCATAATCGCTTGTTTCCGCCAACTCCGCCGCTTTGGCGACAGCCTCGTCCAGACCGCCGATATCATCCACAAGACCGATACTGATAGCATCCTTTCCCAACCATACGCGACCTTCACCTATGGCTTTGATATTATCCTGCGAAGTGTGCCGTCCATCGGCGCAACGGCGGGTGAACAGGTCATAACCGCGTTCCACCATCTGCTGCATCTTCGCCCGCTCATTATCGTCCATACCTTTGTACATCGCGTTCACCTGCAAGTCCGAATAACTGTTCGTCTTCAGCCCGTCTATGTCCAGACCTATTTTGTTGCGGACTTCATTCAGGTTAGGAACAAGTCCGAAGATACCGATAGAGCCGGTAAGGGTGGAAGGCTCTGCATAGATATAATCCGCTCCGCAGGAGATGTAGTAACCGCCGCTCGCCGCATAATCGCCCATTGAGACGACCACAGGCAGACCCTTCTCACGCAGCGTCTGTACGGCGTGCCATATCTGCTCGCTCGCGTCCGCGCTGCCGCCGGGACTGTTCACACGCAGTACGACCGCCTTCACATCCTCGTTCTTGCGTATCTTGGCAATCTCCTTCACCATCTTTGTTCCAACTATCCCGTCACCCTCTGTGTCGGTTATCTGACCCTCCGCGTACAGGACGGCGATTTTGTTGTCCGACTTGGTCGGTTTGGCGGGAATGGTGGCCAAAGCGGAGGTCGAAATCTTGTTATAGTCATCCGTACCCGTCAGGCGGGTCAGCAATGAGTCTGTCTCTTCCGTATAGATAAGTCTGTCAACCAGTCCCTTCTCCACGTACATCTCGGCAGGTTGCAGTCCCATATACATATCCGCATACCCGTTCAGGTTCTCCGTTGTAATATGCCGGCTTTCCGACACGCCTTGCAGCAGTTCCTTCCACAATCCGTCCACGTATTGCTTCGTCTGCTGGCGGTCGGCATCCGACATCTTCGTAAGGATATACGGCTCTACCGCCGACTTGAACGTACCCACTTTCAGCACCTGCATCTCTACGCCAATCTTGTCTAACAGCCGTTTGAAGTACATCTTGTTGGCAGCCAGTCCGTTCCATTCCACCGTTCCCGTGGGATTGAGATACACGCTGTCCGCCACACAGGCCACGTAGTAGTTGCCTTGCGAGTAGTTGGACGAGTAGGCGATAAGGAACTTGCCCGACTCCTTGAAGTCAATCAGCGCGTCGCGCAACGCTTTAGCGGATGCAAAACCCATCTCCATCTCGCCGCCCTGCAGCATGATGCCGCGAATCTTGTCATTCTCCTTAGCCAGACGGATGTTGTGAATAAGGTCATCTAATCCGACCACCTCCTTCGCCGTGTAACCCGGCATCTCGCCCATCATAGCAGCAAAGGGATTATCCTCCTGACCTTGTTCCACCAATGTGCCTTTCATCTTGAGTACATACACGGTGTTATCCTCAAGTGTCGCGCCGGATGAGAACATCCTGCCTAACCAGATGCCCGACAAGACGGAGCATACAATGTAAATGACGATGAAGATGATAATGCCTTTCATGCACCCGCTTTTCTTCTTGCGGGGTTGTTCTTGATTGTTCATAGTTGTTTGTGTTTTATAGTTAGTTATGGTTTGTTCAATCGAAACGACCGCCTGTGGTACGGCGTGATTCCGTACTGCCGGATGGCTGCGTAGTGGGCGGCGGTAGGGTAGCCCTTGTTCGTGTCCCAGTGGTACTGCGGGTACTCCTCATGCAATCGGTTCATATAGTCATCCCTGTACGTCTTCGCTAAAACGGACGCTGCGGCTATCGAGAGGTACTTGCCGTCGCCTTTCACCACCGTGTCCGCCGGTATGGCGGGGAATCCGTAAGGTTTCCACCTGTTGCCGTCCACGATGATATGTTGCGGGCGCACTTTCAGCCCGTCCAATGCGCGCCGCATCGCTAACAGTGCCGCCTGAAGGATATTGATGCGGTCAATCTCCTTTGCCGTCACCTCGCTTACCGCCCATGACAGTGCTTCTTTCTCTATCAACGGACGCAGAGCATATCGTTCATTTTCTGTCAGTTGCTTTGAGTCATTCAGCCTTTCCCATTCATCGCTCAGTCCCCCGTCCGGCGGCAGTATGACCGCTGCGGCGAACACGCTTCCTGCCAAAGGACCGCGACCCGCCTCATCGCAACCCGCTTCCAACACATCCGCTATGTAATACGTTCGCAACATCGTCTGTCAAAAAGGATAACCGATAGCAAAGTGGATGGCCACATCGTCTTTCCAGTTCAGTTTATTGCTCGCCGTGCGCCATTGTTTGCTGTCGTAGTATATGCGTGAGGGGTCGTGCAACTTGACACCCAGATCCAGGCGGAATATAAGAAAACTCAAGTCCAATCGTACACCCGCTCCGTAACTCCACGCAATCTGTCTGTAAAACTCGTTCCAACGGAACACCCCGTGAGGCTGGCTGTCATACTCGCGAATGGTCCAAATATTGCCTGCGTCCGTAAAGGCTGCCAGTTCGATGAAGTTCCACACCCGCCAGCGGTACTCCACGCTCAAGTCCATATGGATATCTCCTGCCTGATTGTCATAGTCTATCCGCGAACCGTCCCCGCGATATGCACCGGGACCTAACGTCCGTGCCGTCCACCCTCTGACATGGTTGCTTCCGCCTGCGAAATAGCGTTTCTCGTATGGGATGGACTGTGAGTTGCCGTATGGAAGTGCCACGCCTGCGGCAGCGTGATACACGATGCGGTGGCGCTCGGAGATGATATGGTTGTAGGTGAGGTTGGCATCCAGTTTGACGAACTGCGAGAATGCCACCTTGCCAATCTTGTACACGCCGTCATCCGGCATCGGCAGGAAAAGGTTGCTTGCGCCGTATAGCGTGTTGCCGGCTGTCTCGGCGAAACCGGAGAAAGTGAGAAAGGAGCGTTTGGGACGGAGACGGTTGTACCCCGTGTACCTGCAGTTATAACTGATAGCCTCAATGAAGTGATCCTCATACGAGTACTTGAGAGGATTCGTGTTCGAGATGAAACGGTCATGAAACTCGCTGCTCATCCATGGAAGATAGACGTAGCTCAGGTCAATGAAATTGAACGTGTGTGTCCAGCCTCTGGTCAGTTGTGGCAGNNCAGCCGGTAGCCCAACGAGGCGGTGGCAATCGTTCGGGTGAACTCATCAGGACGGGTCTGGTACTGGTAGCCAGCCGCCACTTTGAGGCGGTTGGCGAGGGCGAGGGAGGCGTTGGCTTTCGCCTCTATGGCACGGCCACCGTTGGCGCGCCATTCGTAGCTGCCGTTCACACCGACCTGGAGTTCCTCCGCTCCCTTGAACAGGTTCCGGTTGGTGTATCCCAGTCCTGCGGCTATGCCCCAGTCACCGTCCGAATAGGTGCCTTCCAACTCGGTGGAAACAGCGTTCAGTTTGCCGCGCGACATGACAACGTGGCAGTCAAGGGAGTCCCCTCCGGCATCCTCGAACGAGATGTCTACATAGCGCAGGATTCCCATCTGGTTCATCATCTCGTAGGTCTGTTCCACATGCCTTTCGTTGTACAGTTCGCCTGGACGGATGCGGCAGTTGTGCCGCAGGGAGGACGGGCGCATCAACCGCTCACCGGACCATGTGTATTCGTAGCCGTTCTCGCAGAATCGGTTGAGCGGTGTGGAGTCGGGGACGTAGTCGGGGTTATAGTCGGTATGGAAACATACACGGCGTATGGTGTAGCGTGTGAAGAGCCGTTTTCTTTCCTCATCGTTCATCTCTCCCACCGCCCTTGACATACGTATCTCCACATCCACCTGTTTTTTTCCCGCCGTACTGTCTGCCGCGTAACTGAGGTGGTCTTTTTGTATGTTGAAGTACCCGATATCCCGCATTCGTCTGGCTATCCGGGTGCGCTCGTTGTCCAAAACGGCCGCGTCAAAATTGTCTCCGTCGTGCAGAAGGGTGTGTCGATCGTCCTCGGCTGTGTTCCGAAGATCATCCGATTCGGGCAGATGGCAGGTGTGGCGGCGGATGCGGTACGGTTCGCCGGTATTGATGCGGTAGGTCACCTCCACTTTGTTTCTTTTCTTGTAGCGCGTTACGGTGTCCACTTCGCATTGGAAGTATCCTTTGCTCCGCATCGCTTTTTTCAGTTCCAGACGGCTTGCTTCCGCAAGGTAGGGATTATACACCTCTGGAGCCTCGCCCATCCGGTGTGCCGTACGCGCCCACCAGCGGCTGATTGTCTTGGTCGTGTCCACCGGTGCTGTGTTGTAGATATCCAACTGTAGTTTCCAGAACCCCAGTATCTCCGTATTGTTTGTCTGCTTCAGGTAACTCTTCATTTCGCTGGTCTCGACATCGCGTGTGCCGTTGATGATGATGTGCGTCTTGTTCAGCAGATACTTGCCCTGCGGAACAAATTTCGCCGTGTTGCAAGCCGTGAGCAGCAGCAAGCAAAGAAAGGTCAGTATGGTGTCTTGCTTGAACAACGTCAGATCAGTGAGAATGCCACATCCATCATGTGCGTGAAGGAGGTCTGCCGCTCCTCGGCGGTCGTCGCCTCGCCAGTCAGAATGTGATCGCTTACTGTGCAGATTGTCAGAGCCTTCTTTCCGGAGCGGGCGGCGTTCATGTAAAGAGCAGGAGCCTCCATCTCGTCCGCCAGTACTCCCATCTTGGTCCAGTTCTGTTTGCGAGGGTTCTCGCAGTAGAATATGTCTGCCGAGAACACATTTCCCACGAAATAGCGGTATCCGAATCGTTCGCATGCATCCACGGCACCACGCACAAGACCGAAGTCGGCTATAGGGGCGAATGTGCCGGGAAGGTCATACTGCGCAGCGTAGTTGCTGTCTGTGCAGCATCCCATCGCTATGATCAGGTCGCCCAAACGGATATAATCCTGACGGGCTCCACATGAGCCTACGCGGATGATGGTGTCCGCATCGTAGAAATTAAACAGTTCGTAGGTATAAATACCGATGGACGGGATTCCCATCCCGTGTCCCATTACTGTTACCGGCTTGCCGTTATGCGTACCCGTGTAGGCAAACATATTACGCACTTGGTTCACCAGTTTGGCGTTATCCACATATCTCTCCGCCATCAGTTTGGCGCGCAGCGGATCGCCCGCCATAATCACCGTCTTGGCTATCTCGCCGTATTGCGCCCCGATATGGGGCGTGGGAACTTGCTCTTTCATATCATTATCAATTATCAATTATCAATTGTCAATTATCCATTATCCATTGGTTCGCCCGTTGCAGGTCTTCCGGCGTGTCTATCCCGATGGAAGACTGTTCGCTCACCGCCACTCGTATTGTCAGACCGTTTTCCAGCCAGCGCAACTGTTCCAGACTCTCCGCTTGCTCCATCCGCGACATCGGCATCTTGACTATCCGCCGCAGCACATCCCCTCTGTATGCGTACATCCCGATATGACCGTAGTAATGCCCCTTTTGCAGCCATTCCTCTTGTGGAACACCCCGCATATAGGGTATCACCGAACGCGAGAACAGTAATGCCTGCTGATTCTCCTCCGTGAACACCACTTTCGGAGTGTTTGGATTAGCCAATGCTTCCCAAGTATCGGCAGCCCGGAACGGCTTGACCAGTGTCCCGATCTCTGTCCTTGGACTTTTCCACAATCCGCACAGGAGTCTTATCTGCTCCGGCTGGATAAACGGCTCGTCGCCCTGTATGTTCACCACGATAATCTCCTCGTCCCGCAGCCCGTGCAGCGTGTCATACCACGGCGACTGCGGGTCTTCCTTCATCTTCTCGTAGGCCTCCAAGCAGCGTTCCGTGCCGCATAGGTGGTCGGTACGTGTCATGACCGCCTCGCCGCCGAAGCCTTTAACGCAGTCAAGGATACGGCTGTCATCGGTCGCCACGACCACCAGATTGAGTGCCTTCTTCGCTTGTTCATAAACGCGCTGAATCATCGGCTTGCCGCCGATCATCGCCAGAGGCTTGCCCGGGAAACGGCTGCTTGCCCAACGGGCTGGTATGATGCCTGTCGTTTGCATGTGCTTTTTGTTTGCGGAAGTTTTTCACGCGCAAAGGTAAGGTGGTATTTTGGTTTGTGCAAATCATATTGGTAAGCGCAAAGAATAGTCTTCTTTGTCCCAATTGGTGAATACCTGTGACACTTCGTACCAGTCGGTGAAAGAATACGACTGTTTGTACAAGGCGGTAGCAAAGCAGGCTATGCTAATCAGCCAGGAGATTACGCAGATAAGCCAGAACCGTCCCTTCGGTCCCTTGCGGGTACGCATAAAGGACACGATTGTGTGAATCAGGACATAAACGGGCAGACAGACAGCCACAAGAGCGGAAACAATGGTAAGCAGGGCCAGACCCCAGTGACCGTCAAAGAACGGTATCCCGATAAGCGGAAGCGCACCGAAAGCACCTATTCCGAGCCCCAGACCTGCCATACAGAAAGCAAATACTACTGCCAGTACAGGCAGCATAATCTGAACGGCAACCAGTATGAGAATAACGTACAGGCTGATCTTCAGCACCCTGCCGCATCCGCTACGTTCGGACAGGGCAGACTGTTTGACGTTAGGTCGCTTGTTCTCTCCGAAATCCGAGGGAGCGCCTATTCGTGCCTTGATGCTCTCAATCATACTGACATCCGCAACCTGCAGGTTCTTGGCGAACAGCGCAGACTGCAGCAGTTCGCAGATGCGGGCTTCAATGTCGGTCATCACATCCCCGCGCTCGTCTTCCGGAAGTCGCTGTTCTATATCATGCAGGTAGTTGCGCAGATTCTGGTACGCGTCATCATCGATGTGGAACACCAGACCGTTCAGATTGATGGTTTTTGTCTCTTTCATGGTTGTGTGATTTGATGGATGGAAGTACTTATTGCGCGCCACTCATCCTTGAGTTGCGCTAACAGCCGTTTGCCTTCTTCGGTAAGACAGAAATACTTGCGCGGCGGACCGGCGGTACTTTCCTCCCATCGGTAGGTAAGAATGCCGTTGTTCTTCAACCGTGACAGAAGCGGATACAGTGTCCCCTCCACAACCAACAAGTCAGCGGATTTCAAAGCCTCCACGATGTCGGATGTATAGGCTTCCTTGCGGTCGATGACAGAAAGAATACAGAATTCCAGTATCCCCTTGCGCATTTGCGATTTGATGTTCTCAACCATGCTTCAGGCTGTATAATCTTCGGAGGCAGGCATCAGTATCATCAGAATAAGATACAGCAGCACTCCGGGGAACGCTGCCGACATGACAGAGAGAACCACATACACCACTCGTATAACAGTCGGGTCAAGGTTCAGATACTCAGCGATTCCGGCACACACGCCTGCCAACATCTTGTTGGCGCTTCTTCTTAATTTCTTCGGTTCCATAATGGTTTGTTTTTGGGTTTGTACTCGTTTCACGCCGCAAAAGTACTGCAAGTTCAAGTACCTTGCAATACATAGTACTAATTTTCTAAAAAATACTGACTTCGGTGAGGTTAAAAAGAATTCACTCGTCCCAGCCTATACCCTTGTACTTGCCCAGATCCCATTCTTCATCCACCTCGTTCAGGTAGATGGTACCGGGTTCTTCGTCCGATTCAATGTCTTCGGAGTCTGTTTCCCTGTGGGTCACGTCTATCGGTGCGTGCGAGATTTCGATAATCTGGTTCTGCTCCTTCTGCAACTCCGCCCAAAGAGCGTCCTTCAGTTCCGTGATACCCGTTCCCGTCACCGAAGATATGCAGAAGACGGGAATGCCTAACCTCTCGCGCAGAGGCTGCGGGTCAATCTCTTGGATGTCGCACTTGCTCAATGCCAGCACACGCGCCTTGGTCAGCAACTCCGGGTTGTATTTCTCCAACTCGGAAAGTAGGATGTTGTACTCCTTTTCTATGCCCGCAAATGTGTCATCCTGTGTTTCGCTTTCTTCCGAATACTGGGATTGTTGCGAAGCGGTGACAGGCACCATAAACAGCAGCACGGCGTTGCGCTCGATGTGCCGCAGAAAACGCAGCCCCAGTCCCTTGCCCTCGCTCGCGCCCTCGATGATACCGGGGATGTCCGCCATACAGAACGACCGATCGTCGCGCACGGAAACGATGCCCAACTGCGGGGTGAGGGTGGTGAACGGATAGTCGGCAATCTCGGGTTTGGCGGCGGAAACAACGGACAGCAGCGTGGACTTGCCCGCATTGGGGAAACCCACCAGTCCGACATCAGCTAACACTTTGAGTTGAAGCACGATATTGCGCTCTTGTGCGGGCTCTCCGGGCTGGGCGTAGCGGGGTGTCTGGTTGGTGGCGGAACGGAAGTGCCAGTTGCCTAACCCTCCCTTTCCGCCACGAAGCAGAACAATACGTTGCTTATCCTCTTTGATCTCGGCAAGCCATTCGCCCGTGTCGCCGTCATAGACCACCGTGCCGCAGGGAACCTGTATGATTTTGTCCTCGCCGTCCTTGCCGAAAGAGCGTGACTGACCGCCGTGACCGCCGTCAGTCGCGAGAATATGTTTCTGATACTTGAGATGCAGCAGTGTCCACAGATTGCGGTTACCTTGCAGGATGACGTGTCCGCCTCGCCCGCCGTCGCCGCCGTCGGGACCGCCCTTCGGGACATACTTGGCGCGGTGGAGGTGCATGCACCCCGCACCGCCCTTGCCCGAACGGCAGTAGATACGCACCTGATCTATGAAGTTCCCGCTTGGCATACCGTATCGCTGTCTGTGGTCTGTCTCTTACTCAATATCAGGGAACACGGACACCCTGTAGGTTGTAGCGTATGTTGCCACGGATGATGACAACCTGACCGTTCTCAAACACCTTGACAGGCTTCTCCGTCATCTCCGTCTGCTCAACAGCGGTTGCCGTACTGCCACCAAGTCTATAGAGCGTCAGCGCACCGCCGGTATTCGTTCCGTAGCAGGCAAAACCATAGGTTGCGTTATTGTGCAACCATTTGTTTTCGGGATTCTGTTCGGAAGCCGCACGAGCCACGTTCTCAAACTCGTAAGTATTGGCTTCGGTAACTGTGATGTTCCACTTGGCGTTGTCGGTCGTGGCATCATCCAGCAGCGCGCCTTGGTTCTTCGCATCCGTACTGCCGGCGTATTTGTTCACGCTCTTGTTGTACAGTGTCCAACTGTCACCTGCGGAAGCGATGTGCCAGATAATCGATTCATCGGGATTCGTCAGCATATCGCCGGACAGTGTGAAAGTGCCGTTTTCAAAACGGTTAACCTTCTCGTTTTTACTGTTCAGCATAATGGAAGCTTTCATAGCGTACTCATCGTAAGTAAGCACGTAGTCACCTTCCACCATCTTGCCGGTCATCTTGGCGTAGCCTGCGGTGGGGTCTGTTACGTTCATCTTCACCGTCACCTGAACTTTCACATTGTCGGTTGCGGATTCGATGGTGAGCGTCTGGCTGTATGTTCCTTCTTTTGAAGGATTGGCTGTGATAGTCAGTTTGTCGCCGCTTTTGGCGATGGTTCCCTTTGCACTGAACGGATCTTTCAGACCGGAGTAGGTAACCGAGCCCTTCAGATTGCCGCAATTAACAGTAATATCCATCGTAACAGCATCCGAGCCAATCGCTTTCGCCCCGAAGTCCGCAACGGCGGGCGCAATGGTGATATAGGGAGATGTGGATACCTGCAACTCATAGACGGTGAAATTGTGACCGTATGTATCTATGTTGGAAGCGGCGTACGCTTTGTACTTGTTCGAACCATCAGCAGTTTCGCCCAAAAAACGGTCGGCATTGTTGGCGTTAGAGATAAGTACCTCACCCCCTTCAAATGTGAATTTCCATGCGGCGGAACCGGCGTTAGCCATCGTGATGTCTGTTTTGCCCGAAGGATTGTTCAGATAGATATGTCCGTCCGGGTTATCGGCATATTTTTGCTCGCTGCGAATTGAGAAACTGCCATCCACATTGGCTTCCAACGACCATACATACGATTCCTTACCCGTCAGACCTGTGGTATTGTACTCGTCGGTCGCCACTACGGCTTTGTTGTCAAGTTTGGCATACAGTACATGCCCGTTGCGCTCGAACACGTACAGACCGCCGTCATTCACTTCGGTCACCTTGACCAGATTGTACAACTGGGCATAAGCACTGCCCATCAGCAGCAAGGCTGCTGCAAGTGTGAATAGTTTCTTCATAATGGTTAAAAGTTTAGAGTTGATAGTTTATAGTTGAAAGTTAAAAGAATTTTAAAGTAAAGAAGTTCAGTAGATTTAGGGTTTCTGGGTTGAAGATTCTTTCTTTGCCCCGCGCAGACGCAGAATGTTGTCAATCTGCTCGAAGGTCAGATCCACCGTGTAATTGCCGTTGATAAGGAAATAATTATGGTGCTTCAGATAGTACGCACTGACGGGTTTCGTCACCTCCTGATAGATGCGAAGGCGTTTCTTGATGGTGTCGAAGTTGTCATCCGCTCTGCCGCTGGTCTTGCCACGTTCGAGCAGCCGCTTGATAACCTCGTCCTCGTCCACCATCAACTCCAGCATCACGGAATCCATACCCCTGCGCCTGAGCAGCAAGGTCAGCGCGTCCGCCTGCTCCACCGTGCGGGGATAACCGTCAAAAATGACTCCTTTGCAATCCTTGGGCAGAGCGTCTATATAATGGGCAATGAGATGAACCATCTTGTGGTCAGGCACGAGATTGCCCTTTGAGATGAGCTCGTCTATCTCTTTTCCGAGTTCGCTGCCTGACTGAATCTCGGCACGGAGCAAATCGCCCGTCGAGAGATGCTGCAACCCGTATTGCTTGACCAACAGTTCCGACTGTGTTCCCTTTCCGCTGCCGGGAGCACCGAATAAAATCACATTCAACATAATCTGAATCTGTTTAACAATAACGGCGGCAAAGATAGTGCAAGTTTTTATAAAATTCCGAAAAAAATTGGCAAAGTCAGTATTTTTTCAGTCCTTTGCCGATTGTTTCTGAAAGCAGGCGATCCGTCTGGCTGTAACAAATGGATTAGTTGTAAACAAAAAACACCAATACGAATGAAAAAAATCACAAAAAATTTGTTCGCACAGTGCTTCACAACTGTTGCCCTGTGCATATTCTTATTAACCGGCTGCAACTGCGGAAAATGCCGGTGTGGTGACAAACAATGCAATCAGGAAAAGGAGGAATGCGCTATGCAAAAAGCAGCGATTGACAACATTATGAATCGCGTAAGCGTGCGTCAGTTTACAGGCGGGAAAATCACTGACGAGCAACTGGAACAAATGCTCCGGTGCGCGATGGCGGCCCCCACGGCGATGAACAAACAGCCGTGGGAGTTTCTTGTTATCAACGATGAGGAGATGATGACGCTTCTTGGCGAGGACTTCCCCTACAGCCGTTGCGGCAACGGAGCGGCTGTTGCCATCATCCCCTGCGGCAACCTTCAGCGTGCCATTGAGGGTATGCCTGACTTCTGGATCAATGATCTCTCCGCAGCGACGGAGAACCTTCTTCTCGCCGCCCACGCGATGGGACTGGGAGCGGTGTGGACCGGCGTTCACCCCAACGCCGAACGCGTGAGACACCTGCAGGAACTGCTCGGTCTGCCCGAGCACATCGTTCCGCTCTGCATCGTCCCCGTAGGCGTACCGGCCGAACAGCCGGAGGTGAAGGACAAGTGGGATACCTCGCGCATCCATTACAACACATTCTGAAGATGACCTTTCATAACTAAGATTACATCCCTATGAAGAAGTTTCTTTTGTCTTTTTGTCTGCTTGCAGTCATGACCGCCTGTCAGAAAGCGCACAAGCCCGACCTCGTCAATCAGCATGTCGATTTTGCCTGCGTCCATGTAGCCGACTCGTTCTGGTCGCCCCGTCTGGAGCGCGTGGCGCGTGTCACCATTCCCGTCTGCATCGACCAGACGGAGGTGCAGACGGGCCGCATCCGCAACTTCGAGAACACCGCCAAAGGCGAAGGCAAACATTCTGGCATATTCTTCGACGACTCGGATGTGTATAAGGCGTTGGAGGCGATAGCCTACAGTCTGATTAACTATCCCGATCCGGCGATGGAGGCGAAAGCCGATGACTGGATAGCCAAGATTGCCGCCGCTCAGCAAAAAGACGGCTATATCAACACCTACTACACCCTGACAGGTCTTGACCGCCGCTGGACCGACATGGACAAACACGAGATGTACTGCGCCGGACACCTCATTGAGGCGGGTATCGCCTACAACAAGGCGACCGGCAAGCGGACATTGCTCGAAGTCGGCATCCGCATGGCGGATCATATCATGTCGCTCTTCAACGAGCAGGGAAGGCACTGGGTTCCCGGTCACGAGGAGATAGAACTGGCGATGGTCAAACTCTATGAGGAGACGCACGAGCGCAAGTACCTTGATTATGCCCATTGGCTTTTGTCGCAGCGCGGACACGGCTACGGCTACACGGAGAACGGCATCAAGGACTCGCTCAACCGGTGGAACGCGCCTTACTATCAGGACGCTGTGCCGGTGTGTGATCTGCGCAGCATCTCCGGTCACGCTGTGCGCTCCATGTACCTCTACTGCGGAATGTGCGACGTGGCAGCACGCATATCGGGAACGGGCTACGAGGAGGCTCTTGACACTCTTTGGGAGGATGTCACGAAGCGGAATATGTACGTCACTGGCGGCATCGGCGTGGCTTACTGCACCGAGGGCTTTGCCAACGACTACGAACTGCCCAACAAGGAGGCGTACTGCGAAACATGCGCCTCCGTCGGGATGGCGCTGTGGAACAGCCGTATGGCAGAGCGCACAGGCGATGCCAAGTACTATGACATACTGGAGCGCAGCGTCTATAACGCGATGCTGGCAGGCATCAATCTGGACGGCAACCTGTTCTTCTACGTGAACCCGCTGGCATCGGACGGCAACCACCACCGCAAGGCGTGGTACGGTTGCGCCTGCTGCCCGTCGAACATCTGCCGCTTCATGGCCTCATTGGGCAACTACATCTACGCGACCAACGACACATCTCTATATGTCAATCTGTATATCGGTAACGAGGCGGCGTTCAAGGTCGGGAAAGAGGATGTGTCCCTGACTATGACCACCCGCTATCCGTGGGAGGGAAGGACGGACATCCTCTTCCGTAGCGGCATGCGTAAAGCCCTGATGCTCCGTGTCCCCGACTGGTGCAAACATTATACACTGTCGGTTAATGGCTCACCCTCCGAAACCATGGAGGAAAAGGGTTATGCGTATATTAACAGGGACTGGCAGGCGGGTGATGAAGTGTCGATAGACTTTGACATGCCTGTTGAAGTTGTGGCAGCCGACCCGAGGGTGAAAGCCGACGAGGGCAGGCGTGCCGTTCAGCGCGGACCATTAGTCTATTGTGCCGAGCAGGCGGACAATCAGACTGACATAGAGTCAATCACCCTCACGGACGATACGCAACTGACCGCTGTCTGCGAGTCGGATTTGTTGGGCGGCATAGTGGCTATTGACGGCAGCGTGCAGACTGCTGACAATCAGGCGGAACCATTCCGCCTGATACCTTACTACGCTTGGGACAACCGCGAGAGCGGAAAGATGGCGGTGTGGCTGAAATACGAAATGAAGTGAAAGCTTTTTGTGCTTTCCTCTTTTTTCCGTACTTTTGCCGCCCCCTAATGTAAAAAGCATACTATCTATTCTCAAATATGAACAGTTTCCTTGAATTATGCCGTGTACGGAGGTCGTATCGCAAGTACACCTCCGAGCCGGTCAGCAAAGAACAGTTGAACCGTATTCTCCAATGCGCGCTGATGTCGCCATCGGGCAAACGCCTTAACCCGTGGGAGTTCTACGTCTGCACCAATCAGACTACCATCCGCAGCCTCAAGGACTGTCGCACGATGGGCACAACGATGTTGGAGACAGCCCCCGTAGCAGTAGCGGTGGCTTTGGACGCGCAGAAAGCCGACACATGGCAGGCGGACGGTGCCATCGCGGCTTTGAACCTGCAACTTGCAGCAGCCGATGAGGGATTGGGCAGCTGCTGGTGCCATATCCACGGACGCGACAACGCCGAAGCGCGCGTCAGAGAGGCTTTCGGCATACCCGAGAATCTCAACATACTCTGTCTTATCACCATCGGACACAAGGACGAGGAACGCCAACTATACGACCTAACGAAACTACCTTACTCCAAAATTCACTATACAGAATGAAACCTACCATAGCCATCACAGCCGGCGACATCAACGGAGTCGGCTACGAAATCCTGCTCAAAGGATTGGAAGACAACCATATATTGGAAATATGCAAGCCCGTTATCTACGGTAACGCCAAGATTGCGAAGCAGCACGCCGCACTCATGGACGATGAGGTCAAAAAACTGTCGTTCACCGTCATCAAGGACGCTGCCGATGCCATCGACGGGAAAATCAGCCTTATCACCTGCTATCCGGATGACACGCCCCTGCAGATAGGTGTCAGCACACCCGAAGCGGGCAAAGCCAGCCTCGCCTCCTTGGAGCGCGCCTCACAGGACCTCAAAGCAGGCAAGGTGCAGGGTCTCGTCACTGCCCCTATCAACAAGGAGAACATACAGTCCGAACAGTTCCGTTTCTCGGGGCACACCGAGTACCTGACCAAGCAGTTTGCGCAAGGCGGCGACTCGCTGATGATGATGGTAAGTGACTGTATGCGCGTGGCGTTGGTCTGCAATCACGTCCCGCTGCGCCAGGTGCCTGAGATGATAACCGAAGAACGCATCATCAACAAACTGCACACGCTGGACAAGACCCTGCGCGATGACTTCACCATCGAGAAACCCCGCATCGCCGTCCTCGCCCTCAATCCCCACGCGGGCGACAACGGACTGATTGGCACGGAGGAGCAGGAAATCATCCGTCCTGCCGTGATGAAGGCGGTGGACGAAGGACTGTGCGTGTTCGGCCCCTACTCGGCGGACGGTTTCTTCGGTGCGGGCAGGTATGTGCATTTCGATGCCGTGCTGGCCATGTACCACGACCAGGGGCTCATCCCCTTCAAGTCGCTGGATATGAACGGCGTGAACTTCACCGCCGGACTGGACATCATCCGCACCTCACCCGACCATGGCACAGCCTACGACCTCGCGGGCAAGAACCAGGCGAACCCCACCTCGTTCCGCCACGCGCTCTATATGGCGATTGACCTATGGCGCACACGCGAGGAGAATAAAGAACTGAAGAAGAACCCGCTGGAGATAGTGGAGATAACGAGCAACCACAAACGCCCGGATTTCCCCCTGCCCACGGAGTAAACACATAAACAATAGCAACTATGACAGCCAACGAAATACGCAAGTCGTTCCTAGACTTCATGCAGAGCAAGGGACACACCATCGTTCCCTCCGCGCCGATGGTTCTCAAAGACGACCCCACTCTGATGTTCACCAACGCCGGCATGAACCCGTGGAAAGGCATCATACTGGGCAACGACCCCATCGTTCATCCCCGCGTGGCGGACAGCCAGAAATGTCTGCGTGTCAGCGGCAAGCACAACGACCTGGAGGAGGTGGGGCACGACACCTACCACCACACCATGTT
>DBVX01000013.1:0-10813 GCA_002308815.1 Bacteroidales bacterium UBA1253
CGATATGTCATCATCGAACTCAAAGCGGTGGAGTTTATGCCGGAGTTTGCAGGTAAACTGAATTTCTATGTGACAGCCGCAGACAATCTGCTGCGCGGACAAGGTGATAATCTTTCTGTCGGGATACTGATTTGTAAGACGGCAAAGAAAACCGTGGTCGAGTGGTCGCTCAAGGATATTCAGAAGCCGCTTGGTGTGGCAACCTACCAACTGGAGGAAGTGGTGGAGCGTACGGTCAAGGAATTGGAAATCGCAAAGGCAAAGCAAGTGAAAGAATGACCGTATGGCAATTACGTAACAGCCTTCTCTAATAGGCCTCCGAGGTGATAGATTTTGCCCCTTTTCAGCCTCTATTAAATATGGCAGGGTGATTATAGAGGGGACGATAAAGCGGCTGTCATTCGCTCCCGTCGGGCAAATACTCAAAGCCTCTTGCCTGCCCTCGAAAGAGAAAGAGGAAATAAAAGATACAAGTAGAACCATTAACATCCTTTTATATTATGACCAAGAAAGAACAGTTGCAGCAACAAGGCTTTAAGGCGTATGAGAACGACGCGATATGCGTGTTCTGGAATCCGGCTCTCTGTACCCATGCGGGCAAGTGTGTGCTTGGAAACGGCAAGGTGTTCGAGGTGGGACGCCGCCCGTGGATAGACCTGTCGCAGGCGGATGCAGGGGAGATTGCCGCTGTCATTGACAGGTGTCCGTCTAAGGCGTTGCAGTATGAACTCAAGGATGCTGTCCGCATCGTGTTTGAGGAGTCGGAACGGCAGGCCGTTGCGTTTGACGGTGACACGATGATAGGCGAATGTCAGTACAGTCCGGCGGGAACAAATGTGTGGATTGTCTCGCACACCGGTGTCCGTCCTGAGTATAATGGGAGGGGAATCGCCAGGAGACTGGTCGAAAAGGTGATTGAGGCGGCTCGTGAACGTGGTGTGAGAATCACTCCTCAGTGTTCCTATGCCCGGAATCTGATGTGCGGCAAAGATGAGTACAAGGACGTGCTTCAATGAGCATGACAACACCTTTTTCTCGATCCCGCCAGGACAATATCGTGCGCTGTTTCGGTTACACGCCTCCGATACCCTTATACTCCTGTTTTGAAACAAAACTATAACATTTTTGCTCCTGTTTTGAAACAAAACAAAGATAATTTTGCTCCTGTTTTGGAACAAATTTTTGTATAATCGATTTATTTATAATCAAATTCTGATTATCAATATTGTTTCATTATTGGTCGCAATTACTGCTGTCGCCTTCCTTTTTTTGAAGTTGTCATAATATGTAGTGTGGGGTACTTATGACAGAATTCCACCATACAGAAATCAATGGTTCACAGCGTGGGCGGACGGCAAGCAGGCGGGCGAAATGACCTGTCTGCGCCAAACGGGAAATGCAAAGCCCGGTGTCAATGGACACAGCGATAAGGGCGGAAAACACTGCGCCGGATATTATGGTTATTGACCATACGTGAGCATTTACTGGCTTTTAGATGAGTACAAGGACGTGCTTCGATGAGTATGAAGATACTGTTTGTTAGTATGTTATATCCATTGTTGTAAGACAAAGACAACTCCGCCGTCAGACTGCCTTTCTTCAAAAGAATAATTTGGCGTTTTATGGCAATATGATATTGGAAGAGATTGCATAAAAAATGAAACCGTAGAAGAAATTTTGAGCGCGAAGGCACACGGATTGGGAGCGGTTTGCAGAATTTTTTTTATTACTGTCCGATATCAGAGAGTTTTAGGGAATTAAACGGCTTTTATGAGTTTTATCGGACAGTAATAACTGAAAATAGCGATTTACGAAATCAGGCTGCCTGACGACAGCCTGATTTCCTTTTATCCGATACGCAGACGGTTATTTCACCACTGTCGCCGCGCAGAGTTTGTCGCGGATCTTGATGTAGATGACGGTGTCGGGGTTCTTGTAGTCAATCTTGACGTATCCCATACCGATACCCTGCTTGGTGGTGGGCAGCATGATGCCGGAGGTCACATTGCCAATCACCTCTCCTTCGGCGTTGCAAATCTCATAACCATTACGCGGGATGGCGCGCTCGTTCATCGTGAAATGAACCAGACGGCGGGTCAGCCCCTGCTCCTTCTGACGGAGCAGATACTCCTTGTCAATGAAGTCCTTGGCGTTGAACTTGGTAATCCAGCCCAGACCCGCCTCCAGCGGCGAGTGCTCGTCGTCAATGTCGTGTCCGTAGAGACAGAACCATTTCTCGAGTCGGAGGCTGTCGCGCGCACCGAGTCCGATAGGAGCCAGTCCGTAGTCCTTGCCCACCTCAAAGAGAGCATCCCAAATCTGTTTGCCGTACTCTTTCTTGAAATAGAGTTCGAAGCCGCCGGCACCGGTGTAACCCGTGTTGCTGAGGATGACACCCTGCACACCTGCGAAACTCCACTCGCGGAAGCAGTAGTAAGGAATAAGAGAGAGGTCGCAATCGGTGAGTTTCTGGAGCATCTCAGTCGCTTTCGGACCCTGTACGGCGAGTTGCCCGTACTGGTCGGAAGCGTTCTCCAACTGTACGCCGAATTTCTCGTTCTGCTTGTTCACCCATGCCCAGTCCTTGTCAATATTGCCTGCATTGACCACGAGCAGGAACTTGGTTGTGGAGTACATATAGAGGATGAAGTCGTCCACGATACCGCCCTTGCCATTGGGGAAGCAGGTGTACTGCGCCTTGCCGGGAGTGAGAGCCGATACGTCGTTGGTGGTGATGTACTGGAGGAAGTCAACGGCTTTCTCGCCTTTGACCCAGAACTCACCCATGTGGCTCACGTCAAACACGCCCACTCCGTTGCGGACGATGATATGCTCCTGATTGATGCCCGTCGGGTATTGGATAGGCATGTTGAAACCGGCAAAGTCTGCCATCTTGGCGCCCAGTGCAATGTGGGTCGCGGTGAAAGGTGTTTCCTTTAACATAGTTCTATGATTTTAAGAATTAGTTGATAAGCTTTTTCCATACTGGGGACAGGGAGATACTCGAAGCGTGCGTGGAAATTCTCTCCGCCTGCGAATATATTAGGACATGGGAGTCCCTCGAAGGATAGCCTTGCTCCGTCCGTTCCGCCACGGATAGGCTGCACCTTGGGCGTTACACCGACCTCCTTCATCGCCTTCTCCACGAGGGTGACGATATGGCGGACGGGCTCCACTTTCTCGCGCATATTATAGTACTGGTCACGGAGAGCCACCTCCACCGTGCCTTTGCCGTACTGCTCGTTGAAGGCGACGGTGAGCTGGTTCATCAGGTCCTTGCGCTCCTCAAACCTCTGGCGGTCGTGGTCGCGGATGATGAACGAGAGGGTCGCTTCCTCCACAGAGCCTTGCATGGCGGTGATGTGGAAGAACCCTTCGTAGCCCTGTGTCTGGGCGGGTGTCTCGTGCTTGGGCATACGGTTGAGCCAGTCCTGCGCGATGAGGATGGCGTTCTTCATCTTGCGGTAGCCGTAACCCGGGTGGACGTTCACACCGTGGATGGTTACTTTGCAGGAGGCGGCATTGAAGTTTTCGTACTCCAACTCACCGACCGCGCCGCCGTCCATCGTGTAGGCGAAGTCGCAGCCGAACTTTTTGACATCAAAATGGTCGGCTCCCTGACCTATCTCCTCATCGGGTGTGAAGCCGATGCGTATCTTACCGTGCTTGATTTCGGGGTGTTGGATAAGGTACTCGCAGGCGGTGATGATCTCCGCCACACCGGCTTTATCGTCCGCGCCGAGCAGGGTCGTGCCGTCGGTAACGATGATGTCCTGCCCCTTGTAACGCAGTATCTCAGGATACTTGGCGGTCTCAAGGACGATGTGCTGCTCCTCGTTGAGGAGTATGTCCTGCCCGTCGTAGTTGCTGACGATGCGGGGACGGATGTTCTCGCCGGAAGCGTCGGGAGCAGTGTCCAAATGGGCGNNAAGCCGATGATAGGTTTGCCCTCCGTGTTGGCGGGCAGGGTCGCCATCAGGTAGCCACGCTCATCCAAATCCACATCCTGCATCCCCATATCAATGAGTTCCTGCCGGATGTATTTTGCCAGAACCATCTGGCCCGGGGTGGAGGGTGTCACGCCTGTGTTCTCATCGGAGGTGGTGTGGAAACTGACGTACTTAAGGAATCGTTCGGTGATGTTCATATTGCTAATGCGTGATTGGTTTGCTGTGTTGGTTGTTGCTTTTTTTTTGCGGGCGAAGAAGACCGCGTTCCAAGTGCTTGTTTCGGGCGGGACGAACGCTTTTTATGCGAGTCTGCGGGTGAGATCCGCTTTGCTGCCGCGCTTTCAAGCGGCTTATGCGGGCGGTTGCGTTCCCTGCGGGCCTTCGTCTCGGGACTGGTGACGAATTCCTTCCTTGTCCCGCTGAAGAGTTCGTAGCAGTTGAAGCGGCAGTCCAGTTCACCGTTCATCAGGTGAAGCCGTTGCGAGGGTTTGAGTCCGATGCATTTGAGCGCGTCATCGTTGGAGGAAAGGATCCAAGCCGTCGCTCCCGTGAATTGGAACTTCAGACATTTGCCTATATCCTCGTAAAGCCGCAGCACGTCCTTGTCACGGGAGAGCCGCTCGCCGTAAGGGGGATTGATGACCACCAGCGCGCCGTCCGTGTGCAGTTCCTTGAGTTCCTGCAAGCGGACTTGCCGGACATCAATAAAACGCTGCATACCCGCCGAACGCACGTTTTTGAGAGCCTGCTGCACAGCATAATAGCCCGCATCGCTCCCGTATATATGGTGCGTGAAAACGCGCTCGCGTGAGTCGTCATTGTAGGCTTGTTCAAAAAGATCGGAGTCAAAATCGCGCCATTTCTCGAAAGCGAAATGCTTGCGGAAGATGCCCGGACCGATGTTCTGCGCGATGAGGGCAGCTTCAATAAGAAGCGTACCCGAGCCGCACATAAAGTCATAGAAATCAGACTGTCCCTTCCACCCCGCCAGCAAGAGCATACCTGCCGCGAGAGCCTCGTTCAGCGGGGCTTCCGTTTGAGCCACGCGGTAGCCGCGCTTGTGGAGCGACTCTCCGCTGCTGTCCAAAGAGAGCGTCACATGGCAGTCGGCTATATGGACATTCACATACAAGTCGGGGTCTGTCAGATTGACATTCGGACGGCGGCCTTCGCGCTCCGTCCAATAGTCGGCTATTGCATCCTTGACGCGGTAGGTGACGTACTTGGAATGACGAAACCGCTCGCTATAGACGGTCGAGTCGATGGTGAACGTCGTGCGCGAGGTCATCCATTGGCTCCAGTCCGCTTGTTTGGCCTGCTCATAGACCTCATCGGCATCCTCCGCCTCAAACGTAAGAATCGGCATCAAGACTCTTGATGCCGTTCTTAAGTTTAGATTGGCACTGTAAAGCAAATCCTTGCCGCCGCTGAAACCAACCGCCCTGCGCTGCACCTCTATATCGGCAGCACCGAGAGCGCGCAGTTCCTCCGCCAGCACCTCCTCCAGTCCTTTGAATGTCTTGGCAAGCAGATTCATCCGATACTGTCCGCGACTGATTTAGAAAAGGTCGTTCTCCTCGAGAGTCATATTCTCCTGCACCGGCGTTTCGGCGGGAGTCTGCTCCGCTTCGCGGTTGGCGTTCATATTCCTATACTCCTCCGGACGGTAGAGAATCTGGATGTTCTCCGCCACCACTTCGGTCTTGCGGCGTATCTGTCCGTCTTTCTCCCACGTGCGGGTCTGGAGTTTGCCCTCAACGTACAGTTTCATGCTTTTGCGCACGTACTTCTCCGCCCATTCGGCGAGGTTGCGCCATAGTACAACGGAGTGCCACTCGGTCTTGTCGGGCACCTGCGTGCCGTTCTGCATGGTGTAACCGCGCTCCGAAGTGGCAAGATTGAAGTTGGCGATGGCAATGCCGCGATCCAGATAACGAACTTCGGGGTCATTTCCCACATTGCCAATAAGAATCACTTTGTTTACAGATGACATAGTTGATTGAAAAATTTAAGGATTTAATGATTAAAAAAAGAAGAATAAAAGTTTTAATGGTTTGTCAGTCGTTTCGTTTTAATCGGGTGAACCCGCTAAAAATTTGCACAAAAGTATGCAGTTTTTTGAACATACGCAAAAAATCGCATATTTTTGCGGCGAAAAAGGAACATACCACATTTTATGAAAATCCGGACTCTTATCATCGCGCTGTCGCTTATGTCGCTGACGGGTACGGCGCAGGCGCAGCAGACGGAAACGTACCTCCGCTGTGTGGCTTTCTACAATCTGGAGAACCTCTTTGACACGATTCATGACGAGGGCAAGAACGACTATGAGTATCTGCCTGACGGCGGAATGAAGTGGAACTCGCTCAAATACGGGCACAAACTGGCGCGTATGGCGGAGGCGATTGCCCAATTGGGTACGGACGAGGACCCGCGCGGCGCGATGTGCGTGGGTGTGGCGGAGGTGGAGAACATCGGATGCCTGAACGACCTCTGCGCCGAACTGAAAACCAAGCACAACCGCAACTATGAGCCGGTACTGCTGGAAGGTCCCGACCGGCGGGGTGTGGACGTGGGGTTTCTGTACAACCCTGAACTGTTCAAGGTAACAAACACCAAGGGTTACACGCTGAACGCCCACTATGCGGACGGCGGGAAAGTCCGTTCGCGTTTCGAGCTGCTCATATCCGGTTATATAATGGGTGCCGGATCTCCGGAGAAGGTTCACCTTATAGTGAACCACTGGCCCAGCCGTTACGGAGGCGAACTGTCATCCCGTGCCACACGTGACACAGCGGCGATGCTATGCCGTACCATTTGCGACAGTCTCTATAAACGGGAGCCTAAGGCGAAAATCATCGTAATGGGCGACCTTAACGATGACCCGATGAACCATTCGTGCAAGGATATCATGGAGGCTCGCAAGACCCGCGAAGAAGTGCGTCCGCAAGGCTTCTTCAACACGATGTGGCAGAAACTGGAAAGTGGTGTGGGAACGCTGTTCTACAACGGGTCGTGGAACCTGTTCGACCAGATTATCATCTCCGAGCCGCTGTTGAATGAAAAATTAGATTCGGACAGATGGTGCTACTGGAAGTCACAGGTGTTCAACAAACCGTTCCTGACNNATGGGTGACTTGAACGATGATCCGGACAACCACAGCTGCAAGGATGTGCTCAAAGCACGCCGTCACCGCGAGGACGTAGAGCCGCAAGGATGGTACAACACCATGTGGGTACACCTGGACAACGGTACCGGCACACTGTTCTACAACGGAAGTTGGAACCTGTTTGACCAAATCATCATCTCCGAACCGCTGCTGAACGCAAAAGTGGAAGACGGCAAGTGGGCTTATTGGAAATCGCAAGTGTTCAACAAACCGTTCCTGACCGTACAGGAGGGTTCGGAGAAAGGCACGCCTCTCCGCACCCATAAGGGCGGCGTATGGCAGGACGGCTACGGCGACCACTATCCCACTATGATTTACCTTATCAAGAAGAAATAGAGAATGGAGACACTACAACGCAACAGTACTCCGATCCGTATGCGCAACTACGGACGGATAATAGAGCAAATGGTACGCGTGGCGGCGGACGAACAGGACGATGCGACGCGCGAGAAGATGACTCTCTACATCGCCCGCTCGATGCGGCAGAAGAACACGGTCTGGAACAAAGATCAGGACGCAAGCGTGCAGCGCATCAAGGATGATATTCGCATACTGTCGGACGGCAGGCTGCAGTGCGATTATCCGTCGTTTGAACAGGAGATGCAGCACTCCGTGCAGCGTCCGCAACAGCAGAACAACGGACAGAAAAAGAAAAAGAAATAAGTCCATTCCCCCGGTACTCAGGCTTCCAGCCTGCGGGTAAACGGACAGAAAAAAGGGGGAAAGTTTATTCTAAAAAAACACAACAAACAAGTATAAACCAATTAATTAACAACAAAAAAATAAAAAAAATCTTTTTAGCCATAATAGCAGTGGCTTCCATCGCGATGGTAGGGTGCAAGAATGACAAAGAGAAAGAACCCGAAACAGAAGGGACTCAAGTGGTAGAACCAAAAGATGATCCGAAGGATGATCCCCAAGACATCAAAGAGGTACAAGCCCGTTTTAACGACACTATTGTAATGAGTATGCTTATGCCGGGATACACGAGTTATACTGTGGAAATTGACAATAAAATCAACGGAATAGTCCAAGATGATACCGTTTTTGTACAATGCATCGGTGAAACCACTCTTCACATCACGGCGGACCGTACCGCTAAAAAGGATGTTAAACTGACAGTTCTTCCCTATCTTACCGAAGAATATATGTTCACGTTGCCTAAAATGGACTGGACACGCAATCGCGATGCTGTCGTAAAAGAGTTGGGTGAGCCTGTCAGCAGAGTGTTTGTAGGCGACTCATGCTTCGCGTATTATCCGGAAGAGCCTGCAAACCCCGTTATCTACTACTATTTCAATGGTGAAGACTATAATACACTTATAGAGATTGTTGTAGCCATCCCTGAAGAACAACAAGAGCATGGAGAGTTACTCAAACTCTTTATTGCGGAGCGTTTCCCGTTCGTAGGTGCAGACAAAAATAATACGCCCCCTGTATGGATGTATTCCGATGCCTTGCGTCCGTTCAAGGATAACACCACGATTCTGCAATATTATCAACAGAGCGGTTGGAACGTGTCGTTCCGTCCGTATTACTCATTTGTAAAGTAAGTTAATTATGAACCAATCTAAAGGTTTATTACAATGTATGACAAGCATAGTTGTTACGGCTATGCTTGTTTTTTTGGCGGCGGGATGCCGCTCCGACGGTCGCACCCTGCCCTCTGCCACGGGCAGCATCTACGAGGTGGTTGTAGTGGCGGACGAGGACGTGTACCAATCCGTCCGACCGGTGATGGAGGCGGATATGCCGTGCCTGCCGCAGATGGAGCCTTACTTCCACTTGACACACATTACGCCCTCCCTGTTCGACGATTTTCTCAAGTCGGCGCGCAATGTGCTGATTGTGGAGACGAATAGTGACACCATCGTGAAGGCTCTGTACAGCCGCAACCGCTGGAGCAAGCCGCAGGCGGTATGCCGCATCACCGCCTCCTCAAAAGAGGCTTTCGGCGGATGGTGGCAGGCAAACGGTGAGCAGATACGCGAATGGTTCGTCCGCGAGGAACAGGCGCGTGCCACACGATTCTTACGGGGCAGCACCAATAAGGATGCCCGCGAGGCGATGAGCCGCCGTTTGGACTGCGACATGCTGGTGCCGGAGGACTATATGCTCATCAAGGACACGGCAGACCTCATCTGGTGCTGCAACAGCAAAGGCTCTGTCCGGCGCGACCTGATTGTGTATCGCTATCCTTATACGGACGCGCAGCAGTTCACCGCTTCCGCCCTGTTCGCCAAGCGGGACGAGGTGATGGGACGGCTGGTGACCGCCTCCGTACCCGGGTCGTATATGGGTACGGAGTATAACATCTTCCCGCCACAGATGCGTGCCGTCACTCCGTTGGTGAACGGTTATGACGGCAAGCGCGATGCGGCGGACAACAGCGGTTCGTTCTACGCCTACGAGATACGCGGACTGTGGCGCATCTTCAACGGCGAAGCGATGGGCGGACCGTATGTAAGCCTTACGCGCCTTGACCCCGTGAACGGGCAGATAGTGACGGCAGAGGTCTTCATCTATGCTGCCGGACAGAAAAAGAGGAATGCCCTCCGCCAAGCGGAAAGCATCCTCTATACGCTGCAACTGCCTCATGAGGGAATCCAGTCACAACAAAACGGTTCAGCGCACTAACCTGCAATAACGCGGTATAATCCAACGGCATTCCTTGTGCTTCCACCGCATCCCGGAGCGCGATTTCAAAATCATCTTCGGGATGTGACTTCGTGTTCGTATTGTTCAATCTCGGGTATGATGTCAAGCCCTACGGGAACATCCTCGCGAACGCAGAACTCGTCATAGACAGCCGCCCACGGGAGCGACTTCTCCTCTTCTATATAAGCCAGTTTCTGGAAGCCTTTGTCAGTTGTTTCATAGTCGCGGATAGTCTGTACGGGTTCGAGCAGGGCGCGCGTCATGCAGCGTTGCGCGGCGCGCGAACCGATGACGTAGGCACCGATACGGTTGATACTGCCGTCGAAATAGTCCAGACCGTAATGCACGCGGTTGAGCGCGCCGGCACGCACAATCTCCTGGAAGAGTTCGAGTGTCGGGTCATCCATCAGCGTCACATGGTCGCTGTCCCAGCGGACGGGACGCGATACGTGGAGCATCAGTTCGGGAACGAACAGCAGCATCGAGGACACCTTGTCCGCCACGCTCTCGGTGGGGTGGAAATGTCCCGTGTCAAGCGTTATCATTACGTTGTTGCGCGAAGCGTATGCAGTATAGAAATCGTTGCTGCCGACGGTCATCGTTTCCAGACCGATACCGAAGAGTTTGCTCTCGATGGACGATTTCTCCCATTTGTATTGCTTGGCAAGGATTTGATCGAGCGAGTCCTTGAGCAGTTCGCGGTAGCGATAGCGATTAACAGTGAAGTCCTTGCTGCCGTCGTGAATCCATATATTGATGCAGCACGGATCCTGCTGGAACTTACCTATCTCGTTGGCAATCTCGCGGCAGCGGCGGGTATGCTCAATCCAGAACTGCCGTATCTCCTCATCGGGGTTGGCGAGCGTCAGGCTGCCCGACTTGGGATGGGAGAAGGAGGTGGAGTTGAAGTCCAGTTTGGTGTCATGTTCCATCGCCCACTGCATCCAGCCCCGGAAGAGGTCGATAGTACATTCGTTGCGGTCCACGAATCTGCCTTTGAACTCCCCGTAGATCTCGTGGAGGTTGAGGCGGTGG
>DBVX01000013.1:10941-11574 GCA_002308815.1 Bacteroidales bacterium UBA1253
TGCCAGCAGTGCATGGAGAGGTGGAAATCGTGGAGAGTGTTGATTACTTGTTCGGTATCGATGCCGAGTTCGGCATAACGCTCCTTGGCTATGGCATAGGCAGCGTGGGTAGTGAGTGTGCGTATCATTCTGGTAACTGTTTGTTTCTTATTTGACTTGTGCCTGCAGCAGGATGTTGCCCAATGCGGTGGCTTCGGTGGAACCTGTGCAGACAGGTACACCTGTTTCTCTTTCGGTGAGGCGGTTGAGATAGGAGTTGCGCGCACCGCCGCCGATGATACAGAGTTTCTCTATCTTCCACGGGGTTAATTCTTGCAGCATTCGGAACACCTCGCCGTAACGATGTGCCAGACTTTGGTAGATTGTCCATACAATTCGCGCATCCTTATGCGTATCAGTCAGATTGACAGAAGTCATCCCTATACTGCTCATTACTTCTTGCAGCATTGAGACGGGATTCGCAAACCGTGTGTCATCGGGATTGAAGAGCGGCAGTGTTTCCGTGTTGTTTTCAGCCGCTTTGTCCACATCCTGCGCCATACGTATGAGTTGCTCGTGCGAATAATCCTTGCCCTGTTCCTTCCACTCACGGCGGCATTGTTCGAGAATCCACATGCCCGTGATGTTCTTGAG
>DBVX01000013.1:11644-12541 GCA_002308815.1 Bacteroidales bacterium UBA1253
CATCAGCGACCATGTGCCGCTGCTCAAGTATGCTACGTGTCCTTCCTGCACAGTTGCCACAGCGGATGCTGTGTCGTGCGAAGCAACAGCGATAATAGGAATATCGTATGCGAACGGTGCAATTCCGTTTTGTAACAATCCTATTCGCTCACTCGGATACACCATCTGCGAAAAACATCCGGGCTTGGCATTGCATACCGCAAGCAGGTCATCGTCCAAACGGGGGCGAACAGTTGTGCCGTCCGAATCGTACCAGTTGAGCAGTTGCGAGGTGCTCAATAAGGTGTATTCGTTGCGCATCTCGCCCGTTAGTAAGAAATTGAAATAGTCGGCTATCCAGAGGTAGTGCGCAGCCTCACGGAAAGGACGGTAATTCTGCACAGAGCAGGCGTAGAGTTGGTAGAGCGTGTTGAAGGGCAGCATCTGAATACCTGTCTTCTGATAAACGGTTTCGCGTCCCTGCTTTCCCATTCTTTCCCATACCTGTTCCATCATTCCGTCGGTATAAGGGTCACGGTACGCACGCGGGTGCGCGAGTGCGCGCCCATTCTTGTCAAGGAACACCACATCGCATCCCCAAGTGTCCACACCGATGCTTCTGACATGGAGATCGTTACGCTTGGCAAGCAGGTGCAAACCGTTCAGAATCTCCTTCCACAAGGCATCCGTATCCCAGAAGAACATACCGTCCCGCTCGTATATTCCGTTCGGGAAACGGTAAACCACCTCAAGGCTATCATCGTTCAGATTATGAGGATTGTCGCAAAGCGCAGCGTCCGCGATGATGATTCTGCCGGATGTGGCTCCAAGGTCGATGGCGCAATAGACTTCTTTCATCCGAATAGCATTTGTTTATAACCCTATTCCAGTCTGCCGTGGCACTGTTTGTATTTCTTG
>DBVX01000013.1:12599-12822 GCA_002308815.1 Bacteroidales bacterium UBA1253
GCCATACCCGACTGTTGCGCCGCCTGCTGCACGACATCTTTCTGCGTGCGGTAGCGGCTCATATCTGTACGTTGCGGTGCGCGCGCCTGCTGCATCTGTGAGGGCTGTTGCTGGGGTATGAACCCTCGCAGGAGGATTCCGACAGCGCGGCGGTTGAACGAGTCGAGCATCCGGCGGAAGATATTGAAAGATTCCAGCTTGTAGATGAGCAGCGGGTCTTTCT
>DBVX01000013.1:12828-14852 GCA_002308815.1 Bacteroidales bacterium UBA1253
TTGAGGTCGTCCAACTGACGGAGATGCTCCTTCCATTCGTCATCAATGACATAGAGTACCATCCGCTTCTCGAACTCCTTGACCACCTCCTTGCATTCGGTTTCAGCGGCACGGCGCAGATTGACGGAGATGTTATAGACGCGCTGTCCGTCGGAGATGGGGATGAGGATGTTCTCGTACATAGCACCCTTGTCCTTATAAACCTGCTGGATGACGGGGTTGGCGGTGGTCATCAGTTTGTCCATACGCCGCTTGAAACTGTCAAGTGCCACTTCCGCCAGTTGGTCGGACAGCGGTTCCTCCTTGCTGTGGCGGAACGTGTCCTCGTCAAAGGGCAGTTCGATGGCGAAGGTCTGCATCACGTTGTAGGTCAGTCCCTCGTAGTCCAGTGTCTCTTTCGACTCGGCGATGATGGCTTCGGCGGCATCGTAGATCATGTTCGTGATATCCACTCCGATGCGCTCGCCCATCAGGGCGTGATGGCGTTTGGCGTAGATGACGTTGCGCTGCTGGTTCATCACGTCGTCGTACTCAATGAGGCGTTTGCGGATACCGAAGTTGTTCTCCTCCACTTTCTTCTGGGCTTTCTCCACGTTGGAGGAAATCATATTGTGTTCAATGGCTTCGCCTTCCTCCCAGCCCATACGGTCCATGATGCCGGCTATGCGCTCAGAGCCGAACATACGCATCAGGTCGTCCTCCAGAGAGATGAAGAACACGCTGCTTCCCGGGTCGCCCTGACGGCCGGAACNNTGACGGTCCACACGGCGGCTCTCGTGGCGTTCGGTACCGATGATGGCAAGTCCGCCTGCCGCTTTCACCTCGGGCGTGAGTTTGATATCCGTACCACGACCCGCCATGTTCGTCGCTATGGTGACAACGCCTTTCTCACCGGCGTGCGCCACTACCTCCGCCTCTTTCTGGTGGAGTTTGGCGTTCAGTACGTTATGCGGGATATGGCGCATCGTGAGCATCTTGGAGAGCAGTTCGGAAATCTCGACGGAGGTCGTACCCACCAGAACGGGACGACCGGCATCCACCAATAGTTGTATCTCATCGATGACCGCCTTGTACTTCTCGCGTTTGGTGCGGTAGATGCGGTCGTTCATATCCTTGCGGGCGATGGGTTTGTTGGTGGGGATGACCACCACGTCCAGTTTGTAGATGTTCCAGAACTCGCCCGCCTCCGTTTCCGCCGTACCGGTCATACCGGACAGTTTGCGGTACATGCGGAAGTAGTTCTGCANNAGCGTGATGGTGGCGAAGGTCTGTGTCGCGCCTTCCACCTTGACGTTCTCCTTGGCTTCCACCGCCTGGTGCAGACCGTCCGACCAGCGGCGGCCCTCCATGATACGTCCCGTCTGCTCATCCACAATCTTGACCTCGTTGTTGTCAATGATATAGTCCACATCCTTCTCAAAGAGCGTGTAGGCTTTGAGCAACTGCTGCACGGTATGCACGCGTTCGGACTTGACGGAGAAATTGGTCATTATCTCGTCCTTGCACTGCTGCTTCTGTTCGGGGGTGAGGTTCTCTTTCTCCAGTTCGGCTATCTCGGAACCCACATCGGGCAGGACGAAGAAGTTGGGGTCCTCGCTGTTGCCCGCCAGCGTCTCGTTGCCTTTGTCGGTCATCTCCACCGATTTCTGCTTCTCGTCAATGACGAAGAAAAGCGGGTCGGTGGCGATGTGCATGTTCTTCTCCTGCTCCTGCAGGTAGAACTCCTCCGTCTTCTGCAGGCGCACCTTGATGCCGGGTTCGCTGAGGTACTTGATGAGAGCCTTGTTCTTCGGCATCTCCTTATAGGAGCGGAAGAGAGCCAGTTCGCCTTCCTCTTTCTCTTTGGGGTCGGTGCTTGCCATCTTGCGTTTGGCTTCCACGAGGTACTGGTTAGCCTGCTGCGCGCCGGTGCGGTAGAGCAGTTCGACACGGTGCTTGTACTCGTCGAACATCTGGTCCTCACCTTTGGGTACGGGGCCGGATATGATGAGCGGTGTGCGGGCATCGTCAATCAGCACGGAGTC
>DBVX01000013.1:14932-15085 GCA_002308815.1 Bacteroidales bacterium UBA1253
AAACCGAACTCGTTGTTGGTTCCGAAAGTGATATCGCAGGCGTAAGCCTTGCGGCGTTCATCCGAATTGGGGCGGTACTTGTCGATACAATCAACGGTCAGTCCGTGGAACATATAAAGCGGTCCCATCCATTCAGAGTCACGCTTAGCCAGA
>DBVX01000013.1:15208-15360 GCA_002308815.1 Bacteroidales bacterium UBA1253
TTGCCGCCCGCCATCCAGTGGTTGTGGTAGAGGGCTTTGTCGCCGTCTATCTCGATGAAGTCGTAGCGCGCGTCGGCCGCCATGTCGCGGTCACGGTCGGTGGCGGTCACGGTCACTGTCTCGCTCTCCGCAAAGCGGCGGGCGGTGGACTT
>DBVX01000013.1:15396-16401 GCA_002308815.1 Bacteroidales bacterium UBA1253
CTTGTAGTCCTCCTGTATCTCCTTCTCAAGGCGGTCAACCTGGTCATACACTTTCTCGCGCTTGTCTATCTCAAGGTCTTCGATGGACGCTTTCAAGCCGGCTATCTGCTCTTTCTTGCCCTTTACCGTGCCGCTGACGCGCTCCATCAGCCGTTGGCTGCGCAGACGCAGGCCGTCGTTTGACAGCGCGTCTATCTCGGGATAGACCTGTTTGATCCGTTCGACAACGGGCTGGATCTCGCGCATATCGCGCTGCGCCTTGTTGCCGAATAACTTGCTGATGATTCCGATAAAATTCATAATACTCTTTCTGTATTTCTATATATTTGTTTCCTGTTTTTGTCCTTGCTCCTGACTCCAGATTCCTGACTCCTTGCTCCTGTATTCCTCCGCGAAACGCCGCAAAAGTAATATATTTTATCGGAATATGCACCCATCCGCAAATTTTATCCGCCAAAATCGCAGTTTCCCGCAAAACAGAGCGGATGCGCCGTTGAGGCGCATCCGCTGGCAACCACAGCGTAAGCCGGGTTTGTACGGTTATTCCGAACCTGCTTACGCGGGTCAGTACTTTACAATCCGGCGGGTGAAGGAGGCTGCGGGGGTGTTGACCACGACGAGGTGGATGCCTGCCGGCAGGGCGGACGCATCCACCCGCTGTCCGCTGCGGACCTGCTCCTGCGTCAGGAGCAGCTTGCCCGACATGCTGTAAACACGCAGGCTGAACACGCCTTCCACACCGGTCACCACAAACGAGTCACGGACACGCGCGGGAGTCACTTGCATAGTGCTGCCGCTCACTTCCTCCGTGCGGGTCACGACAGAGACAGTGTAGTGCCATGTTCTTACCTCGCTCGAGCCCTTGCCGTCAATGACCGCCACAGCCGCGAGGGTGGTCTCCGCGTTGATGACAACAGGCGTGCCGTCGTACAGGATGCGGGTGTCGGAATCCAAAGGACTGCTGCCGTCGAGCGTGTAATAGATTGCCGCGCCTTCGGTCGCGCA
>DBVX01000013.1:16428-29468 GCA_002308815.1 Bacteroidales bacterium UBA1253
TCGGGAGCCTCAATCACTAACGGGAGTTCCGTAACCACTTTCACCAGTGTGCTTGTGGTCAGTCCGGGGTCTTCCATTGTGAACGTGACAATCTCCTCACCCGGCAGGCCGCCCTGTATGGTTATGTGCGCCTCGCCGTTCGCGTCAAGAACCACTTCTGTCTGTGTCGCGGAAGCGATGATGCCCGACAGGCAGGTCACGGTCACCGTCTTGCCTGCGGCGGCAGCGGCGGGTGTCCCCTTCACGCGGATGGTTCCCGTACCCTGGTACTCAACATACACTTTCTTCGCTGCCTCAAGGCTCTTGAGTTCCCGTTCAATCGGCAGAACCGCCTCGTAGGGTTCGTCCATCTCGATGCCGGCATAGCTCTTCACCTGTCCGGAGATGAGCAGGGTCACTTCCGTAGCCGTGAACGGCGTTGCGGGAACGAAGCGCAGCTGCGATGCATAGGCGGCCCCGTCGGGAGCCTCCTCCTCGTCGGTTAGCGAGATAACGCCTTCTACGGCTGTGCCGTTCTCCTTCACGGTAATCTGTTCCGTGGTCAGGAGCGCGGGCTGCATATAGGTGTCGAACTTCACGGTCACGGCATCCTCGTAGGCGTGCGCCGTTTCCACCTTGGGCAGTCTGGCACGGACGATAGGTATATTGACATCTAATTGCGGGGGCGGAACGGGCAGCCATTCCGAAGCGGTGTTCTCATAGCCTTCCTTCTGCACGCGCACCTGCCATATTCCTTGCGGCACATCCCACTGGTACATGCCGTCCGATCCGGTGGTCTGCGGGTTCACCTGCTCATAATTCTCGGCATCCCACATCACATCCCTCTCGCCTGCGGCGTTGCCGTTGTCGTTGAGGAGGATATCCTTGTACCAGATGGTCGCTGTGGCGCCTTCCACGCGGTTGGACGGCACAGCCTCGTAAACATACCCTTGCGGGTCGATAAGCGGTCGCACGCCGCCGCTGATAGTCCAAGTCGTACTGGTAGGCGGGAAACCTCTCAGTCTGGCACGTTCGTAGGCTGCTCTATTATCACTGTAATCATCATCGAAAACATCGTTATTGTCTTCATGGTTATTGTCTTCATCGTCATTGTCATCATCATCATCGTCTTCATCGTCCTCATCATCATCGTCCTCATCGTCATCGTCTTCATCTTCATCGTCTTCATCGTCCTCGCCACAATCGTTTTCACCTGCTATTTCATCGTTAATAAATCTCAGCGCTCTTATGATGCTTTCGCCCTGAAGACCCATTGTATTCTCATATTCCTTTAAATGACGGTCAAAATTCACGCTTATCATCTCTTCAATGCTGGGATTGATAACGTACTGGTCCAGCAAGTCTTTATCAAATTTAAAAGCACTGCCTAATGCATATAGTGCGGCTTCATCTGCCTCAGACAAGTGGTCAACCGTTTTTACCAATTTGGTGGCTTTCAAACCCGATTGGATATATTTGCCTATTCCACTTGTGGCAGCGGAAAAAGCGATATCCCATGCCACCTTTCTGCGCAAGTCAGTCATAATGTTTTTATAAGTATCTCCCCATTGGTAAACAATCTCATCAAAATCGTCCAGCTTACCGTTTATTCGATTTCTGTAATATTCTCTCCTGTCTGGCGGATAAGTTCGTCGTTGTACGTCACCATCTTCAATGCAAATCGATTCCAACTGCGCGAATGCTTTTTCGACTTCGTCGTCAATTTCTTTGGCCATTCGTCTATGCCGGCTCCGTACTTTATTTTCATAGAAGAAGAGGGCGTCTATATAATCCTTCATTCCTACGACATCCAAAAGATTGGATCCCATGTTGGCTGCCGTTCCCCAGGCGTTTACCATGTCCACGGCCGACGGTCTTTTCATCCTGGGTGCGACCGGCCTTTTGCCCGGCATAGCGCCCAGATCATCGGTCTCGGCATAGGTGATGCCCATCCGCATGGCGGAATGCCCGTTCACATCCAAGAGCAGCATTTCCGCCTCATCTGTCCCGTTTATAAACGTATAGACAAAGGTGTCCGTTTCATTGAGGGAGATGAACGGCCAGTCATCCATCAGGCGCTCCGCTGCCTCGTCATAGTCCATTTCTTTCATGGTGAAAGCAAACGGGGTCTTTCCGCTTACGGTATAACGCATGTTGATCGTTTTCTCGTCACTCGACAGCACTTCAATCTCCCCTTTCTTCGCGGCTTTGATTGCGGCTTTTTTCAATTTTGTCAGGGCGTTTTTACTTGCCTCAGCCTCTGCCGCTTTCTCTTCTTCGCTGGCAGGTGAGTATTCCGCTTCCACATAAGCGTAGGCTGAAACCGGCAGTTTGGATGAGTTGGGATATTTGGACGAGGCATAATAGCATTGTTTTTCGGCGTCGTATTTCGCTTTCAACGTGCGGGTGGTTCCGTCTGACGCCAGCACTTTGATCTTTACGTCATTTGTCCGGGACTCATCCAAGTCGTCAAACAAGGCGAGGAAGTTGAATTTCGTAGTATAGGGGGTCACCTTTGTCTTCTGCCACCAATCCTGTAACACATAAGTATATGACTTCGCGCTTATGCTGTTTTCATAAAAGTTGAAAACTACAGGTTTCTTCGAGTGTGGCGGCACCATGACCACTGTTTTGGCCATGTGATGGTTGTCTTTGAACGCTACATACCTGACTTCGGATTCAATAACACCTGTTTCCTGGGTCGATGTCCGCGCCTTGATGGCATGACATTCAGCCGGCTTGTTTGCGTGAAACTTGACACTGACAGACCAGCATCCCGTCCCGTCCACTTTGGCAGTACCCACCAGATTGTTGTAGTCATATATCTCAACGTTTTTGCAAACCAATGGCGCCGTACCGCATACATACAAAGTGGAGGATGTGACAAATGCGGGTTCGCTTAGGGTAAAGCCCTGGGACAGCACCCAGACCGTTCCGACGGGCTGGACTATCCGCGCACCGTCAAGAATGAAACGGACGGAGCCTGTTATGCGGAACTCCCCTGTATTTTTTGGCAACAGACACATTCTGAAAATGCCATCCTCCATATTCTCAACGGGGAAGACATAACGTCCGTCTTCTATCCGGTAGCTGCCTGGGGAGGAACCTGCGAGTGGCGAGTTCTCCACCAAGTCGATTTCGTCCGGCATATCCAGCAAAAACTCCACATTGCCGATCCGTTCCGCATACTGCTTCGCGAAAGACAGTTTGGACTGGATGACCACCGACTGACCGATGCTGATGGTATTCCTGTCGGCGATAAAATAGGTTCTCGAGTCCGTGAAACGGATTTTCTCCTCATCCAATACCGGCACATCAGCCACGCTGACTGTCGCGATTTTCCCGTCCTCGATATGCACTGTGTTCTTCACATAGTCGGTCCCCTCTTTCAGGCCCATGTCATCCAGCGTGGACAGCTGCAGTATCCTGCTCATAAGGTAGTTGTAGGACATGCTGACAAGGGTGTAGTCGCCCGAGGCGAGGTTTGCAAAACGGAGGCCGGTGGACTTGTATATATTGGAGCGTGAGAAACGTCCGTCTGAATCATACAGGACACCCATCACCTGAAGGTTCTCGTCCGAATTCAATGCAGCTTCAAGAATGCCTTTCTGCCGAATTGACAGAGTCACGAATGCCGTGCCATTGTTCCCAATCGTACAGGTGGCGCTGACCTTGCTAAAATAGTCGCCGCGGCTGGAGGCGGTAATGTTCAGTTCGTCGCCTGTCTCCACGCCTGAAATGATATACAATGCATTGCTCTTGACAATGAAGTTCTCTACCGCAGCGTCTTTGGTCTGGTTATAAACTTCATATATGACATCTCCGTTTTCATCGTCGAACCCGTCTGTGACTATGCCCTCCTCGCCGTCCTTTGCCGCTGCGGTATAGGTCAGCCATGTGCTTACGATGACACCGTTGAACGGCTCCAATTCCACAGCCGGAAGCGCGCCATCCGATGCAGGCGATGCAAATTCCACTGTCTTGGACAGGTAGCCTGTGGCTGTCACGGACAGTTTGCCCGCCATGTTCGTCCCCTGCAGTTCGTACCTGCCCTCATCGTCAGTTGTGACGGTGACGGATTGGCTTTGGTTTCCGCTCTGTTGCGTCACTGCCACTGTGGCTTCCGCGATGCTTTCGCCCGTCTGCTTGTCTTTCACTTGTCCGTGAAGCGTCAGCTGTTGTATCGGCTGCAATGCGACCGTCAGGAGGTTCGCTCCCTCTCCGTCCACGGTGATTGGCATGGCATCCGGCGCGACGTACTGCTGCGCCAGTTCGTCATTTAGGGTGACTTTGCAGTTCAATCTGACGCCTTCCGCCACCGCTTTCAGACGGTAACTATGTCCCAACGCCTTGTCCGACTCGTCCGTCCACAGAACCAGCACATTGCGGGTGACATCCGTTCCGTCGGGGGCGGTCACTTTCAGAGTCACGTCTTTTATCCGCAGCAGTTTGCCGAAGGTCAGCGTGATGTCCTCCTCGCCTAATTCCGCCGAGGCGGTCTGCCCCATTACCTGTCCGTAGGCGTTTTTCAGAACGGCTTGGTATTCGCTGCCGCGCATCTGTCCGCTATAGACAATATCATGCATTTTGAGCACTCTTCGGGCTTGTTCAAACCCGTTGTTGAGGTTGGTGAGTTCCACGGTCATGTCCTCGTAATACCCTTCCGGCACATCGGTCGGAAGTTTGACGGCGATGCTGCCGGTCTCATAGAGCGGCTGGATATTGGTGAATTCTTTCCATCCTTTCGCCTGTTTGTATAGCTCCACGCTTTGCGGGGGCACACGGACCAATACCTGGTCCAGAGGAACATTCATATAAGCGAAAGAATTGTTAATTTCATTTGGATAATAACAACGCGGAGGCGTAACAGCATAGCAGTCGATTGTATTGATATTAAAACGTTGGAACGCTTTGTTTCCAATGCTGTCAAGACCAGGTCCCAGAACAATATGTTCCAAAGCAGGCGCTGAAGATCCATAACCACTCCCAAGTATTGACATCCCGCTCGACTGCGACAAATCAAGAAACAGAAGATTATTAAAAGGTTTGTTATTGTTTGAAATATCTGAGTATTTAAAGAAATTAGATAAAGATTCTTCGCTGTTCAGTTCTCCCCTGACAATCATCCTCTGCACATCGTCCCATTCAAACTGATACCTTGATTGTGCTATTTGGAGGGTTTTCCTTAAATCGCCATTATGTATTTCGTCAAGATACAAGACACCCGTGGAAGCGTCGAACCAGTTGGCGTTCGGCGAATAGGGCATCTCCACCTTATGGGTCAGGACCGCCGTAAGGCTGATGTCCGATTTGCCCACGGTCATTCGCAGGTCCGGGGACGTGGACCAGACAGCCCCGTCACGCATCCACGCAGTGAACTCGCTATAGATATTGCCGGCTTCCGTCTGGTTCCCCTTCGGGTTTATCTTTATGGTGTACGTCTCCCCTTCTTCCACTTGGTAGGCACAGATCCGTACCGTGTCGTTTCTGACTACGTTTTCCGTGACAGTCTTATTATTGCTTACGGAACGGACTTCTATCAAAGCCTTTGCGTTCCGGTATTCGATGGTAAGCGTATGCGTGGAATTCTGTGACCACAGCATCATCGGAATTCCTATTGCCGCGAGAATAACTAACAATTTCTTCATAACTCAATCTGTATTTGGATGTTCTACATTATTTGACAATCTTGCGGGTGGTCTGTCCTTGTTTGAGGATATACACCCCTTTCTGCATCGCGGACGGTTCTGTGACGATGCGTCCTTGCAGGTCGTAATACACAGGTTCGCCGGAGTGGTCGCTGACATCCTGAACCGGTGTCGGCATTTTTGCTCCGATGCGCACGCTGAAACGGTCAGCGGCAGCGCCTGCCGCCGCGTCGAACGTGTAAGCCGATTGGGTCAGGTCCGTCTCTGTGCCGGTGAGAAGGTCGGTCAGAATGACCGGTGTCTGCTCGTCGGGACTGTCCTTCAGCGACAGCGCATAACTTCCCTTTGCGGGGAACACCATACCAAGGGTGAAAGTGCCGTCCTCAAGCGGTCGTTCGTCGATGGCGTATTGCACGCCGCCGTCCTGCACATAGAGTTGCGGGCCGCCCTGCCCCATCATCTTGGCGGCGTCACGCTCTAATTCATAATCGGCAGACGCCTCCTCGTTGATAACGACGCGGGTACGGTCATACCCGTCCTCGCCGTTAAGCAGGAAGTTATAGACGCGGCGCACGGCACCGGATTCGGGAGTCTGATGTGCCGACGGCCTCTTTGACTGCGGTGCTTCAAACAGCCACAGCCCGTTCGGGTTGTTATGCAGACGGCCTTCTTTCTTGAATGTGACGGACGAGGCACCCTCGGGGCATTGCACGAAAAACGCCTCGTTGGGGTACAGGTAATACTCATCATCAACGGGTGAGACAGCATAGTAGGTTACGCCGTCCGATACGGTGATGGGGGCTGTGAAATCCAGATGACGGATGTCGAAGAAGCAGGGATAGGGATTGCCTATGAAATTCCATCCCTGACGGTACTTGGCCTTTGACGGGTAGGCGGTCAGAGGTACGGAAACATCGCCGCTGGCAAAAATCTGCTGCTTGTTCCCGGTGTCCATCGCCTTTAGGTGTAACGTGGTCTGTTGGACATACGCATCGTTGGTGACTTGTCCGTAGAACTCAATCAGATAGCCACGGTTGGCGTGCAGCACCTCGTCTTTTGATAGTTGCCGCCAGAAGCCGGACCCCGTAACCGTTGCGCGTTTCTCGCCGTCAAACTCCATACATATCAGTTCCATGTTGCTTTTGTCCTGCAAGGGCGGAAAGGTGATGTCAGACAGCCGTACATCAAAGGGGAACGAGACCAAATGGTATGTCTTGGTGCCTGTCTCCCTGTTAGCGTTGCCCGGGCGTTTCCCTTTCCACCGCATTTCGGTCATAACCATGTGGTAGGTCATTTCTATCTCCTCCGCAGTAACGGGTGAGTTGAAGACGGCTGTTGACGGCGTGACGGCATAGCGCGTGCCATTGACGGGATGCTCATACTTGGAGAACCAATACTGGCCGCAGTCCTGCTCAAGCCTGAACTTCCGGAGTGTCACCGGCTTTGCAGCATCCAATGTCAGCTGCGTCGGATACATATCATAAGCCTCCAGATAATTCCAATTATTTGATAACTGATTATTGTACATCAATACATTATAGCCTCCGTTGAAGTAATCCTTGAATCCCCACTCGTTATTATGGCGAAAGACAGATACGTTATAATACGGGTCGGAAGCGTCATTGGATATCACGTAGTATCTGGGGACAGTCAGCAGTGCGTCCTCCGCCAGTCCTTCCGTGTTCTGAATGGTGATGTCCGGCCGCCAGCCGACGGTCAGGTGTTGCACCGGCTCTTCCAACGCGACAAGGTGGGCGTTTTTGTAGGGCTCGGTTTGGGCATACAAGTCCATCGCCATGGCAGGTACGTGCAGGGTGACATTCTCGAGCGACCCGCTCATGGGCTTGTTCAACCCTTTCTCGTAATCCATCTGCCCCCAATAGGGAGGATAGACGGAATGCAGGTACAGGTCCGTGAAACTGTCGGAGAAGGTCGCGTCGAAACAGACAATGGTCGAAGGCAGTGTGAGGGTCGCCAACGAGCTTTTGGACGGCAGGTAGAACGCCTCCGTGCCTTCGGGAATCGTGATTCTGTTAAAATTGCACCGATAGGCCGCCTCAGGTATAGCCACCCTCTTTAACGAGGTGCGGTATCCGCGATAGACATATTCCGCAGGGATGTCCAGCGTTGATTGGTCCGATTCAATCCGGATCAATGACAGATAGAAGTAGCCGGAAGCGTTGTTCCCTGTACCCATGTCATCCTTGAAGAACAGTTTGGTGTCGTCGGACAGCGTGCAGTACAAGGCCTTGTACTCTTTGTAGGTACCGAATGTTGTAAGATACTTCAGGGTGGTGTCCCGCAACTGCATCGGTTCGGGGTCCTGCGCCTGCATCCCCGTGAAGAAGAGGGAGGCGAGGAGGAGAAAGGTTAGTTTTTTCATAATTTATGATTTTATTATTCAAGTTTCACGCAGCAAAAGTTCAACTATTTTCCAATATACGCAGAAATAATTGTGTGTTGCGGATAATTTTGCTACCTTTGCGGCGTTTTTAAGACAATATGAAGCAACTTGATACCTATAAACCTTAATTGTACGATTATGAGAAAAGTTTTCCTGTTGGCAGGCATTGGCGCGGTGCTTGCCGTTGGTAGTTCGTTTGCCTGCACCAATTTCATGGCAGGGNNGCCACAGCGGACGGCAGCACGATGATCAGTTATGCCGCCGACAGTTATTCATTCTATGGTTTCCTCCACTACCGTGCCGCAGCCGACCATGCTCCGGGATCGGTGCGGGAGGTCATCTGCTGGGACGACGGCAAGCCGCTGATGTCCATTCCCGATGTGGCGCACACCTATACGGTGGTGGGCAATGTCAATGAGAACCAGGTGACCATCGGCGAGACCACGTGGGGCGGACGCGACTTGGCGGACACCGTCGGCATTGACTACGGCAGCCTTATCTATATTGCTTTGGAGCGCAGCAAGACCGCCCGTGAGGCGATTCACTGGATCACCTCCCTTGCCACCGAATACGGCTATGTGAGCGGCGGCGAGAGTTTCTCCATCGGCGACCCCAATGAGGTGTGGATCATGGAGATGACCGGCAAGGGCAAAGGCAACAAGGGCGTTGTATGGGCTGCTGCACGCATTCCTGATGACTGCATATCGGGGCACGCCAACCAGGCGCGCATCACCTATCTTCCCGTGAAGGGAGCCAAGCGCAAAGGCGATATCTATACCTCCAAGGACGGCCAATGGATGTGGCACAAGGACGTAATCCAACTGGCGCGCGACAGCAACTTCTTTGCAGGGACGGACGAGGAGTTCCAGTTCAACCACGCCTACAACCCGTTCGATTTCACAGGTTTGTACGTGTGCGAGGCGCGCGTATGGAGCGTGTTCCGCAAGTTCGCCGACGATATGGACAAGTACCTCGGTTATGCCGCAGGCAAGATCTATCTGGCGACGGACGGCCGCGAGGCGGGCGAGCCGATGCCGCTGTGGGTGAAACCCAACCATAAGATTACCGTGCAGGAGATGAAAGACGTCATGCGCGACCAGTTTGAAGGCACGGAACTGGACATCACACAAGGCATTGATGCAGGTCCCTACCACAGCAAACTGCGTTACGGCGGACTCGGCTTCAAGCAGGACAGCACCCAGTATTGGTTCGAGCGTCCCGTGGCGACCCAGCAGACGGCATGGTCCTACGTCAGCCAGATGCGCGGATACGAGAGCGCCAAGGCGGGCGGAATCTTCTGGTTCGGTCTGGACGATGCAGCCACCAACCTCTACGTGCCTATCTACAATACCATTAATCAGGCTCCCGAATGTATGCGTGAGGGCAACGGCGACCTCTATACCTACTCCCCCACCTCGGCATGGTGGGCATACAACCGCGTTGCCAACTGGGCGTATCCGCAGTACTCGTTGATGCTGCCCGACATAAAGAACGTGCAGAAGTCGTGGGAGGACAAGTTCAACAGTCAGGTGGAGGCGATTGACCAGAAAGTGGCGGATATGAGCGAACAGGACCGCCGCGCGTTCCTTACCGACTACTCGTGCCGTCAGGCGGACGAATCGACCGCCGCTTGGAACGAACTCTTCACCTACCTCACCGTCAAATACATCGACGGTAACATACGCAAGGAGGAGAACGGACAGTTCAAGCGCAACGAATGGGGCGAACCCGTCGGTCCGAAGCGTGTGGGCTATCCGAAGGAATTCCAGGACCTCTTCAAGAACGGTCTCTACCACGAGAAAGTACAGAAATAATCGGAATAACGATACATCGGAATATCGGAATAACGAAACAAAATAAATCAACACCACTATGAACAACTTGGAACCGAAGGAAGTGTTTTCCATTTTTGATGAGATCCGCAAAGTGCCCCGTCCCAGCAAGCACGAGGAGCAGATCAGCGCGTGGCTGGCACGCTTCGCCGAGGAGCGCGGCATCGACCACACGGTGGACGATGCGATGAACGTCATCATGCGCGTACCCGCCACACCGGGGTACGAAAACAAACCCGGCATCATCTTGCAGGCGCACATGGATATGGTCTGCGAGAAGAACGGCGATGTGAACCACGACTTTATGAAAGACCCCATCGAGACCTATGTGGACGGCGACTGGCTCAAGGCACGCGGCACCACCCTCGGCGGTGATGACGGCATAGGTGTGGCAATGGCTCTTGCAGCACTCACGTCCAAGACCTTGAAACACCCCGCTTTGGAGTGCCTCTTCACCGTGGACGAGGAGACGGGTCTGACCGGCGCGAACAAACTCAAGGACGGCTGCCTCAACGGACGGATGCTCATCAACCTCGATTCAGAGGACGACGGGCAGATTTTCATCGGCTGCGCAGGCGGTATTGACACACTCGCCAAGATGCACTACACACCCGCAACCGTGGATACGAAAGACCTTTTCGCAGCACGTGTCAGCGTGAAAGGACTGATGGGCGGACACTCAGGCGACGACATCAACAAGGGGCGCGGCAACGCCAACATACTGATTGTGCGTTTCCTGTACAACATAATGCAGACTGATGGCTTCCAATTGGCAGCCATCAACGGCGGCAACCTGCGCAACGCCATCGCACGCGAGGCGGAGGCGGTCTTCACCGTCACGATGAAGGAGAAAGAGAACCTGCGCATCCGTTTCAACGAGTATGTGGCTGCCATTGAGGGCGAACTGGGCGACCTCGAGAAGGATATGCGTCTGGAGTTGGAAAGCACGGATATGCCTGCCGCTTTCATCCCTGAAGAGCAGGCAAAACGACTGATTCGCACGCTGATGGCATGTCCGCACGGTGTGGTGGAGATGTCACGCGATATGCCCGGACTGGTGCAGACTTCCACCAACCTCGCATCCGTGAAGATGCGCGACGGCTACGTGGAAATCAACACCAGCCAGCGCTCGTCCGTGGAGAGCCAGAAGCACTATATCAAAGACAAGGTGGAATGCGCGTTGTCCGCCTGCTGCGACGAGATAACCCACGGAGACGGCTATCCCGGATGGAAGCCCAATGTTCATTCTCCGCTGATGGAGGTGGTGAAGAAAGCGTACAAGGATCTGTTCGGTTCGGAGCCGAAAGTCTTGGCGATTCATGCCGGACTGGAGTGCGGTCTGTTCCTGGAGAAGTACCCGTATCTGGATATGGTCAGCATCGGTCCGCAAATGTACGGTGTCCACTCGCCGCAGGAACGCCTGAGCATCGCCTCCACGGGTCGCTGCTGGCAATGGCTCAGCCGCACGCTGGAAAGCCTTTGAACTGCCGGCTATTACTCTCAGGGCTGTAACTGAAAAAGTTACAGCCCTGATTCGTTAGCGTTCCGAAACCAACTTTACGAAAGATACAAAAAAAATGACTTTCCGCATCTGACAGAAAAGTCATTTTCGTACCCAGGGCCGGGGTCGAACCGGCACGGATTGCTCCACTGGTGTTTGAGACCNNCCAGCGCGTCTACCGATTCCGCCACCTGGGCTCTATTGTCTTTCACAAAACAACGCGCAAAAGTACGGCGTTTAAGTGATTCCGCCAAACAAATCAGAGCATTTTTTTAGGAATGTTACAAGTTACACTTTCTTACAATTAGTTGTCAAGATAGCTGCTTGTTGAAAAAATTCGCTACAGTTGGGTTAATAGTTTTTCTCTGGAGTGGCGTAATGTGCTAATTACGAATACTATACAAGAAAATGTATGATATTCTTTTACACAAATGGCATCAATGGGTGCAAATTATTTTAGGATAAATGAAAGAAGGATAGTACTTTTGCGCGGCAAAAAATCAACAAAATTTGTCAAACCCAATTGATTGCGAAACTATGATTATTGAAAATGTACACGCCCGCGAGATCCTGGATTCGCGCGGCAATCCCACAGTGGAAGTTGAAATCCGTCTTGACTGCGGTGTGATGGGACGCGCCAGCGTGCCCTCCGGCGCATCGACCGGTGAGAACGAGGCTCTCGAACTCCGTGACGGCGACAAGAACCGCTATCTCGGAAAAGGAACGCTCAAAGCCGTTGAGAATGTCAATACCAAGATCGCGCCCGCCGTCATCGGTATGTCCGTTCTGGACCAGCGCGGCATTGACATGAAGATGATCGAGCTGGACGGTACGGCGACCAAGTCCAATCTCGGTGCGAACGCCATCCTCGGTGTCAGCCTTGCCGCCGCGCACGCCGCCGCCAATTATCTGGATATGCCCCTCTACCGCTACATCGGAGGCTCGAACGCATACGTGCTTCCCGTCCCGATGATGAACATTATCAACGGTGGCGCGCACTCCGATGCTCCCATCGCCTTCCAAGAGTTCATGATCCGTCCCGTTGGTGCGCCCAACGAGCGCGAGGCGGTCCGTATGGGTGCGGAGGTGTTCCACAACCTCGCCAAACTGCTCAAGAAACGCGGACTGAGTACCGCAGTCGGTGACGAGGGCGGTTGCGCCCCCGCCCTCAACGGCATAGAGGACGCGCTTGACAGCATCTGTCAGGCCATCCGTGACGCGGGTTACGAACCCGGCAAGGACGTGCGCATCGCCATGGACTGCGCCGCTTCGGAGTTTGCCACCTGCGAGAATGGCGAATGGTACTACGACTACCGCCAGCTCAAGGATGGCAAGAAGAAAGATCCAAATGGCAGAAAACTCACCGCTGCTGAGCAGATTGACTATCTCGAGCAGCTCATCACGAAGTACCCCATCGACTCCATCGAGGACGGTCTGGACGAGAACGACTGGGACAACTGGGTACGCCTCACCGAGCGCATCGGCGGCCGCTGCCAGTTGGTGGGTGACGATCTGTTCGTTACCAATGTCAAATTCCTTGAGAAAGGCATCAGGATGGGTGCAGCCAACAGCATCCTCATAAAGGTTAACCAAATAGGATCGCTGACCGAGACGCTGGATGCCATCGAGATGGCGCACCGTCACGGCTACACGACCGTCACCTCCCACCGCTCCGG
>DBVX01000104.1:0-1727 GCA_002308815.1 Bacteroidales bacterium UBA1253
TCGTAGCAGCAGAGCATACCGCTCTTGCCGCCGGCACCGAGGATAACCACGGTCTGACCGTACTGGCAGAGTTTGGCGGTCTGCGCGGGAGCACCCGCCACGTCCAATGCCGACAGAGCCAGTTTCTCGGGCATATCATCAGGTATCTTTGCGTAAATGCCGCTCTCAAAGAGAATCGCCTTGCCCTTGATGTCCACCTGGTCCACGTCAGCGCGGATGGCGAGAATCTCGTCAATGCGCAGCGGAGTGAGACTCAACGATACGAGCGTGGCAATACGGTCGCCTTCTTTCAAGTCGATCTTGCCTTTCAGCGCGTCACCAATCTTCTCCACCTTGCCGAGCAGCATACCGCCCGAACCCGTGCGGCGGTTGCGGTGCTTGCCCTGCAACTCGACGTTGAGCAGCATCTCCTTCTTGATTTCCTCCATAATGCGCTCTTCAGAAGCGCCTTCGCCTGCCTGCTGACGGGCGTAGTTGTGTATGTCCGTGAACGAAGCCGAGTCAATATTGAGGGTCTGAACGTCAATCAGAATCTCGTTGTCATAAATCTCGTCCATGTTGTTATCCACTTTGTTGGCGGGCTGAGGCAGAACGCCTACAGGCTCAATGACGCGGTGTACACCGTACTTGTTTCCGTGTTTTTGCATAGTTGTTATTGATTTTTAGTTTTTTTCGTTTTCAATTTTTCGGGATTTCGACATGTCGACATATCGATATAACGAATCCCCTATTTCTTCAGCGACAGGATTTCCCGTGCCTCATCCGAGGTGGCTATCTCACGTCCGAGTTCCTTGGCAAGACGAACCACCTTGGCTACCAGTTCGCCGTTGGACTGTGCCAATACGCCTTTGCTCAGATAGAGGTTGTCCTCAAAGCCTACACGGACGTTGCCGCCCATAGCGATGGCTGCAGCCGCCATCGGGAAGGCACTGCGTCCCACACCTGTGACGGTCCAAGTCGAACCGGCGGGAATCTTGTTCACCAGCCAGCAGAGGTTGTCCACCGTGGCGGGTGTGCATCCGGGAACGCCCAACACGAAGTTGAACTGCATCGGTGCGCCGGGAACCTGTCCCTTGCGCGCCATCGTCAGGATGGTGTCCAGATGCCCCATCTCAAAGCACTCGTATTCGGGCTTGATGCCACGCTCCAGCATACGCTTGCCGAAGGCGCGCATGGTGGGCATGGTGTTGTCGAAAATCTCATCGCCGAAGTTGCACGTGCCGCAATCGAGGGTCGCCATCTCGGGAACGGGAGTCGTATCAGTGGATTGCAGACGTTCATCGGGAGTCATACCCACAGCACCGCCCGTACTCGGAATAAGAATCACATCGGGGCAGACTTTCAGTATGGCTTCGGTACACTCCTGAAAGCGCGCACGGCTCTGGGTGGGCTTGCCGTTGTCCTCGCGAACGTGCAAATGCACGATAGCCGCACCGGCATCCACCGCCGACTTGGCTTCGCGGACTATCTCTTCCACCGTGTAGGGGACATTGGGGTTCTGCTCCTTGGTAACCTCCGCGCCGCAGATGGCGGCGGTGATAATCAGTTTGTCCATGATTTTTTACTGGTTTATCGGTTTATGAGTGGTTTATTTGGTTGATTAAACCACCGATAAACTTATCAACACATCAACTTATAAACTATTTCCTCTGGCAATCCTTGGGAGTGACGCACGTACCGCTGGCACGGCAAACCACTATCGGTTCTTCCAACTCATCGGCAGGCGC
>DBVX01000104.1:1771-4126 GCA_002308815.1 Bacteroidales bacterium UBA1253
CGGGCCTCAAACATCATGTGGCGCGAGGTGTTGCCTTCGCGGTCAATCCAGCCTTCCGCCTCTATATAGTCGCCCGCATACACGGGAGCGAGAAAATCTATCTGGTCGTAGGCGCGAAACAGACCCTCGTCCCCGTCACGCATAATCAACAACTCGGTCGCCACGTCACCGAAGAGGTGAACCATGTGCGCACCGTCCACAAGATTGCCGCCGTAATGGGCATCCTTCGCGCTCATACGCAAGCGCAGTTTAGTCCTGTATTCCATTGATTTAGTTTATAGTTTAATATTTATAATTTAGAGAAGTTCGTAAGTTTATAGTTTAGAGAATGAAGAACTTACCACTTAAAACTTTTAACCTCAGAACTTTTTTCACCTTTCACTTTTCACTTTTCAACTACTATGGCATCCACATAGATGCCGGAGCAGTGTACCTGTTCGGGTTTGATCTCGCCGCGCTTGACCAGTTTCTCCGCCTCCACAATCACGTAGTCGGCGGCGGTCGCCATCAGCGGGTTGAAGTTCTGCGTTGTGCCGAGGAATACCATATTGCCGTCCTCGTCCACGATGTTGGCACGCAGGATGGCGATGTCGGCTCCAAGCGGCTTTTCCAACAGATAGTCCTTGCCGTCAATCTTCACCACTTCCTTGCCGTCTGCCATAATCGTGCCTATTCCCGTCGGGGTCAGCACGCCTCCCAGACCGGCACCTTTGGCGCGGATGCGCTCGGCGAGAGTACCTTGTGGCACATAGTCCACGATGAGCGTGCCTTCATTCTTCTGAATGGCTGTCTGCTTGTTAGTACCCGTGTGCGACACGATGGCGCGTTTCACCTGATGATTGGCGACTAGTTTGCCGTGCGCCACCTCGTCAAACGCCGTGTCGTTGGCGATGATGGTCAGATCCTTCACTCCTTTCTCCACGAGGGCGTCCGTTATCTGAACGGGACTGCCGTTGCCCAGAAAGCCGCCGAACATAACGGTCATACCGTCATGCACCTTCTCTACGGCTTGCTCTAATGTAATGAGTTTGTTCATAATATGATTGTTTTAAGTATGCAGAATGCTTGCGACAGATTGAGAGAAATGGCACAGGTACATTTTCGCCGCAAAGATACAGAAATAATCCGAATCGTACAGATTAAAACAAAAAAAAGTAAAAAAAATGCGGGAAATTGATGCCATTTGATGCCATATAGATCCTTTCCTGCTGCATAGATACGATAGGATGACTCGTATGTTGGGTTTGGGAGAGACTTGAAGGAAGATAAAGGGATATCTCGTTAATCAGGCTCCGTGTCTGCAACTCGCCGCCTAGACTGAAAAGATGCGACAAAAGTGTGGTCTTCTTTCGGATTGTACAAGGGGTCTGGTATGACTGGTATGGCAAACAAGGCAAGCACGGTAAATGCGATTAATATAATTCGCAAATTGTAACAAATGCCTTACCTTTGCGCGCAAATGAATATTGAATGACTCTTCCGATGAGCAGTCCTGGGTTCCAGATGAAACGCTTTTATGTGCGTCACGACACGAGCAGCATGCGTGTCGGTACGGACGGCGTGCTGCTGGGTGCCTGGTGCCCTTTGGCGGCGGAGAGCCAGGGAAACGAGGAGGCTGAGCCGCAGGGGTGTAAAACGGACAAGAACAGGGTATATCGCGTATTAGACGCGGGTACAGGCTGCGGGATAATCGCCCTGATGGTGGCACAGCGGCTGGAGGAGATGATGGCGGACGGCAGTGCCGCATTGCTGCGCGGTTATGCGGACTGGCAGGTGGAGGGCATAGACATAGACGCGGACTCGGTCCGGCAGGCAGCGGAGAACTTCGCCGCCTCGCCGTGGAACGGACACCTGCGCGCCTGCGAGGGTGATGTGCGTGACCGAGAAGGCGAGTATGATCTGATTGTCAGCAATCCGCCATTTTACAACAACTCGCTTGCCTGTCCCGAGCCCCGCCGCGCACAAGCACGCCAGGCAGGACTGACCCTGTCGTTCGACGACCTGGCCGCTGCCGCCGCCCGCCTGCTGGCACCGCACGGCCGTCTCGCCCTCATCCTGCCCTCCGGCGAGGCAGAGGAGATGCTGCGATGCGCCGGACAGAAAGGTCTGCTGGTGAACGAACGGTGCGACGTCAGTTCGAAGCAGGGCGGGACAGCCAAGCGCGTGATGCTGGTTTTCGGGCGGGATGTATGCCCTTTGCAGGAGACAAGTATGGTCATTTATGATGCGGACGGTTCCCGCAGCGAGGATTACGCCCGTCTGACAGAAAGGTTTTACCTATAAGAATATGTTCAATCAGTTTGAAATAGAGAGTCCTTACCAGCCCACAGGCGACCAGCCGGAGGCCATCCGCCA
>DBVX01000044.1:0-4354 GCA_002308815.1 Bacteroidales bacterium UBA1253
TTGCAGACCTCGGGATCCTCGTGCATATCCCGGCCTATCCCGTGACCGACAAACTCGCGGCACACCTGATAGCCAGCTTTCTCGGCATGTGTCTGAATGGCATAACCTATGTCCCCCAGACGATGCCCCGTGACCGCCTGCTCTATACCGATATAGAGACACTCCTTGGTCGTTCTCAACAAGCGCATTTTCTCATCTCCGATCTCGCCTACAGGAAACGTGTAGGCGGAGTCGGAATGAAACCCCTTGTAGAGTACACAACCGTCGATGGTCACAATGTCGCCTTCCTGAAGAACTGTCTTCTCATCGGGGATGCCGTGAACCAGCTGCTCATTGACGGAAACACAGAAAGCCGCAGGATAATTCTCAAAACCCAGACAGGAGGGTATGCCGCCTTGCGAGCGGACAAACTCATCAGCAATCTTGCAGATGCGAGCGGTGGTCACCCCGGGGGCTATGGCTTTGGCGACCTCGCCATAAGCCATCCCCAGAATGCGGTTGCTCTCACGCATCAACTCGACTTCCTCGTCTGTTTTCAGATAAATCATTTCGCTATGCGGACAAATAAACCATTTGACCTGACTTAATACGCCATCGCGTTCGAGCGACCCTTGATACGCATACCGTTGTCAAAGAAACCGTCGTAGTGACGCATAAGCAGGTGACTCTCAATCTGCTGCAAGGTATCAAGAATCACACCCACCATAATGAGCAGGCTCGTTCCACCGAAGAACTGGGCAAAACCCATCGAAACGTTGAACAAGCGCGCGAACGCCGGCAAGACGGCGATAATGGCGAGCAATATCGAACCGGGCAGAGTGATGCGGGACATGATTGTGTCAATGTACTCAGCCGTCTTCTTGCCGGGTTTGACACCGGGAATGAATCCGTTGTTGATTTTCAGGTTCTCCGCCATCTGCACGGGGTTGATGATAACCGCCGTGTAGAAATAGGTGAAGGCAATGATGAGTACTGCGAACACAAAATTATACCAGAAGCCGTTGTTATCCATAAACGCCTGCACAAAGGCATTGGACTCGCTTGCGCGGAAGCCTACGACAGCGATAGGGATGAACATGATTGCCTGCGCGAAGATGATCGGCATCACGTTGGCGGCATTCACCTTCAACGGGATGTACTGGCGCACGCCGCCGTACTGACGGTTGCCAACAATCCGCTTGGCATACTGTACGGGAATCTTACGGGTTCCCTGTACGAGCATGATAGCGAACGCGAAGACAAGGAGCAGCACGATGATTTCGGCCATAAAGACCATCAAACCGCCGGTACCGTTGTCGTTGAGACGCATGGAGAACTCCTGCACGAACGCCCCCGGAAGGCGGGCTATGATACCAATCAGAATGATGAAACTGATACCGTTGCCCACACCGCGGTCGGTAATACGCTCACCGAGCCACATCACGAACATCGACCCCGCACACAGCAGGATGGTGCTGCTGATGGTGAACCAGTTGAAACCAACGCTCACCGCCTGCCCGGTCTGAGCCATCTGCACGCTGAGGTTCACCAGATAACTGGGACCCTGGAACAGAAGAATCAGCACGGTCAGATAGCGGGTAATCTGGTTCATCTTCTGACGACCGCTCTCACCCTCCTTCTGCATCTTCTGGAAATAAGGCACAGCAATAGTGAGCAGCTGCACCACGATAGACGCGGAGATGTAAGGCATGATACCCAACGCGAAGACTGACGCATTGGAGAACGCACCGCCGGAGAACATATCAAGCAGAGCCATCAGACCTCCCGCCGTCTGGCTGTGCAGGGCGGAAAGGGCGTCAGGATTGATACCCGGAAGAACGACGAACGAACCGAACCGGTAAATCAGCACGAAAAGGAACGTGGTGACCAGACGGTTGCGGAGATCCTCAATCTTCCAGATATTCTGAATTGTTTCTATAAACTTACGCATAGTTGTTTAGAGTTTTACGATCTGTCCGCCTGCGGCTGTGATGGCCTCCTCCGCTTTCTTCGAGAAAGCGTGAGCCTCCACGGTCAGACGTGATGTGAGCGTACCGTTACCCAGAATCTTGACGAGCACCGACTTGTTGATGAAGCCTGCCTCGCGAAGTTCCTGCAGACCGATTTTCTCAAGATTCCTCTTTTCGGCGAGCGACTGGAGCGTGCTGAGATTGACGGCCTTGTACTCCACATGGTTGATGTTCTTGAATCCGAACTTGGGCAGACGGCGCTGCATAGGCATCTGACCACCCTCGAATCCGATCTTCTTTGAGTAACCGGAACGCGACTTGGCACCCTTGTGTCCGCGCGTCGAAGTGCCGCCCAGACCCGAGCCTGCGCCGCGACCGACACGTTTGGCAGTCTTGACCGAACCGGCAGCCGGAGTTAAATTATGTAATTCCATAAAGCTTTTTTGTTTTTAACTGTTAGTCCAATACTTTTACCAGGTGCTTCACGTTGTCCACCATACCGAGAACGGCGGGAGTCGCCTCGTGCTCAACGATATGGTTCATCTTTCTGAGTCCGAGAGCCTGCATGGTCAGTTTCTGATTCTTCGTGCACTTGATGGTGCTGCGAACCTGCTGGATTTTGATAGTTGCCATAGTCTTCTCTCATTTTTAACCGTTAAACACCACACTTAAGCTTACCCCGCGGTTGTGAGCCACCTCGCGCGCGTCGCGGAGCATTCCGAGAGCGGTGATTGTAGCTTTGACCAGATTGTGGGGGTTGGAACTTCCCTTGGCCTTGGCCAGCACGTCGGTCACACCCACAGACTCCAGCACGGCACGCATAGCGCCACCGGCTTTCACTCCGGTACCCTGCGTGGCAGGCTGCAGATAAACGCGCGCGCCACCGAACTTGGCATATTGCTCATGAGGAATAGTACCTTTGAGGACGGGAACCTGAATGAGGTTTTTCTTGGCGGCTTCCGTACCTTTCTGTATGGCAGCCTGCACCTCACCGGCCTTGCCCAGGCCCCAGCCCACGATTCCGGCTCCGTTTCCTACCACCACGATGGCTGCAAAAGTCATTGTACGTCCGCCCTTTGTAACTTTGGTCACACGGTTGACGGCGACGAGGCGCTCCTTGAGCTCCAGGTCCTGTGTTGATTTTACACGATTCATAGTACAGTCTTGCGGTTTTAGAATTTGAGACCTGCTTCGCGGGCAGCGTCTGCTAATGATTGAACTCTTCCGTGATAGAGATAGCCGTTGCGGTCAAACACGACCGCTTCCACACCGGCGTTCTTAGCCGCCTCTGCAATCATCTTGCCCACTTGTGCGGCTTTCTCCGTCTTGGTCATTTTTTCTTTGATATTCAGCGACGACGCGCTGGCAAGTGTCCTGCCTTCGAGGTCGTTGATCACCTGAGCGTAGATTTGGCTGTTGCTGCGGAATACAGTCAGACGCGGACGCTCGGCTGTGCCTTTCACGTTACGACGTATAGAGGCTTTGATTCTCAGTCTTCTTGCGATTTTCTTAATCATAACTTTATTCCTTTCATTTATTTAGCAGCCGATTTACCAGCTTTACGACGAACCACTTCACCCTGGAAGCGAATACCTTTGCCCTTATACGGTTCGGGTTTGCGGAACGAACGTATCTTCGCGCAAATCTGACCCAACAGCTGTTTGTCTGCAGACTCCAGCATGACAAGCGGATTCTGGTTACGCTCTGACTTGGTTTCCACTTTCACTTCCTTGGGAAGCCCCATGAAGATGGGATGGGTGTAACCGAGCGAGAAATTGAGCACATTGGGCTGTGCCAGTTCCACACGGTATCCGACACCTACCAGCTCAAGCACTTTCTTATAGCCTTCGCTCACACCATACACCATATTGTGTATCAGAGCGCGGTACAGACCGTGCATCGAGCGCATTTCCTTGTCGTCATTCGGACGGGTGACGTGGCATACGCCGTCCTCCACACTCACTTTGATACGGGCATCCACCTGCTGGGAAAGCTCACCCTTCGGGCCCTTGACCGTTACCACATTCTCAGGACTTACTGTTACGGTTACTCCTGCGGGGATTGCGATGGGTAATTTACCAATTCTTGACATAGCTGTTCCTCCTGCATTAATAAACATAACAAATAACCTCGCCGCCCAACTTCAGCCCGAGAGCCTCCTTGTTGGTCATCACACCCTTGCTGGTGCTCAGAATGGCGATTCCCAGTCCGTTAAGCACGCGGGGCATCTCACGATAGCCCACATACTGGCGCAAACCGGGGGTTGACACGCGTTTCAAACAGCGGATGGCGTTAACATGGTTAACGGGATCATACTTCAAGGCGACTTTTATCGTGCCTTGAGGTCCATCCTCCACAAACTTGTACGAGAGGATGTATCCTTTCTCGAACAAGATGCGAGTGAT
>DBVX01000044.1:4428-4611 GCA_002308815.1 Bacteroidales bacterium UBA1253
TAATCTGCGATTGGATCTGTCATTTGATTTTTGGGTTTAAATTAATCTCCACAGCGGAGACAATATTTAATAATGAATTTATCTATTCAAAGATTTAGGATTTAAATTTAAGAATTTAAGAATTCAAAGATTATCAAGAGGAAAGCATCTTTCTATCTTAAATCTTTCAATCTTTAAATCTTT
>DBVX01000044.1:4684-5033 GCA_002308815.1 Bacteroidales bacterium UBA1253
CATCTCACGGAACTGGATACGGCTCAAGCCGAAGGCGCGCATATAGCCTTTCGGACGACCTGTGATGCTGCAACGGTTGTGCAGACGGACAGGACTGGCGTTCTTGGGCAGATCCTGCAGTTTCTGCGCCGCCTCATAGTCGCCGCTGTTGACGGCTTTCTTGAGCGCGGCACGTTTAGCCGCGTAACGGGCCACCAGTTTCGCCCTCTTGACCTCACGGGCTTTCATGGATTCTTTTGCCATAGTGATTCTTGTTTGATAGGGTTACTTCTTGAAAGGCAGTCCGAACTCACGCAGCAGGGCGAAGCCCTCGGCATCGGTCGGAGCGGTGGTTACAAACGTGATGTTC
>DBVX01000044.1:5158-6427 GCA_002308815.1 Bacteroidales bacterium UBA1253
AGACGCTCAAGGAACTCGTACATACGCTCGCCGCGCAGCGTGACACGCACGCCAATGGGCATTTTCTTACGAACCTTGAAGTTGGCGATATCCTTTCTGGAAACCGTCGCCACAGCCTTCTGACCGGAGATGAGTGTCATTTCCTGCTGGGCCACATCGATGATTTTCTTGTCAGCAACAGCGTCGCCGAGACCCTGATTGAGTACAATCTTCTGGAGCTTGGGGCACTGCATCACCGTTGTGTAGCCGAACTCTTTCATCAGAACCGGCACGATGCGATCCTGATAATCTTGTTTTAAGCTTGCTGTATTCATAGTTAAATCTCCTTACCTGATTTTTTACTTACCCGCACCAGTTTGCCGTCTTTGAGCTGACGTCCCACGCGGACGGGCTTTCCGTCCTCCACGGGATTGAGGTTGGAGATATGGATGGGAGCCTCCTTCTTGACAATACCCCCCTGCGGATTCTTGGCATTGGGTTTGGTAGCCTTGCTGACCATATTGACACCCTCCACGATTGCGCGCTGCTTGTCCACGAGCATCTCCAGCACCCGGCCGGTCTTGCCCTTGGACGAACCAGCGTTCACATAAACGATGTCACCCTTCTTGATATGAAATTTTGCCATAGTTGTTTACTTAATTTACCGTCAGGCGGAAGCATCAAAGTACCTCCGGTGCCAACGAGATGATTTTCATGTTTGTCTGGCGCAGTTCACGTGCCACGGGGCCGAATATACGGCTTCCGCGAAGTTCGTTCTGGTTGGTGATGAGCACGCACGCGTTGTCGTCAAAGCGGATGTAGCTGCCGTCAGCGCGGCGCACCTCCTTCTTCACACGAACGATGATGGCGCGGCTTACCGTACCGTCCTTCACCTCACTGCCTGGAATAACCCCCTTCACGGCGACAACCACCGTGTCGCCAAGGGTAGCATAACGCTTCCTGGTGCCACCAAGAACGCGGATCACGAGTGCCTCTTTCGCACCGCTGTTGTCTGCAACAGTCAGTCTTGATTCTTGCTGTACCATAGTTATTTAGCCCTTTCAATGATTTGAGTTAAACGCCAACGAACGGTTTTGCTCAACGGACGGGTTTCCATAATGCGTACCGTGTCACCCACGCCGCACTCGTTCTTCTCGTCGTGAACATGGAACTTGCGTGTCTTATTCACAAACTTGCCGTACAAGGGGTGTTTCTCCTTCCATTTGACGGCGACCACGATGGTCTTGTCCATCTTGTCGGAAGTGACAACGCCCTGACGCTCTTTTCTAA
>DBVX01000053.1:0-3057 GCA_002308815.1 Bacteroidales bacterium UBA1253
GGTACCAACCACGCCGTGCTGATGGGCAAAGACCTTATCAACGAGCCCTTTGCCGTGATTAACGCCGATGACTTCTACGGCAAGGAGTCGTTTGCCGTGCTGGCTGAGTTCTTGCAGCAGTCCGACAGGCAAAAGGGCAGATACTGTATGGTCGGCTACCGCGTCGCCAACACACTCAGCGCGAACGGCAGCGTGAGCCGGGGTGTCTGCACCACCGACAGCGATGGCTACCTGACCGATGTGGTGGAGCGCACAAAGATTGAGGCGGTGGGCAACAAAGTAGTCTTCACCGAGGACGGAACAGACACCGAGCTGGATCCGATGACACCCGTATCAATGAACATGTGGGGCTTCACACCCGACTACTTTACCTACACGGAAGAGGCCTTCAAGCAGTTTCTTGGCGCATACGGGCAGGAACTGAAGAAGGAGTTCTACATCCCGACCCTCGTGAACGACCTCATCCGTTCGGGCAAGGCGACCTGCAAGGTACTCCAGACTCCGTCCAAATGGTTCGGCGTGACGTATGCCGAGGACCGCGAGCAGGTCATCATGCAACTCAACCAACTGATCAAACAAGGCGTATATCCGCAACACCTTTTCTGACTATGAAACGCATACTGGTTACCGGCGGCGCAGGCTATATCGGTTCGCACACCGTAGTCTGCCTGCAAGAGAGCGGCTACGATGTGGTCGTGGTGGATAACTTGAGCAACTCCAACCGCGAGGTATTGGACGGCATCGAAGCCATCACAGGCTGCCGTCCGGCATTCGAGCAGGCGGACTGCCTCGACCAGACGGCACTCCGTGAGGTGTTCCGCAAGTACGCCCCCATTGACGCCGTCATTCACTTCGCCGCAAGCAAAGCAGTCGGCGAATCGGTGGAGAAACCCCTGCTGTACTACCGCAACAATATCGGCTCGCTGCTCAATGTGCTGGACCTGATGCGGGAGGCAGGAACAGGCCACATCGTCTTCTCGTCCTCCTGCACCGTTTACGGCCAGCCGGATGCGGACCATCTGCCCGTGGATGAGACGGCTCCCATCCAGAAGGCATTGTCGCCCTACGGACATACAAAACAGGTGAACGAGGACATACTTTATGCCGCCGCCAAAGCGGATAAGTCGTTGCGCGCCACCATCCTGCGCTATTTCAACCCCATCGGGGCGCATCCGAGCGGCAAGATAGGCGAACTGCCCAACGGCGTACCCAACAACCTTCTGCCTTTTGTGATGCAGACAGCGGCAGGGCTGCGGGAAAAACTACGTGTCTTCGGCGATGACTACAACACACCCGACGGGTCGTGCATCCGCGACTATATCTACGTGATGGACTTGGCGCGCGCGCATGTGAAAGCTGTCGAGCGGATGCTTACCACTCCCGCTCCGGCTGAATATTCTTATCCCGATGCCGAGCGTGTGGAGGTGTTCAACCTGGGTACGGGACGCGGACTGTCCGTGCTGGAGATTGTCCGCACGTTCATTGAAGTGACAGGTCAGCACATCCCCTACGAGATAACGAGTCGCCGCGAGGGCGACATCGAGCAGGTGTGGGCATCGCCCGAAAAGGCGAACCGCGTACTCGGCTGGCGCGCGGACACCCCCGTGGAGGACATTCTGCTGTCCGCATGGAACTGGGAGAAACACCTGCGCGGCATTCGCTGATCAGCAATCACTCGGATTCACCAAACGGAACGCCAAGGTAATGTGTCGAATATCGAGTTGATAAGAAAGACAGGTATGCGTTACTCCATATGCAGAAGCGTCTGTTGGATGAGGGGAATGAGAGACTGGTAAATCTGCTGTTGGAATATCCGACATTGGGACGGGCATACGTGTTGAAGGAATCATTTCTGGATGAGTTTTGATATGAACAGCAGTTTGTGAAGTTGGCAAGGATGATTCAGACGCATTGGAGAGGGATTGAACAGTAAAATCCAACTTGCCAAACGAAGAGCAAGAGGGTTTAGAAACATTGACAATTTCATCCTGATGGTCTATTACCTGACCGGCAAACTCAAAATCTGCTACCCACACGAAATGGCATAGAGCCAAAATTCAGCCTAAATAACAAAAATCAGCATATTGTTGTGACCTTTTTGAGAGCAAATCAGATAACACCACACCGTCACTCCCTGACGTAAAACAGGAGCATCGCTTACCGATGTAAAACAGTAAGGACATAAGAAAAGGCGTTTATTGACGTTGTTTGCGACTCTACAGAATCTTCGCAACATTCAGCATCAAGTCCTGACAATAATAATGAATGTCCTCGTGGGTATGTATTATCCGTTCACGCCTTTCAATGGGCGGGAGGGTTGAACATATCAGGCGTGGACTTCGGTTGTTTTTCTACTTGATGCGGGGATTGCGAAGCCCTTGTAGAGCGTGAAGAACAAACGGATTTCACGCATTTTTTTATCTATGTTTCATAATGGCTGTAAAATCGTGTTACCTTTTCCCTTTTTAAGATATTAAGAAACGAGAAGAGCATAAAGAAAATGACGGAAGCGTCATTATAACCAAATCATAATTAACCTATTAACGTTGGACACACAACATTAAAAATGTGCAAATCGTATGAAAAACAAACTTTTAACATTTCTGTTAGCGGCAGTAGCCTGTTTATCAGCCAATATTGTCCGTGCCGATGAGTACAGCGGCACCTGCGGTGAAAACCTTACATGGACTCTTGACACAGAAACTGGTGTTCTAACTATCTCCGGCACGGGAGAGATGAATGATTACATATGGGATGAGGATATTCCTTGTTTTGATGCTGCGCCGTGGTGTGCATATCGGGAATTCATCACAAACGTCACCATCGATAATAATGTGACATACATAGGAAAATGTGCATTCACCAGTTGCACAAATCTGAGTTCTTTCATCATTCCAAACAGTGTAACAAGCATTGGAAACTATGTTTTCGAGTATTGCAGCAGTCTGACATCCGTCACCATCCCCAACAGCGTGACAAGCATAGGACAAGGGGCTTTCGAGCATTGCAGCAGTCTGACATCGGTTGAAATCCCCAACAGCGTCACAAGCGTTGGAG
>DBVX01000053.1:3092-4864 GCA_002308815.1 Bacteroidales bacterium UBA1253
CATTGGCAACAGCGTGACAAGCATCGATTATCATGCTTTCGAAAATTGCAGCAGTCTGACATCGGTTGAGATCCCCAACAGCGTCACAAGCATTGGAAGTTCTGCTTTCTCCGGTTGCAGTAGTCTGACCTCTGTCACCATTGGCAACAGCGTCACAAGCATTGGAAGTTCTGCTTTCTCCGGTTGCAGTAGTCTGATATCCATAACTATCCCCAATAGTGTCACAAATATCTATAATGGAGTATTTGATGATTGCTCATCGTTAAATGAAATCAAGTGGAATGCTAAAAATTGTGTAACTATGATAAATGAACAATATGTAATCTATAACACACCCTTTGCTGATGTAAGTTCTCAAATAACCTCTGTTACATTTGGCGATGAAGTTGAGACTATCCCGGCAGGATTGTGTGAAGGAATGTCTATAACCTCCATTACTATCCCCGGAAGTGTAAAAAAGATTGAGGATTATGCATTTAATGGTTGTGAAAGTCTGGTTTCTGTACATATCTCCGATATTGCCGCGTGGTGCGGAATTGATTTTAACGGGAGCAGCAATCCGCTTTCATACGCCGAGCATCTGTATATTGATAATAAGGAAGTAACATCGCTTGTTGTTCCTAACGGAGTTACAAGTATAAGCAATACTGCATTCCGTAACGCGAAAAGTCTGACGACGGTTACACTTCCCGCTTCCGTTTCAAGCATCGGCGATTATGCCTTCGCCGGTTGCAGTGCTGTCAAGCGTTTCTACAGTTATGCGACGAATCCCCCCGCCGTGTCAGAAAATGCAATAGAGAACTACAATGCTTATCTGTATGTGCCTTGCAGCAGTTTGGAAGATTACGACCTGCATAATGTATGGGGCAATTTCAAGCATATCGAGTGTATTCCCGAAGAAGCGACTGCCATTAACACTGTTTCATCCGATAAGCAAGGCGACAGGGTCAGGAAGACTGACAGAAACGGTGTTCTCTATATAGAGCGCAACGGCAAGATTTATACCGTCACCGGCAGGATAGTAGATGCCATCGGTGCGGATATCCGATAAATCGCTTCAAGGTGGCACATATCATGAAAAGTAAAAACACCCCTCCTTGTCAATGCAAAGAGGGGTGTTTTTCGAGCATTCATTACGGACGAAGCGTACCGATGCATTGGCAAGAGTGGAACTGTCTCCTAAATCCAACACTGCGGGCAAACTGCTTTGCCGTCGTTGTCTTGCCACACCATTTCGGTCCCTCTATCAGGATAGCCCCTTTGCCTTGTAAACGACGCTCCGCACGGGTTTGCGGCATGGTTCCACCAACGGCAACACCTACCTCGGATTGAAGGAAAACAACGGGTGAATTGACAGTTGATAATTGACAATTAGTATGGTACGCAGGCATCCTCTGACAGACCGTCGGCAAGAATGACCAAGCCGCCTGCCCCGATGGGTCAGGCGACTTGGTGTTCTTGCTGTTTCCCTCTTACTTCTTGAAGTAGCGGTTGTACAGTCCTTGGAAGCCCGAACCGTGGCGTGCCTCGTCCTTTGCCATCTCGTGAACGGTGTCGTGGATGGCATCCAGGTTGAGTTGTTTGGCGCGGGTGGCAATCTTTAGTTTGCCCTCACAGGCGCCGGCTTCCGCCATCATGCGTTTCTCAAGGTTGGTCTTGGTGTCCCATACGACCTCACCGAGCAGTTCGGCGAACTTGGCGCAGTGTTCCGCCTCCTCCATAGCGTACTGGCGGAAAGCGGCGGCAATCTCGGGATAGCCTTCGCGGTCGGC
>DBVX01000053.1:4884-16920 GCA_002308815.1 Bacteroidales bacterium UBA1253
ATACCCACTTCGGTAGCCTCACCCATAAAGTGGGCGTTGAGGTCGGCGCGCATCTGGTCGTCCGTGTCCTTCGCTACGCCGAGGACATGCTCGCAGGCGAACTGGATTCCTGCACTCTCATTGACTTCCTTCCAAGTTACCACTTGTTTGCACTGGGGGCAGCGTTCGGGTGCTTCCGTCCCCTCATACACGTACCCGCAGATGGGGCATACAAATTTTTTTTTCATAGTGTTGTGAGTTTTTAGTTGTTTATGGATTGTCTTGTTTGTTGTTTCCGTGTGCGATGCGGTGCCAACTATCTCGGAAAAAGTCGCCCGTGTGGGTAATGATCTGCATACGCCATTCCTTGAGGTTGTAGTCCTCCTCGTCTTCCTGATCCTTCTGCGCTTTCCGCATGTTGTCCTCCGATATGACGAGCAGCCAGTCGCCCTCTTTTAGCACAGTCTTTCCATTGGGGACAAGGAAGTTCTCCCCTCTTCGGGTCATGATGATACGGATGGACTCGGGTATCCCCATCTCCTTGAGCATGGAGCCGTTACGCAGCATTTCGGCGGTCACTTCCATCTCTTGTGCGTACTCCTCCACCTCCTCCGGCAGTTCGATGTCGAAGTACTCAAGCCGCTTCTTTTGCTCCACTTCCTGCGTCAGACGCAGGCTGCGGGCAAGAGCGGTGAGCGATGTACCCTGAAGAACAAGCGACAGAAGGGTGCAGAGGAACACCACATTGAAGAGCAGGTTGGCGTGGGGCACGTTGTTCGCCATACAGAGGATGGCAAATATTATCGGCACCGCACCTTTCAGTCCCACCCAGCTGACGAACATCTTGTCCCTGTTCTGAAACTCCTTGAAGGGGTGAAGACATAGAAAGACGGCCAACGGACGGGATATGAATATCATCACGAAACTGATAATCAGACACGGCAGGCGNNCCAGCCACACCTCCCACTGCATCAGCTCGTGAGGTTTGACCATCAGACCGAGCAGCAGGAACATCAGCAGCTGGCACAGCCACGTCAGTCCATCGAAGAAAGACTTGGTCTGACGTTTGCGCACGAACTTCGAGTTGCCAATCATCAGACCGCCCATATAGACGGCAAGGTAACTGTTGCCCTTCATATAATAGGTGACGGCGAATATGAAGATGCAGAAAGTCAGTATCATAATGGGGTATAGGCTCTCGTTGGTCAGTCTTGTCTTGCGCATCAGCGCAACCGCCGCCTTGCCGAGCGCGAAACCCATCACCGCACCGACAATCAGCTGAACCACAATCTCCTGCGCGATGGTGAGCGCGCTGATGTCCGTTGTCTCACCGGCTGTCACGATGCCTATCAGCGTGATGGTCAGGATATACGCCATCGGGTCGTTGGCACCGGACTCCACTTCAAGCAGCGGACGCAGGTTGTGCTTCAGACCGATATTATTGGTCCGCAGGGTGGAGAAGACGCTTGCCGAGTCGGTGGACGACATCGTGGATGCCATCAGCAGTGCCGTTGCGAACCCCACCGACACCAGCGCGTTGATCCAGCCGAAAATGAAGTATATCAGTATGCCGGAAAAAAGAGCCGTGAGCATCACTCCGACTGTGGCGAGCGTCATACCCGGACCAATGACGGGACGGATGTCGGCTATCTTCGTGTCCATACCGCCCGAGAAGAGAATGACACACAGCGCAATCGTACTGATGGCCTGCATCGAGCCGATACTGATGCCGGATATGTAACCCACGCCATCCTCGCTGATCCACGAACCCAACCCGTCCGGACCGAACACCATTCCCACAGTCAGGAACAGCAGCAGCGCGGGCACGCCGAAACGGTTTCCGATGCGGTCGGTGAAGATACTGGCGAAAAACAGCAGACTCAGTATCAGCAGGATGAGTTCTACTTGCATAGGTTATTGTTTCTTCTTGCCAAGAAGGAATTCCTCAATAATCTGTTCAATGCTCTCCTGCGGGTACAACCCCTTGAGCAGCATCGGCTGACCTGATACTGGAACATAAAGAACCTGCGGAATGCTGGATATCTGGAACACGTATGCCAATTCACGCTCTTTCTCCGTGTCCGCTTTGTAGAACGCCACTTTCCCCTTGTACTTCTCGCTGAATTCTTCCATTATTGGCGCGAGACGCTTGCACGGACCGCACCACGTTGTGTAGAAATCAATCACGCAGGGACGCTTGCCCAAGTAGTTCCAAGTGGTGTCCTTCTTGTAGTTGAACACCTGATTTTGGAACTGTTCCGTCGTGATGTATTTAACTTCCGACTTCACACCCGTGGACATAGACAGCACGCACAGGGTCAGCAACTGAGGCAGAAAGCGTCTCATTTGTCTTTCTGTTTTTCCAGTTGGCGGTCGATGGCTTCAAGGCATTCGTCTATGCCCTGCTCGAAGGTGTCGCAGGTCTTCTGCGCGAAGAGTTCGGATCCGAATCCGATAACGCGGATGCGCGTCTCCTTGTTGAGGTTTGTCTCGGGTTTGACTACGGTCATACGTATCTCCATTTCAGCGGAAGCGGGAAGGAGTTTCTCGTAGCGGCGGGTCTTTTTGGAGATGTACTGGCGCAGATGATCCGCGATGTCAAAGTTGATGGATTGGATGTCAAGTGTCATAATGATTGTGTTTTTAAGGGTTATTGTATTTGTTTGTCGGCTCTCGGATGAGTCTGATTGTATGCATTGAGTATCTGCTCAAACGTAGTGTGTGAATAGACTTCGGTTGCTGCCAGTGATGTGTGTCCCAGTAACGCCTGGATGGCGCGTATATCCGCACCGTTGTTCAGCATCTCGGTGGCGAATGTATGCCGGAACACGTGGGGTGAGTGCTTTTTGAGGAAAGAGAATTCTTCCATCCGCTTGGTGACGATTTTGTACAATCTGTCGCGACTCAAAGGTACTGTCTCACCATTCTTTCTCCAATCCACAAAAAACGTGCCATTGCCGGTGTTCCTCACTTGTCTGTACCGCTCTATCTGATGGCACAGCCGATCGCCTATCGGAATGATACGCTCTTTCCTTCTTTTGCCGAAAACCCGTATCTGTTTCTCTCCGGTATCCACATCGCTGTCCTGTAGTCCGGTCATTTCGGCACGCCGCATACCGGTCTGAAACAGCATCTCCAGAATAAGGCAGTCGCGGATGCTAACCGGATCATCGGCACTCCCCTCATATTCGGCGGCTTTTTCTATCTGTGGAGGACGGAAAAAAACAGGCAGGGGCTTGTCGGCTTTCGGTGTCTGTATGCCCCGCGTCACGTCCTTCTCCACCACCGACAGGCGGAGCAGGAACTTGAAAAAGGAATGCAGGGCGGCCAGTTTCTGCTTTACGCTCCGAGGCGCGTTCTTCTTGTCCTCGTTGAGATAAATCATCCAGTCGCGGACATCCTGACCTGTCACCCGACGGACACTCTCACGATTCAGGTCATTTCCGCTGAAGGCACTGAAACTGACGAGAGCGTCATTGTACGCCCTCACAGTTAGCGGCGAACACTTCTTTTCCACAGCAATATAATCCAGAAAGGAGTCAATCACGGTTTAACTGTGAGAAGAGACCGAACAGTTCCGCGTCTATATGGTCGGTTATCCAGCGGAAGTCGTCCGCGTTGTCACCGAATTTTATCCTGTCGCCATCGACGATAAGCAGTCTGCCCTTGTAATCACTGATCCAAGCCTCGTATTTGTCGTTGAGTCCTTGCAAGTAGTCAATGCGCATACCCGATTCGTACTCGCGTCCTCTTTTCTGTATCTGCGCGACCAGATTGGGTATGCCCGAACGGATATAGATGAGCAGGTCGGGCATACGCACAAGCGACATCATCAGGTTGAACAGATCCTCGTAGTTCTCGAAGTCGCGGTCAGACATGTACCCCTGCTCGTGCAGATTGGGCGCGAAAATGCGCGCGTCCTCATAAATTGTTCTGTCCTGTATGATGTACTCGTCGGATTGGGATATCTCCACTACGTCCTGAAAACGCTTGTTAAGAAAATATACCTGTAGATTGAAGGACCAGCGCGACATGTCCGCATAGAAATCCTCAAGATATGGATTGAACTCGACGGACTCAAAGCGCGGAGTCCAGTTGTAGTGTCTGGCAAGCATGTTGGTGAGGGTGGTTTTGCCGCACCCTATGTTCCCTGCGATGGCGATGTGCATAGTTTATGGGTAGTTATATGTGTTTCGTTGTCCGGATGATTATTGCCGGTTTTTCCAATTGTGTACGGAGAAGAGTCCGAAGAGTTGGGCATCTATTTTGTCCAGCACCTGACGGAAATCCTCTGGACGGTTCTCGAAGTCGAGTTGGTCGGATTCTATCACAAGGACGTTGCCGTCGTATTGTCGGAAGATGAAATCCTCATACCGTTCGTTGAGGTCTTTGAGGTAGTCAATCTGCATCATCTGCTCGTAACCCCTGCCGCGTTTCTGAATCTGCCCAATCAAAGCGGGTACGGACTTGCGCAAATAGATGAGCATATCGGGCAATCGGATGAGGTTTTTAAGATTGCCGAACAGTTCCATATACGTGGTGTAGTCGCGCTCGCTCAGATCGCCCCGGAGGTAGTTGTTCCTGACAAAGACAAACACACCTTCATACAGGCTTCTGTCCTGCACGATGGTGTGAGAGGTCTGCTGCACGGCGAGCAGGTCTTTGAAGCGTTCTTTGAGGAAATAGGTCTCGAGACAGAACGACCAGCGCGGGATGTCCTTGTAGTAATCCTCCAGATAAGGGTTGAACGTCACGCTCTCGAAGCGCGGTTCCCAGCCGTAATAACGAGCCAGCATACGTGTCAGCGTTGTCTTACCTGCTCCTATGTTTCCTGCGATGGCGATATACATCCCGACAGACTTTGCTTTTTCACACGGACGATTCCTATTATAGTGCGGGCAAAGGTAGAATTTAATGCGGAATAAAAAAAATATACAGATATAAAACGATAAATTGTCAGAAGACAGCACTCAACTGTACGTAAAAAACATCATAGAATGTCAAAAAATAACAATAACGCTTTGAAAAGAGCGAAACAAGCCGTATCTTTGTGCGTTTTTCGTTCACGAGCCGTTGACGATAGCGGAACGGCAGAAAGAATAGCGAAACAGGATTCATTCTTACTATAAAAACACAAAGCAATATGGGTTTGTTCTCATTCACACAGGAGCTCGCCATAGACCTCGGCACGGCGAACACAATAATCATGATGAACGACAAGGTGATGGTGGACGAGCCGTCGGTGGTTGCCATCAACACATCAAACAACCAGATGGTTGCCGTAGGTCGGAAGGCACAGCAGATGATAGGCAAGGGCGGCACAATGATCAAGACGACGCGTCCGTTGCGTGACGGCGTAATCGCGGATTTCTATGCCTGCGAGATGATGATTCGCGGTCTGATACAGATGATACCCGAAAAGCACAAGCTGTTCACACCGAGTATCCGTCTGGTAATCTGCATCCCGTCGGGTTCGACGGAGGTTGAAATCCGTGCCGTACGCGACAGCAGCGAACATGCGGGCGGCAGAGACGTATATATGATATTTGAGCCGATGGCCGCTGCACTGGGTATGGGTATTGACGTGGAGGCACCGGAAGGATGCATGGTGGTGGATATAGGCGGCGGTACGACGGAGATTGCGGTTATCTCGTTGGGCGGCATCGTGACCAACAAGTCCATCAAGACGGCAGGCGACGAGTTCAACAGCGACATCATCGAGTACATGGGCCGTATGCACAATCTGAAGATAGACGAGCCGACAGCAGAGCGCATCAAGATAGCAGTTGGTTCAGCATTGCCCGAATTGGACGAGCCTCTGAACGACTACGAGGTAATCGGTCCGAACAAAGTGACCGCCCTTCCGCTGATAGTGCCGGTAAGTTATCAGGAGATAGCGCACTGTCTCGACAAGAGCATCATCAAGATAGAAGGCGCCGTGCTTCAAGCACTGGACAACACGCCTCCCGAACTGTATGCGGATATCGTGAAACGCGGCATCTTCCTGACCGGCGGCGGCGCACTGCTTCACGGCCTCGCCAAACGTCTGACGGACAAGACGACTATCCAATTCCACGTGGCGGAGGATCCGCTGCACGCCGTTTCACGCGGCACAGCCATCGCGCTGAAGAACGTGAAGAACTTCGCTTTCCTGATGCGGTAAAAACGAAAGGGCGGTATGCACAACCTGCTGCGGCTGATACAGAAATATGGCAACTTCCTGCTTTTTCTGGCAATGGAAGTTGCCGCTTTCTTATGGATGGTCTCGGAGCAGAAGTTGCAGCAGTCCACCTTCCTTTCGGCATCGAACACGCTGACGGCATCGTTCAACCTGATGCTGACGAACACGGACGAATACTTCCATCTCCGCGAGGAGAACGCTGTTCTTGCAGAAGAGAACGCGCGTCTGCGTGGTCAGGTGAACCATCTGCAGGGAATGGTGGAGGATTCGGTGGAAAGGGACAGCGCGTATGTCTATTCACACCTTCGCTGGAGTTACCAGCCAGCCAGAGTAGTGGACGTGGCGACCAACAGTCGGCACAACTACCTCGTCCTGAACAAGGGCGCACGTGACAACGTGCACGAAGGGCAAGGCGTGCTGTCACACGACGGCGTGGTGGGAATCGTGTCGGCGGTGAACCTTCATTTCGCACAAGTCATACCCGTCATCCATCCGAAGATGCGCCTTTCGTGCCGCATCCGGCGGAACGGGCAGATGGGCTTTCTGGTATGGAACGGACCTTCGCCCCGCTATGCCAATCTGACGGATATTGGCAGGCATATACTTGTAGAGGAGGGTGACACGATAGAGACGAATGGTCTGACGGGTCTGTTTCCGGAAGGAATTCCCATCGGGGTAATCGACCGCGTGGAGTTGCCGGACGGAGACACCTATTACAACCTGCGCGTGTTGTTGGCGACCGATTTCAAGAGCCTTCGGTACGTGCAGATAGTCCATAACCCCCTTGCCGCTGAGCAAGACAGTATGCGCCTGAAACAATGAAATGGTTCCGCATCATAGTCGCCGCGCTGTTTCTGCTTTTCGTGCAGACAACCGTGTTCAACAACCTGCACGTGCTGGGATTCTGCCATCCTTTCGTGTATGTGCTGTTTCTCATCTGCCTGCCTGTTATGCCGCGCTGGGAAGAGCAACTGATTGGTCTGGCAATGGGTGTGACTATGGACTGCATCTGTTCCTCTCCGGGCATTCATACGGCAGCGTGTGCGGCAGTGTCATGGATCAAGCCGCTGATGCTGGCGCGCATGGTGCAGGAGTCGGAGCGGATAGTCGGTCCGATAGTTCCTCTGAACGCCGGTGTCCAACCGTTCATCCGTTTGGTCGTTCTTCTGACCCTGCTGCATCACCTGGCGGTCTTCTCGCTTGATGCATGGAGCTGGAGTCTCTGGTACTGGGTACTGTTAGAGACTGTAATCAGTTCCGTTGTGACTATCGGAGGCGGTTTTGTATATGGATTTCTGCTTCACAGGTCATGATCAATCCGCAGTACTATAAACGCAGTTATGTGCTGGGCGGCATTGTGATTGCCGTGGCGATGGTTTTTCTTTGCCGCCTTTTCTACCTACAGGTCATTGATTCTTCAACCAAAGACAAGGCGGACGGCAATGCACTAGTGAGGCAGACCATCTATCCTTCACGCGGTCTGATATACGACCGCAACGACAGTCTGATAGTCTTCAACCAGCCAGTCTATGACGTGATGATTATCGTACGGGAAATGCGCAAAGGCTTCGACACGCTCTGTTTCTGTCAGGCGATGCAAATCAGTCTAGAGCAATTTGAGGAGCGGATGTCCGAAGTGTGTGACCGGAAACGCAACCGAGGATACTCTCCTTATACTCCCCAGTTGTTCTGGGGTATGCTGTCGAAAGAGGATGTGGCGGCAGTGCAGGAGCAACTGTTCCATTTCGCGGGCGTATCGGTGCGCAAGCGCACACTCCGCGATTATGTGTATCCTTCGGCGGCACATATAGTGGGTAGCGTGGGGGAGGTAAACCGGAAGGATTTGGAGAATGATTCCTACTACTCGATAGGCGATTACAGCGGCAGGGACGGCATAGAGCGTCAGTACGAGACGCTGTTGCGCGGCAGGAAGGGCGTGGAGGTGCTGATGCGCGACTCGAAAGGACGCATACAGGGCAGTTACCACAACGGCGAACTGGACTATCCGCCCGAATCGGGAACGGATCTGCAACTGACCATTGACATACGTCTCCAGCAGTTGGCGGAGGAGTTGTTGGAGGGCAAGATGGGGAGCGCGGTGGCGATTGAGCCGAAGACCGGCGAGGTGCTGGCGATGGTATCAATGCCATCATGGGATCCGCACAGTCTGGTGGGCAGGCAGCGATCGAAGAACTATGCCGCTCTGTTGAGCGACCCGCACAAGCCGCTGATGAACCGTGCCGTGCAGGCGCAGTACCCGCCCGGCTCAACCTTCAAACTGATTCAGGCGTTGGTGGGGCTGCAGACGGGTGCCTTCACGCCCAATACGCTGTATGCGTGCAACGGACCGGGTTCAACACCCATCAAATGCACACACCATCATGGATCGCCCGTATCGTTGGAAGCGGGTATCGAGCAGTCGTGCAACCCGTATTTCTGGCAGGCTTACCGCGACATCCTTGAGCAGCACGGCTACGGCAAGAACAACGCCACGTTCCGCCACACGTATGACCACTGGCGTGATTTGGTAGTTAGTTTCGGTTTTGCGGGGCGTTTCGATTCGGACATTTCCAATCAGGCGACCGGGAGTATTCCGACAGCCAAGACTTTCTCACGCATCTACGGCGAAAGCGGTTGGCGCGCCATCACCATCCGTTCGCTGAGCATCGGTCAGGGTGAGATATTGGTCACTCCTTTGCAGTTGGCGAATGAGGCGGCATGCATAGCCAACGGCGGCTACTATATGACCCCGCATCTGGTACGCCCGCTGCCATCGATGCCTGCCATTGAGCGTCATCAGACAGGGGTTGATAAGAGGCATTTCGAGGTGGTTCAGCGCGGTATGGCGCGCGTGATGACCAACGGAACAGGCCGGCACTATAATATACCCGCTTTACAGATGTGCGGCAAAACGGGTACGGTACAGAACCCGCACGGAAAAGACCACGCCATCTTTATCGGCTTCGCTCCGTTGGACGATCCGAAAATAGCGGTGGCGGTGGCGGTGGAGAACGCGGGCTTTGGTGCCACATGGGCTTGTCCGGTGGCAACGATGATGATGGAGAAGTACCTGACGGACTCCATTTCGCGTCCTGACGGATATGACAGAATCCGTTCCACTCATTTTATCAATACCGCCGCGCAATGATTGCAACATCCGTCAATAGCCGCAGTTCCATCTGGAAAGGAGTGGATTGGGTGACAGTCCTGATCTATCTCGCGCTTGCCCTGTTCGGCTGGGTGAATATCTACGGCGCGTGCTACACGTTCGAGCAGACCTCGATATTCTCCTTCAGCAATGTGGCGGGCAAGCAGTTCGTATGGATTATGTCCGCGCTTGTGATGGGGCTGATTGTACTGCTTATCGACGAGCGACTGTACGATATTCTGGGCTACTGGATGTACGCCGCCGTCATTCTCCTGTTGCTGGCAACGCCTTTTCTCGCCAACGACACGAAAGGTTCGCTGTCGTGGATAGACCTTGGTCCGATGAAATTGCAGCCCGCTGAGTTCGCCAAGTTCGTTACCGCCATCGCAGTTGCCAAATATATGAGCAAGTACGGGTATTCGGTGCGCTCGTGGCGTGACCTGATTGTGCCGTTCTGCCTCATCGGACTGCCGATGGTCATCATTATGATTTGGCAGAAAGAGACCGGCTCGGCACTTGTCTTTGCGGCTTTCCTGCTGGTCTTCTACACGCAGGGTATGAACGGCAAGGTACTGCTATACGGTTTTCTTGCGATTGCGGCGGCGGTGGTCATCCTTAAGTTGCAGATTATTCCCGACGCGTGGATAGACAGTGTTCTCATGCCGCACCAACGGGCACGTATCGAGGTGGTACTTGGTATCCGCGAGGATCCGATGGGGTACGGCTACAACGTGGCGCAGTCGCTGATAGCCATCGGTTCGGGGCGCTTCGCGGGCAAGGGGTTCCTGCAAGGCACACAGACCAAGCTCAGTTTCGTACCGGAACAGCATACCGACTTCATCTTCTGCACAGTGGGCGAGGAATGGGGCTTCATCGGTACGTTTGCCGTGGTGGCTCTTTATGTGGCGCTCATTCTGCGCCTGCTCTATATTGCGCAGCGGCAGCGCGATGTGTTCTCGCAGATATACGCCTACTCGGTGGCAAGCATCCTGTTCCTGCACTTCACCATCAATATAGGAATGGTCATCGGCCTGCTGCCCGTCATCGGTATCCCGCTGCCGTTCTTCAGTTACGGCGGGTCGTCGTTCTGGGGATTCACCCTGCTGCTTTTCATCCTGCTGCGAATGGACGGCGCACGGATAAATAAAATGCACTGATTGTTTCACCGTCCGCCGTTTTTACACTACTTTTGCGCGCTTAAAAAGAGACAGACTATGATTGACGCTATTCGTGACTTCTTCGGAGTTATCCATTGGGGCGATGCCTTTGCCGCATTTGTACTGCTAATCGCTATCATCGACCCCATCGGCAATATGCCTATCGTGGTGCAGCTGCAGGACAAGGGAGCGAAAATCCACCCGACGCGCGTTGCACTCTATTCCCTGCTTATCTTCCTTGTGTTCCTGCTGTTAGGCGACCTGATGCTGCTTATCTTCCAATTGGACATCCGCTACTTCGCCATAGCCGGCGGAGCGGTGATTATGCTGCTTGCGTTGGAAATGGTGTTGGACACCCAGATATTCAAGACGACTGACTTGGGCAACGAGAGCAGTGACATTATCCCTCTGGCGTTCCCAATGTATGCCGGCCCCGGGTCATTCACGGCTCTGCTGTCCATGCACGTGCAGTACAGTATCGCCTCCCTGCTGGTGACGGTCGTCCTCTGCGTCATCACGCTTTACATTGTGCTTCGCGGCACCAACTGGCTCACCCGGCATCTCGGTCCCGTAGCTCTGTATGTGGTACGCAAGTTCTTCGGCGTAATCGCGTTTGCCATCTCCATCCAGATTATCCTTACCAACGTCTTCTCGTGCCTGCACGGGGTTTGACATACGGTTTTATCCGTCATGTTGCACTGGCAGTAGGGATGGATGATGCAGGTGTGGTAACGGCACAACGCTGGGACAGTGACGCCCTCTTTATGGACGAATGGGTCGCGCAGGGTCTGCACGGCAATATGAGTTACTTTGAGCGCAACCAAGCCAAGCGCTATGACATACGCGAGCTGGTGCCCGATGCCAAGACGGTAGTCGTCACACTGCTCACTTACGAACATTCAGGACATGACTACCACCGCACGCTCAAAAGCCTGCTCTACCAGATGCGGCAGCGCATCCTGGAGGAATCGGATGCCGATGAAGGGGATGTGTTCTCCGCTGACCATCAGCACGTCTTCTGCGATTCGGCCCCCGTACTCGAACGGCGGATGGCTGTGGCAGCAGGATTGGGGTTCATAGGCAGGAATCATCAGTTGATTCATCCGCGATTGGGAAGTCGCGTACATATAGGCGAACTGGTGCTGCAAGTCGATGTACAGGATGCTCCTCACGAACAGCTGATGAGGCCATACGCGCTAGGTTGCAAAGACTGCCGCCGCTGCATAGAAGCGTGTCCCGGACAGGCTCTCGGACGGGAGGAATGGGACGCGAGACGGTGCGTAGCCTACATTACGCATAAATGTGAAATCTGTCAAACAGTTTGTCCTTATAATGAAAAACTTATCTGAACTCCGTGTAGCCATCGCCTCCGATCACGCAGGCTACAACCTCAAGCAGACCGTCATCCGCTTCCTGACCGATAACGGTACGCAAGTGCATGATTTCGGCTGTTACTCCACCGACAGTTGCGATTACCCCGACTTCGCGCACCCTTGCGCCGCAGCCGTCGAAAAGGGTGAATACGACTACGGAATCGTCATCTGCTCCACAGGCAACGGCATCTGCATGAC
>DBVX01000053.1:16955-18515 GCA_002308815.1 Bacteroidales bacterium UBA1253
CTTGCGCGTCAGCACAACAACGCCAACATCCTCAGTCTGCCTGCCAATTTCGTCGCCGAGGACAAGGCTTTAGACATCGTGCGCACATTCTTCTCTACCGATTTCGAGGGAGGCCGTCACCAACGCCGCATTGACAAGATACCTCTGGCATAGGCTGCTTAACCTGCTGCGTGCCGAATGGCACTACTTGCTGGCATATTTCGGCATCGTGCGTTTCACGCACATGCCGACTTTTGTGTCGGTCGAACCTGCCGGTTTCTGCCAGCTACGTTGCCCCGAATGTCCTGTGGGAACAGCCCGGCGCGACAATGGGCAGACGGCTACCACAAAGACCCTTCCCCTGCCTTTGTTCCGGCATATATTGGACGAACTGTCTCCTTTCGTCCATACCATCCAGTTCTATTTTCAGGGCGAGCCGCTGCTGTGCCGCGACCTGCCCGAGATGATCCGCCTTGCCCATGCAGAAGGACTCTATACCATCGTCAGCACCAACGCCCAAGCCCTCACCGATGAGCGGGCGGAGGTGCTTGTGCAGGCAGGGCTGAGCCGCATCATTGTGTCAATGGACGGACTTACCCAATCCTCTTACGAAGCCTACCGGCAGGGTGGGGATGTGAGGAAAGTCTATGCCGCCTTGCGCAGCCTGCGGCAGGCGAAAACGAAACACCGCAGCCGCATACGGATTGAATTGCAGTGCCTGCGACTCCGCTCCAATGAACACGAATGGAAGGAGTTCAAGCGTCTGTACCGCAGCCTTGGTGCCGACTGCCTGACGTTCAAGACGGCGCAGTTCTATGACTACGAAAAAGGCAACCCCTTGATGCCCTCCGATGAGCGGTACAGCCGGTATGAAAAACAGAAGGACGGATTATACCGTCCCAAACGTTCCCACCGCTTCACCCGTCTGTTCACTCGTCCGTGCAGCCGTCTTTTTACCGGCTGCGTGATAGATGCCGGAGGAAAAGTCCTTCCTTGCTGTTTTGACAAGGCGCGGCAGCACACCTTCGGACAACTGACTGTCAATACATCCTTCCGCTCAATCTGGACATCCGCCGCAGCCTTCCGTCTCCGCCGCAGTGTTCTGCATCACAAATCTTCCGTCCCTATTTGCACAAACTGTACGGAATGACTTTTTCGGACTCACTTCCAAAGTTCCGTGGCAAGGCACTAATCCCCGTACCATAACTGCACACAACGACCCCTGTCTTACCCCATTACCTTGCAGATGCAGTACATAAAGTATTCAAAGTCTGCCACACCTCTCAATTGCGAACGGAAAGCCTTCAGTTCGGCATTCAATGATTCCGCAGAGGCATTGGTTGATCTGGCGTTAAAGAAATTCAGCACATCCTCCTCCCGCTGCTTAATCTGCTCTCTAACCGCTTTCATCTCCCTGTTGTTACAAGCAGCCACAGTTTTATACCATCGCTGTAGTTTCTCTCTGCCTTCCTCCCGTGTACACTTCTTATCGGAGAACACGGCTCTCAATTGGCAAAGCAAGCCATAGAGTTCTTTGAGTTGAGGACAGATTTCAAACTATTACTGTCCGATAAAACATTT
>DBVX01000020.1:0-4565 GCA_002308815.1 Bacteroidales bacterium UBA1253
AACGAAGGCCACGGGAAGTTGTTATACACAATGTCCTTGCTGTAGCGGTAGTCGGATTTCAACCGTCCGCAGACCACACGCATCCACGCCATGTGGACATTGCTCGTCAGTACACCGAAATGATACAACGTGGCGTTGGGGATGATAACAGCTGAATCTGTAGGGATTGTGTTTTTATCCATAAAACCAAGCGGAATATACCGGCGGTTTTCTGAACTTACTCGCGGAACGATTATAAAATGTTCGTAATTGTTGGTTTCTCTGAACAGCCACGGTGTGTCGGCAAGTTTCTGACGGTCGGGTGCTCCGTTGAGGCGGTCTTGTCGGCAGGCTTCTATGCGCTGCATCACAAGCGGCATCCTGCGTAACTCGGCAGGGCTGGCACCCACTAACCACAGACAATAACGTGGTTTGTTGTTGATATATTCCTGCGCTCCTGTCAGTTTCTTGATATATGGGATAGCGGCGGGTTCCTTCTTGATAAAATCCTCATAGTCCTCCGCCTCGATAATCAGGTGTCCTCCATCGGCGGGGCGGTTGCCTGTCACCATCTCCGGCACATCGCAGAGCGGTTTGTTGCGGCTTTCAATCCACACATTGCCGGCATCGATGAGATAGGGGTTGATGTTGGTGGCTGTGAGGGTTTGGTTGTCGGAGAGGAAAATGCGCTTGGTTGTGCCTGTAGAGCCATAGCGCGCTATGGCTCTACCCGTGTCGGTATCGTATCCCTTCGCTATCCCTTTAGTATCCTTATAGTCGGATTGACACACGCCCCCGGCACTCCGTGCCACCCCCTCTAACATAGAGGGGGAGTCTCCCTGCGTTCCTTCATCGCGAGTGGGGACACTCGCGCTCCTGCTGAACCCGATGATGACACAATGCACGTGGGCTTTGATGTCGGCTTCGCTGTCCCAACGGAACGTGCGCCAGGCGAAGTCTATCTGTATGCCGAAACGCTCGAAGAGGGGCTGCCAGATGGCTGCCACCTGCTCGCCCTGCGTGATGCTGTTGGTGCTGACGAGGGCGGCTTTTATGTATTTTGCGGGCGAGGATGACCGCGCTCCAAGCATCAACTCGGCAGCTTTCCAGTACCAGCCTGCCACGTAGTCAATCTTGCCTGCCGTCTTGTAGGGTCTGCCTTTCTCGTCACGGTAGATATTGAGGATGTCCTCCTTCTGCTCCTTGCTTTGCAGGCTGTAACCCACAAACGGCGGGTTGCCGATGATGTAGTCGGGGTAGTTGGGTGTGTTGAGTGTGTCAGCCATATATGGCTGACGACGGAACAGGGACGATGGCTGACGGCAGAACAACTCCGCCCAGTCCATCCTTAAAGCGTTGCCCTCGTGGATGTTCGCGTTGGTTTTGAGCGGCAGAAAATCCATCGGCTTGCCCGCTATCGCGGAGGTCTGCTGCATCATCTGGTTCTCCGCTATCCACAAGGCGGTCTTCGCGACCGTGCAGGCGAAGTCGTTGATTTCAATGCCGTGGAACTGACTGATGCTCACTTTTATCAGCGTGTCGAAAGTGAGGATGTTCGCTCCGCCGTACATCGCCTGTATCACCTCGTTCTCAAGCCTGCGTAAGGAGAGGTAGGTTTCCGTGAGGAAGTTGCCGCTGCCGCAGGCGGGGTCGAAGAAAGTGAGGGAGGCGAGTTTGTCTTGGAAGGCGGCTAACTGTTGCCTCTTCTGCGGACTTAACACACTCCCCCTGACCCCCTCTAACTTAGAGGGGGAGTTTTNNTTGTTGAACTCGCCCATCATCATCTGCCCGTGATACCGCTCGCGAAGCACCTCGTTCTCCAACCTTCGCAGGCTTAGGTAGGTCTCGGTCAAGAAGTTGCCGCTGCCACAGGCAGGGTCGAGGAAGGTGAGTGAGGCAAGCTTGTTTTGGTAATCATCGAGACGGTGCATTCGTGTTTTTTCCACTTTCTCTTCCAATATACTATCCAATTCGCTACGTAAGTCGTTCAGAAAGAGCGGGTCAATCACCTTGTGGATGTTCTCGATGCTCGTGTAGTGCATACCGCCAGACCTGCGCGTTTCGGGGTTGAGAGTGCTTTCAAACACCGCACCGAAGATGGTCGGGGATATTTCTGACCAGTCGAAATCGGCGGAGGCCTTCTCCAAGAGCAATTGCTTCAACTCCTCCGTGAATTGCGGAATGATGATGTCGTGGTCGCTTGTAGAGCCATAGCGCGCTATGGCTCTACGGGTAAACAGCCCGCCATTCACGTACGGGAACGCGGCAAGTGTCGCGTCAAGAAACACATCACGCTGTTTTACAGGCGTGTCCAATACCTCAAATAGGTCTATCAACGCACGGCGTATATCTTTGGCTGCATATTGTGCCAAATAATCGTGAAAGGCGGAATGACTGGCAAAAAGTCCCGCATCTTCTGCATACAGGCAGAACACGAGCCGCACACATAGGATATTGAGTGAACGCAGCACCTCGGCTTCTATCTCCGTTTTTTGTCGGGTGCTTTCTGCGTCAGCGGAAAGTAAAGGCTTGTACTGCTCCAGCAACTTGTCGTATATCATCCCGACCAACTCACCGGCTTTGACCGATACTTCCATCTCGCGGCGGAGATTCTCGTTGCCTTCGTCCACCAAGAACTGCAAGCGATAGTATTCCTTGCCCAGATTGGCAAGGAGGATGATTTGCGGCTCGCCGTTGGGCTGCTCCATATCATACACCCGGAACTCGCGGAAGTTGCACGTTACAATCCATCGGGGGCGTTGAGAATAAGGCAGTTCGGCGGCATAGCGTTTGGCTTGCTGGAAGGGATTGAGCAATGAGCCGTCCGATTGGCGGACAGGCGCACCGAGGTCTTTCTCGATGCTCTTCTGCTCTATCATCACGTGCGTGCGGGGAATACAGGCATCGATGAACGAGGTGTGATCCAGATGAACCTGCTGCTCGAAAGCAAGATATTCGGAGGGGTGTTCCACTCCAAAGACTTCGGTGAGCAGTTCCAGCCAGAAGGTCTGACTCTCGCCTTTCTCGTAGCCTTTGCCCTGCCATCTGGCGGCAAAATCGCGTGCGGCTTTCTGTTGCTGTGTCGGGGTCATTGAAAAACCTGTTGTTTGTGAGCGCAGACGGATATTATTGTCAATGTTTGAAATGCCTTACCCCTGTCATCAGCATACAGATTCCCAATTCGTTTGCTTTCACTATGCAGTCGTTGTCGCGGATGGAGCCGCCGGGCTGCACGATTGCCGTCACGCCGTATTGCGCCGCCAGCGCGACCGTGTCATCGAAGGGCAGGAAACCGTCGCTCGCCAAGATAAGACCATCGGTGAATCCGGCTTCACGCGCCTGTTTGAGGGCAATCTCCGCCGACCCGACACGGTTCATCTGACCGGCACCCACACCGACCGTATGACCGTCCTTCACCACCACAATCGCGTTCGACTTCACGTGCTTGACCACCGTCCAGCCGAACTGCATGTCGCCGAACATCTCCAGCGAAGGTTTCTTGTCGGTAACGCACATCTCCGCCGTCAGCGTTTCAATCTGCGTGTCCTGCTGCTGCACGAGCATCCCGCCGTTCACGGACACATACTGCATCTCCGTCCTCTCCGTGCGGGTCATATCCACCTCCAAGAGGCGCAGGTTCTTCTTGGCTTGCAGAACCGCCAGAGCCTCTTCCGTGAACGAAGGCGCAATCACAATCTCCAGAAAAATCGGCTTCATACCCAGAGCCACCTGCTCCGTCACAGGACGGTTGCACACCACGATACCGCCGTAGATGCTCACCGTATCCGACTCGTAGGCTTTCCGCCACGCCTCCTCTATTGTGTCCGCCACCGCCGCTCCGCACGGGTTCATGTGCTTGAGCGCCACGCAGCAGGGACGATCGAAGTCGCGCACAATACACAGAGCCGCGTTGGCATCCTGCAGGTTGTTGTAGGACAGTTCCTTGCCCTGCAGCTGCCGCGCATTAGCCAGCGAGTACGCGCCCGCGTCCGCCGCTCCGTAGAACCGCGCCTGCTGATGGGGGTTCTCGCCGTAGCGCAGCGACTGGCGCAAATCGTATTCGAGGAACAGTTTCTCGTTCAGACCCGCCTCACGACGCATATACGCGGCGATACACATATCATATTCAGCCGTATGCGTATAGGCTTTGGCGGCGAGCTGCAGACGGGTTTCCGCCGTGGTGTCGCCGTTCCGGCGTATCTCCTTGAGTACCCTGTCATAGTCGGCGGGGTCGCACACCACCGTCACGGAGGCGTTGTTCTTCGCCGCGCTGCGCAGCATGGACGGTCCGCCGATGTCGATATTCTCAATCGCCTCATCGCGCGTGACATCCGCTTTGGCTATCGTCTGACGGAACGGATAGAGATTGACGCACACAAGATCAATCGTCTCTATGCCGTTCTCCCGCAGGGTCTGAAGATGTTCCGGCACATCGCGGCGCGCCAGCAGGGCACCGTGCACCTTCGGATGAAGGGTCTTCACCCGCCCGTCACAAATCTCCGGGAAACCCGTCACCTCGCTGATGCCGATGGTTTGTATGCCGTTCTGATCCAGCAGGCGTTGCGTGCCGCCCGTGGCGATAATCT
>DBVX01000020.1:4634-4767 GCA_002308815.1 Bacteroidales bacterium UBA1253
AATTGACAATTGATAGTTGATAATTACATTCTTATTTCGTTCTCGCCCTCGATGACCTCACCGATGACCTGCGCCTTCTCGCCGTTCTCACTGAGGATGCGGACAGCCTCCGCCGCCTGCTCCTGCGGCAGGG
>DBVX01000020.1:4778-5114 GCA_002308815.1 Bacteroidales bacterium UBA1253
TGCCGATACCCATATTGAAGATGTTGTACATCTCGCGATGCGGAATACCACCCCACTCCTCCAGACAGCGGAACACGGGCAGAATCGTCCACGTACCCTCCTTTATGCGGAAGCCCTGACCCTTCTTGAAGATGCGGGGGATGTTCTCGTCAAACCCTCCGCCTGTGATATGCGCCACGCCGTGTACGTCCAACTGACTGATCAGTTCCAGCACGGGTCTGACATAGATGCGCGTCGGGGTGAGCAGCACCTCACCCAATGTCTGCGTGCCAGAGAGTTGGCTGTACTTTTGGTTCAAGTCCAGACCGTTGTCGGCCACGATCTTGCGCACGAGGC
>DBVX01000051.1:0-7342 GCA_002308815.1 Bacteroidales bacterium UBA1253
ATTTGAGACATTTTTTGTTCAAAAAATTTACAACTAACTGATTTGCAAACTCTCAAATTTCGCTCAATCCAGAGAGAGACGGACAGGCATCAAAAGGCGATGAAGTCACTATACGCCCATCCGAAGTACAGAAGCGAAGTAAACGCTTCACTTGAAAATACGGGAAAGGAGCGGATTGTCCCATTGCGGGGCAGTCCGCTTGCTTTTTGCTCCGCGCTTGGCGCGCGGAAAAGGTGACAAGCGGGGCGGATCCTCTATCATTAGCGGAAATCAAGGATGACGGGAAGGTGGTCGCTGTATCCGTGCGGGTTATAGCGGTAGCCTTGGAATGTACGGACAGGTCGTCGGCCGAGGTGCTTTTGGTCATTTTCCAACAGGAAATCAGCAGCATAGATGCGGACGGTAGAGCGTTGGTTTATGGACGGGGAGAGATAGAACTGGTCAAGGCATGTCCAGACACCCTGCCATTTGTGCGTACCAACTACAGTCGAGTCTGTGGCTGTGAAGTCAATCATCCGGTTGACGAGACCTTGCAGGTCGTTCGCCGGGCTACTGTTCATATCACCCATCACGACGATTTGCGCATCGGATTGGCAGGAGAGAATACTATCGGTCAGGTGCCGCAAGGTCTTTTTGGCGCGTTGTCTTTTCCATTCGGTAGCCTGCTGTCCGCCGCGCATAGAGGGAAGGTGGCAGACCATAAGATGGAGCGTGTCGCCTTCGGGCAGTTGGCCTGCGACATAGAGGATATCGCGGGTGTAATCGTTGTCAAGAGGGACGGGTACAGTTCTGCTACCAAACGGCCGGAAGCGGAGCGAGTCGTAAAGGAGGGCGACATCTATTCCCCGTTCATCGGGGCTTTCGTAGTGGATATACCGATAGGGATGGTTCGGCATCGCCCGCAACAGCCGGTCAAGGCACGCATTGTTCTCCACCTCACACAGTCCCACAAGCAGCGGAATGTCCCATTGTCCGGCGTGGCAGATGACCTTTGCTATTTGGGAAGCCTTGCCGCTGAACCGCCGGTAGGTCCAGCGGTACTTGCCGGCGTGTAGGAAGTCGTAGTCGTTTTTGAGGGTGTCGTGTTGCGTGTCAAAGAAGTTCTCCACGTTGTAGGAGATGATACGGTACTGCGCGGCGGCAGGAAGGAACGTAATGAATAGCGATGCCGTTATGGCGGCAACACGTATGAGAATATGCAGAACGGCGTTCATCCGAGCATTGCGATGGCCTTGCGAAGCGCGGCGATGAAGGTGTCGATATCCTCCCTGCTGTTATAGAGGGCGATGGAGGCACGGACGGTACCCGGCACTTGCAGATAGTCGATGAGCGGTTCGGCGCAGTGATGCCCCGTGCGGACAGCCACTCCCTGACGGTCAAGGAGTGTGCCTACATCAAAGGGATGGATGAGGTGTTCCCCGTTATATACATTGAAGGAAACGGCACCTGCTTTCGGTGTCCCTTGTGCGTAAACGTGTGCGCCTTCCACCTCCGCCAACCGTTGTTCCATATATCCGGTCAGTCCGCTTTCGTAACCGCAGATCTGTTCCCTGCCTGATGAGTCAATATAGTCAAGCGCGGCGGCAAAGGCGCAGGAACCGATAAAATCGGGGGTTCCTGCCTCGAACTTGTAGGGGAGGTGGTTATAGGTGGTTTTCTCGAAACTAACGTGGTCGATCATCTCCCCTCCGCCTTCGGCGGGGGGCAGTTGNNNNCAAGCCACTGCTGTTTGCCGTAGAGGATGCCCAGTCCCGTAGGACCGTACATTTTGTGGGCGGAGCAGACGTAGAAGTCGCAATCCAACGCCTGCACACTGACGGGCAGATGGGGGGCTGACTGCGCACCATCGAGACAGACGGGTACATGGCGGCTGTGCGCGATGCGGATAATCTCCTCTACAGGCTGTATTGTTCCCAGCACATTGCTCACGTGCGCGACGGAGATAATGCGCGTCCGGTCACTAATCAGGTCTTCCAGCCGCGACGCGTCTATGCGCAGGTTGTCATCAAGCGGCATCACACGGAGCCGTGCCTGCTTGCGCTCGCAGAGCATCTGCCACGGAACAATATTGGAGTGGTGCTCCAGCTGACTGACAATGATTTCGTCATCTTTGTGCACAAAAGCCTCTCCGAAAGAGAAAGCGAGCATATTAAGGCTGTCAGTGGTACCTTTGGTGAAGACAATCTCCTTTTCGGACCGCGCGCCAAGAAAGTCCGCTACCGTTTTTCGTGCCGTTTCGTGCTGTTCAGTGGCTATTTGGCTGAGATGATGCACGCCTCGGTGAATGTTGGCGTTGCGGTGAAGGTAGGCATCGGTCATCGCATCAAGCATCTGCCGTGGTTTCTGCGTGGTGGCGGCGTTGTCAAGATAGACAAGCGGTTTGCCGTAAACCGTTTCGGAAAGTATCGGGAAATCGTCTCTGTTCATTTTTCTCACGTTTGGCGGCAAAAGTACTATTATTTGCGTTGTTTTTCGTGAAAGTACGGAAATTTATTTATTTTTGCGCGCTTTTGCGGCATGTTCAAATATGCGGTTCCGTGATATAATAGGACAGGAGGAGGTCAAACGCCAGTTGATTCTGACAGCGCGGCAGGGTCGTGTGCCTCATGCGCGGCTGTTTGCCGGCAGGCAGGGAGTTGGCAAGCTGCAGCTGGCGATTGCTTACGCGCAGTACCTCAACTGCACCAATCCTACTGACGATGATTCCTGCGGCAAGTGTCCTACCTGCCTGCAGTTTGAGAAGTTGCAGCATCCCGACCTGCATTTCGCTTTCCCCATAGTCAAGACCGATGCGGGGGACACGTGCAACGACTTTATGGTTCCGTTCCGGCAGATTGTTCTTGAAAAGGGTTATTTCTCGCTTGATGACTGGTACAACCAATTGGGGATAGAGAACAAGCAGGCTGTCATCTATGAGAAGGAGAGCAGCGAGATTCTGCGCAAACTGTCGCTCAAGCCGTTCGGTTCGGGGTACAAGGTGATGATCATCTGGCAGGCGGACAAGATGAACGTTGCGTGCGCCAACAAACTGCTCAAACTGCTGGAGGAGCCGCCAGAGAAGACGGTTTTCCTGCTTGTCAGCGAGTCGCCAGAAAAACTTCTGTCCACCATCCTGAGCCGCGTACAGCTGGTCCGTGTGCCGCCTCTGACCCAAGAGCAGACAGCCCGCGCGCTTGTCGAACGAGGAGTCAGTCCCGAATCAGCCGCCGACATTGCCCACCTCGCGCAAGGCAGTTTCCTTCGGGCACTACAAGCAACCGAGGACAAGGAACAGCAGCAAGTCTTTATGGAAGATTTTGTGTCGCTGATGCGTTGGGCGTGGATGGTCGGACACAAGAAAGACTACGAGTCGCTGCAAAAACTGCGGCAATGGAGCATGAAGATGGCGGACGCAAAAGTGGGGCGCGAGAAACAGAAGGCTTTTTTGCAGTTTGTACAGAAGCAGATACGCGAGAACTTCATCTACAACTACCAACTCCCCCAACTGAACTACCAGATGCAGGCGGAGAAGGATTTCAGCCAAAATTTCGCCACATTCATCCACGTCGGCAATGTGGAGAAAATAATCGCCGAACTGGACAAGGCGGAGAGGCAGATCACCCAGAACGGGAATGCCAAAATCATCTTCTTCGACCTATGCCTACAGATGATTGTACAGATAAAAAAATAACGGCAACACAATATATACATCTATGAACGAACGATTTACATTAAATAATGATGCCTGCCAGTATTCCTCCAAGGCGTGCTTCCGCAACTCGGCGCACATGCTGCCTGTGACGGACTACCTGAGCGATCTGCCGGAGAACGTGAACGAGACGGATATCGTGGAGGTGCAGTTCAAGAACACGCGCAAGGGGTATTACCACAATTCCAATCACATGCCCTTGGAGAAAGGGAAAGTGGTTGTAGTGGAAGCGAATCCGGGGTATGATATCGGCGAGGTGGTTCTGACGGGAAGGCTGGTACTCTGCCAGATGCACAAGAACCGTATTGACACGAGCCGGTATGAGATACGGAATGTATTGCGTTTCGCCACTGAAGAGGATTTGCAAAAAGCCGAACTGGCTCATCAACGCGAGCATGAGACGATGATCAAAGCCCGTCAGCTCGCCAAGTCGTTGGGGCTGGAGATGAAGATAGGCGATGTGGAGTTCCAAGGTGACGGGACGAAAGCGATTTTCTACTACATTGCGGACGGGCGTGTGGATTTCCGCCAACTGATTAAAGTCTATGCCGAAACGTTCCGTATCCGCATAGAGATGAAGCAGATAGGCGCGCGTCAGGAGGCGGGCAGGATAGGCGGCACGGGACCGTGCGGACGCGAACTGTGCTGCTCCACGTGGATGACCAATTTCACTTCGGTCGGAACGGGTGCGGCACGACTTCAAAAACTTTCGCCCAATCCGCAGAAACTGGCGGGTCAGTGCGCCAAACTCAAATGCTGCCTCAATTATGAGATTTCGCTGTATGAGGAGGCGCGGAAGATGGGCTACTCATTGGGCAGCAACGGGCAGGACAAACAAGAAGAGGAGGATCTTGGCTACCAGAACGTGGTAGGACAGGACGATTTCTCCCGTTTCGACAAAAAGAAAAAGCAAAGACCGCAGCGGGACAGCCGCCCGGGCGGCGAGAACAGACACCCCCGCGAGAACCGAAAACCAAGAAACGACAATAGGAACAATGACCAACCGCGCAAGAATTCTGATTCTATTGACAAGTAGCCTGCTGTCCGTAGCCTGCACTCGGGGAGTGGTCTTTTCGGAGTTCAAGGATGTGCCGCCCATAGGGTGGGACAAGGATTCGGTTGTCTGTTTCTCTTTCCGCGTGACGGATACCGTGCAGCCATACGATGTGTTGCTGCATCTCCGGCACAGCGACAACTACCCCTATCAGAACATGTGGCTTTTCCTTACCTCCACCAATCCGCAGGGCGTGGTGACGAGCGACACCATTGATTTCTATCTGGCAGACGAGAGAGGCAGCAGGCTCGGCAACGGTCGCAACGGGCACGTTTCGATGCCCGTACTGTACGAGCAGAACTACCACTTTCCCGACACGGGTACCTACTCCCTGTCCGTCCGTCACGGCATGCGTTCCGATAATCTGCGCGGCGTGAGCCAGATAGGAATGGAGATACTGCAACCCTGATACAAATCCCTTTGGTCATGAGCAAGAACAAACAGAAGAAGTTTCAGGATATGGCATCGTTCGCGAGGGTCTTCCAATGCGGCTTCCGCGAACTGCAGAACGGTTCGGAAGTCACGAAGATGGCGGGATGCTGGAATGAGCAGGTATTCGAGAACGATTATCCCATTACGATTGAACTCGGTTGCGGTCACGGCGACTATACGATAGGACTGGCACGGACGGACAGCACCCGCAACTTCATCGGCGTGGACATCAAGGGCGCGAGGATGTGGGCGGGAGCCAGACAGTCGGAAGAGGAGAACCTGACCAACGTGGCGTTTCTGCGCACGCAGATAGAGATGCTGCCGCATTTCTTCGCTCCGAATGAGGTGGATGAGATATGGATCACATTCCCCGACCCGCAGATGAAGAAAGCTACCAAACGCCTTACTTCCACCTTCTTTATGCAACGTTATCAAAACGTTACGCGAGTAGGTGGACGGATTCATCTAAAGACGGACAGTCCGTTCCTCTATACCTACACCCAAGCTATGCTGCAAGAGAACGGCTATGTTGTATTGGCAGATACAGATGATTTGTATGCGGCATCCGACTCACCTCTGCTAGAAAAGGCGAAACTGCTACAAACGCATTACGAGAAGCAGTGGCTTGACAGAGGAATGACCATCAAGTACCTCTGCTGGGAGTTGCAGCCGAAAACGGACTTTCGCGAACCCGACATTGAGATAGAGAAAGACACATACCGTTCCTACGGACGTGACTATCAGACGCAAAACAAGAAATCATAATACTATGGAAAACATCCAACTTCCTGAAAACGCTTCCCGTCCGCTCAAGCCGGGCGAGAAGTACGAACCCATCCTCCGTCCCGAGCGGCAGTTCGCCGAAGTGACCCCTTACAGCGTTTCGCTCGGTGTGATTATGGCAGTGATTTTCTCCGCTGCCGCAGCCTACCTCGGACTCAAAGTGGGGCAGGTGTTTGAGGCGGCCATCCCGATTGCCATCATCGCCGTCGGTCTGTCATCCGCACTGAACCGCAAGAACTCGTTGGGTGAGAACGTGATTATCCAGTCCATCGGCGCGTCATCAGGCGTGGTGGTGGCGGGTGCCATCTTCACCCTTCCTGCTCTGTATATCCTACAGGCGAAGTACCCTGACATAACCGTCAATTTCATGCAGGTCTTTATGTCCTCGCTCTTAGGCGGATGCCTCGGTATTCTATTCCTCATTCCGTTCCGCAAGTTCTTCGTGCAGGAGAAGCACGGCGAGTACCCGTTCCCGGAAGCTACCGCGACCACGCAGGTGCTTGTGTCGGGCGAGCAGGGCGGCAGTCAGGCGAAACCGCTTGTATGGGCTGCGGCTGTGGGCGGACTGTACGACTTTATCGTCTCCACCTTCGGTCTGTGGACAGAGAGCCTCTCCACACGTATGACTGCGTGGGGTGAAAGCATCGCGCTCAAATACAAGACGGTGATGGCGGTCAATACGAGTGCCGCCGTGCTGGGCTTGGGCTATATCATCGGTCTTAAGTACGCCGCCATTATCGCCTGTGGTTCGCTCTTCACGTGGTGGGTCATCCTGCCCCTGTTGGGAGCGACGGGTATGGGCGACATCGACCCGCAGGTACTCTATACCGGTTACGGTCGTAACATTGGTATCGGGGCCATCGCTATGGCGGGTCTGCTGGGTATCATCAAGAACTGGGGCGTGATTGCCGGAGCGTTCGGACTGGTAAAGAAAGAGTTCGGCGGAAAGGGCAAGGCGGTGGCGCAGAATGTGCTCCGCACGGAACGCGACATCTCGATGAAACTGCTGGCTGTCTCGGTGATTGCGGCATTGCTTATCGTGCTGGTGTTCTTCTGGATTGGCGTGCTGCATAACTTCGGTCAGGCGTTGGTGGCTTGGCTCGTTGTTACCGTCATTGCGTTCCTCTTCACCACCGTTGCCGCCAACGCGATTGCCATCGTGGGCAGCAACCCCGTGAGCGGTATGACCCTGATGACGCTGATTATCGCCTCGGTGGTGTTCGTGGCAGTCGGGATGAAAGGCACAAGCGGTATGGTGGCGGCAATGATTATCGGCGGTGTCGTATGCACGGCGTTGTCAATGGCAGGCGGCTTTATCACCGACCTTAAGATAGGATACTGGATCGGCACGACCCCTGCCAAGCAGGAGACGTGGAAGTTCCTCG
>DBVX01000051.1:7409-9048 GCA_002308815.1 Bacteroidales bacterium UBA1253
CGAGCCGCTCATGTCGGGGCAGGGAGCACCGTGGATGCTCTACTTCGCGGGTGCGGTATTGGCGTTGATTCTCAACTTCACGGGCGTTCCCGTTCTGCCTTTCGCACTCGGCATGTTCATTCCTCTGCATCTCAATATGCCGCTGCTGATAGGCGGAACCATCTCCTATTTCGTGTCGCGTGAGAACAAGAAAGACGGAGAGAAAGCCGCCGAACTGGCGCAGAAACGCAACGAGAAAGGCACATTGGTGGCAAGCGGCTTCATCGCCGGCGGCGCACTGATGGGTGTCATCAGCGCAGTACTCAAGTTCGCGGGAGCGGACTGGTATCTGACCTCGTGGGCAGGTTCCTCCAACGCGCAGATTCTCGGAATCGTCATGTACATACTGCTCATCACGTATTTCGTGCGGGCAAGCAAGAAAATAAACCAATAAACTCATAAACCAATAAACCACAATAACTATGGTAAGTTACAAAGAACTCGGCTTGGTGAACACCCGTGATATGTTCGCCAAGGCCATCCGTGGCGGTTACGCCATTCCCGCCTTCAATTTCAACAACATGGAGCAGTTGCAGGCGATTATCAAGGCTGCGGCGGAAACCAAATCGCCCGTTATCCTGCAAGTGTCGAAAGGTGCGCGCAACTACGCCAACGCCACATTGCTGCGCTATATGGCGCAGGGTGCCGTCGAGTATGCCAAGGAACTCGGTTGGGAGAAACCGCAGATTGTCCTCCATCTTGACCACGGCGACTCGTTCGAACTGTGCAAGGACTGTGTGGATCTCGGTTTCTCCAGCGTGATGATTGACGGATCGGCTCTGCATTACGAGGAGAATATCGCCCTCTCAAAGAAGGTCGCCGACTATGCCCACCAGTACGATGTAACTGTCGAAGCCGAACTCGGCGTATTGGCAGGCGTGGAGGACGAGGTGCAGGCGGAAGAGAGCCACTACACCCGTCCCGAGGAGGTCATCGACTTCTCCAAGCGCACGGGCTGCGACTCGCTCGCCATCTCCATCGGTACGTCCCACGGTGCCTATAAGTTCAAGCCCGAACAGTGCACACGCGACCCAAAGACAGGCCGTCTCGTGCCTCCTCCGTTGGCGTTCGACGTCCTCGATGCCATCATGGAGCAACTGCCCGGCTTCCCTATCGTGCTTCACGGCTCAAGCAGCGTTCCGCAGGAGTATGTGGACATGATTAACCAGTACGGCGGCAAACTGCCCGATGCAGTCGGTATTCCCGAGGATCAGTTGCGCAAGGCTGCCAAGTCGGCTGTTTGCAAAATCAATATCGACTCCGACTCGCGTCTTGCCTTCACCGCTGCCGTGCGCAAGGTGTTCGTGGAGAAACCCGGCGAGTTCGACCCGCGCAAGTACTGCGGTCCGGCACGCGACCTAATGACCGAGCTTTACAAGCACAAAATCATCAACGTCCTCGGCTCAGACAACAAGGCGTGAAACGGGTAGAATAGCGTTCAGTTGAAAAAAAAACAGAAGAAGGCAATCCGATGCAAGGTTGCCTTCTTCTGCTGTATCTACCCTTTTTGTCTGTTGAGGGACAGGTATAAGCTGTAAAAAAGGGGAATGTCTTTATTCAGCTTTGACCTCCTCGGCGTTTTCTGTTTCAGCGGCTGGGG
>DBVX01000051.1:9104-14272 GCA_002308815.1 Bacteroidales bacterium UBA1253
GCCTTGTTAGCCTCTACTTCCTGAGCGTGCTGTTTCTTTGCCGCCTCGATTTTCCTATTCGCCTCTTCCTGACTTATCTTGCCGTTTTTGGCATCTTTCTGAGCCTTCCAAGCGTTGAAGCGGCGTTGTGCCTCTTCCTCGTTGAACGCACCTTTTGCCACGCCTCCTTTGAGGTGCTTCATAAGCATAACACCTTCCACACTCAAGATGTGGCGTACGGTGTCTGTGGGCTGTGCACCTACACCTACCCAGTACATAGCGCGGTCGAAATTGAGGTCGATCATCGCGGGGTTGAGGTTTGGGTTGTACGAACCGATACGCTCAATGAATTTGCCGTCACGCGGCGCGCGGCTGTCTGCCACTACGATGTGGTAGTAGGCGTAATCTTTGTGACCATGACGAGCCAGACGAATTTTAGTTGCCATATTATTAATGGGTCTTTTATGGGCTGCCTTTTCACGAAAGGTCTGCCCGAGGTTAATAACTGCGCTTTTTCTGTGGTACACAGACCGAAAAAAGCGCGCGAAGATACCGCCTCCCGTTCACGCGACAAAACTTTTGAGATGTTTTTTGTTCAAAAAGTCTGTAACTAACTGGTTTATAAGCATACATATTCCTCTCAATCCGCAATCAGACAGAATGCTGAAAGGGAATCTATTGATGCTTTTTATTATTTTATCGTATGCGAACGATAATCCTTCCACTGTGAAAACTTACTTGCAGCTTTTCCTCCTGTTGCAATCGCGGCACAGCATCTGGCAATTGTCGGGCGTGGTATGTCCGCCCTTTGACCACGGCAAGATATGGTCCGCCTCCATCTGCTCAATCTCAAAATGCTTGCCGCAAACAGGACAGATGCCGCCCTGTTTCTCGTATTGCCTGCGTTTGGTATTGCCGTCAAACGCACGCAGTTGCAAATGATGTTCGTCACCGTCAAAGATGAACCAATAAACGCCTTTCTGATTGACGATATCCGAGTCTTGCATCAGGTCGTGAATGTGTTGCTCAAGGTCATCTTTGTCAATGTGCGTTGAGCCGTACTTGTTGTAGATAGCACCCCAGTCCACACCTTTCATCACCGAGCGGTATTTGAATGTCGCCTGCACCCAGTTGATGACCTGTTGGAAATAGAGCCAAAGGGCGGTCGCGTCCTTGTCTTTGATAGAGTGCGTTGCCATATACTGCTCAATCTGGCCGCTACTAATCCAGTCAAGCACGGTCTCGAGATAGTCCTGCTGAATAGGTGAACCCGTCAGGTATTTGTTGCCCATAAGATATGCGCCGCAGTTGGACTTGGAGAAATACCGCTTGGCGTCCGACAGCCACAGCGAGGCATAGACTGCATTCAGAAGTTCCTGATTGGTCAGTTTCTTGCCCGCAATATTGATGGTTTTGAACCATTTGAGTTTCTCCGTATCTGTTCCGGTGCAGAGATAAATGAATAGTTCATAGTTCAAAATCTGTTCTTTCTCCTCATGTGTCAGGTTGCCGAAATAGCGGAACAGATGCGCAAAGTCGCCGTTCACGTACTGACAAATGGATATCGTGCGCTGCTGTCCATCAATGATTTCGCAGGTACCATCGTCACGTACCGACCAGTACATCACGTTAAGCGGGAAATCCTGTGTGATAGTGTCAATCACGGCATCGCGTTCCTTGTCGTTATAAACGAACTCACGCTGAAACGGCGGACGAACATCCAAATTACCACCATAGGCTTTCACGCCAGCTTCCTGATTATCCACGTAGCCTTCTGTGAGCTCGCAGACGGTAATCTTGTGTAACTCTATCTTCATGGTTGCTATGTTTTGTTCACTTTCTTTTCCGCTACGGATGCGCTACCCTCACTATAGGGATACTTATACGATACTAAAGGGATAGCCTATGGTTTCAGGCAACCTATCGGCACGACGCATACACCATCGTTGCGTCTGTATGCCAACTGCCCTCCGGTAAGCACCAACATCAAATCAGGCTCGCGCAATCGTATTTGTGGTTGCTCGCTGTTATATTTCTGTATTAAAGATTTTAATTTCAGCAGATGCGATGCCCCTTCTTCTATATCACGGCTTCCCAACTTACATTCTTTATTTTATTTATGCAAATTCACTTGGCATTTTTGCGGTATTTTACTTGGCATTTTTGTGGTACAACAGACCATGGGAAGTGTGTTACCGCTTCCGACGGATGAGGATGCGGGTGTATAATGCTTTTCCATTTAATATCGGAGCATCATATCTATCCCACGGTTTTTTATAGTTCTCTAAATAACCATCACCACCTCGGTCTGTCGTCCAAATAATTTCAAATTGCTCTGGATTATACTTATCAAGAAAAGTAATTGGCACGCCTATAATTCCATCATAATCACAAGGAATATCAGTATAAGTATTCACATTGATTGCTTTCCAATTATCGTAAGTTGGATATTCTTCTTCATTATATCTTTTGAACAAAATCAAATCTTCATTGTGTCGGGAAACGGGCATATTTGTGTACCAACACGATGTTGAAACTCGCGCCACCTTCTTTCCATCTTCAATGTGGTGGTATTTTTCAAATGACTCAGGTACAAAGAAAAACATACCCACATTGAAATTAGTATACCCCGTGCGGATTTTGTTCTCTTGGAACATTCTAAAAGTAGTCTTGTATTTCAGTGCATTTGTATTGCCAATAATAATGAACTGTTTGCCTGATTTGTCAAGCAAATCAAGATATTCACGAAACAAAGAAAATGGTGGATTTGTGACAACTATATCCGATTCTTTGAGTAACTTGACACATTCAGGGCTATCGAAAGAGCCGTTGCCTTTGAGAATGGAAATGACATTTTTGTCATTTTGCATAAGGTATTTGACATCAGCGAGATTGATTGCACCGTCACCATTATAGTCCTCCACTTCGCTTATTTCCACTTTATAGGCAATCTTCTTCGGATCATCTACGGTATCGCCAAAATCAAGCAGCAGTTCATTTCCCGATACGGGTGAACCGTTGTAGCAGGTGGCAATAAGTTTCTTCAATCCAAGTGAATTGAAGTTCAGAGCAAAGTACTTGAAGAAATTACTTTCGAAGGGGTCATCGCAGTTGCAAAGCACAACCCTGTCCTTGAAATAAGGTTTGTAGTATTTGAGTTCTTTCTCTATATCCACAAGTTGGGTGTAGAACTCATCCTTTTTTGCTTTGCCTGCGGCATTGAGGTCTGCGTTTCGTGCCATGGATTGACAGTATATTTGTGCATACTATCAATCCGTTAATGCGACAAGAAAATGTGAGTTTCCTATCGCGTACCAAGGCAACCCGGCAAGGAGACCTTATCCAACTTAAGAAACTCACACAATGTGTGTAAGCATCTATATTAGTTGGAATAAGGTATTCCTATACACGGAAACCTTTACATATTATTTGTTGTTTATCTCCAAAGAACTTTGCCGGGTTTTTCGGTAAACGCGAAATAATAGTAATGCTTGTTATTTTAATATGTAATCGCGCAACGCCTTGCGCTAATCTATTTCCAAAAAATTTATGTATTACACAAATCTTGCGCGCAAAAATACAACTTTTTTGTTATCGGCAAATGATTACAACTTTATTACAATTTATCGATAAATACTCCAGTTCTGTGAAAAAGATGCCCTACTTTTGCCGCGCGACAAAAGTAGGGATTATTTTTATAGCAAAGGAGTCACATGACAAGGAAACGACTTTTATTCGTAATCTGCTCATTGCTTTCTATGGCAATATACGCGCAAGACGCGCAGCAGACGGAAGCCACTCAACAGGCGTGGAAGTATGACGGTATGCTTGGTATAAATGCCACGGCAACAGGTATGGTCAATTGGAACGGTGGCGGCAGCGACAATGCCAGTGCTCTGGCATACGCCAAGTTTCACCTACTCTACCACCAGGATGGTGTGGCATGGGAAACGAATTTTGATACCGATTTTGGTTTGACATGGATTGATCAGGAAGACGATCCGTGGAAAAAATCATCTGATATAATCAAGTTTGTCACCAAGTTCGGTTGGGAGTTTCAAAAGGGCTGGTATCTGACTGCCTTGGGCGGTTTTCAGAGCCAATATACAGAGGGGCGTGACTACAAGAAAGGGAAATACGATCCGGTCATCTCAAACTGGCTCACACCCTCGCGAACGGACTTGTCATTGGGTATTGACTGGAAGACTACGGTCAATGGCTGCGACTTTTCAGTGTATATGTCGCCCGTTGCGGGTCTGATTACCACTGCATACGTGAGTGATGCCCAGAACAAACAATACACCGATGAATACAAGAATGCCATGAAAGCCGCCGGACAGACCATCAGCGAAGACTATGTGGATTTTCGTCGTGAGATGCAAATCAAATACGGCACTTACAAAATCATCCAAGATGTCCATGGGAACCCGGACATTGACTGGCGTAGCCACCGTGCCGAATTCGGATTCTCGTTCAAGGGAACCATCGCCTACAAATACAAGGACTTGACCCTTGGAACCACGCTGGGGCTTTACACTCCCTACCAAGAGAAAGGATATAATCTGAAAGAGGCGTTTGAGAAGGCATACCCGGGCATAAAATATGATGGCTACTACATATATTCCAACCTGAACCGTCACTTTGGTTTGTTCGATGTAGATTGGGATTTCAACATCTCCTACCGGTTCCTGAAAGTCATGAATGTAACCCTCTCATCCCACCTGAAGTACTTTACTGGTACCTTAATCAAAGATAAGGATGGTGTTGAGAAAGAGCGAGTGCAGTTCAAGTCCATTCTTGGTCTGGGAGTCGGGTACAGTTTTTGATTTGTCTCGGATGTACTTGGGTGTTTGTCTCAATAGACTGAAGTGATTTTAAGTCATTCTGTCATGTTTGACGCAGCCTAAAGGAATGATAATTGCCAGAAGGAATCAGAACTCCATCAGGTAGGCTTTGATGAAGCCGTCGATGTCGCCGTCCATGACGGCACCGACATTGGAAGTCTGGTAGTTGGTGCGGTGATCCTTGACGCGGCGATCGTCGAAGACATAAGAACGAATCTGGCTGCCCCATTCAATCTTTTTCTTCCCCGCCTCCACTTTCGCCGCCGCCTGCCGGCGTTTCTCCAGTTCGAGTTCGTAGAGCTGGCTGCGCAGATGCCGGAGAGCGTTCTCGCGGTTCTTGGGCTG
>DBVX01000051.1:14346-29177 GCA_002308815.1 Bacteroidales bacterium UBA1253
TGTTGACGTTCTGTCCGCCCGCGCCGGAACTGCGGAAGGTGTCCCAACTGAGGTTGGCGGGATTGACCACCACCTCGATGGTATCGTCAATGAGCGGAACCACAAAGACGCTGGCGAAACTGGTCATCCGCTTGCCCTGCGCGTTATAAGGGCTGACACGGACAAGACGGTGGACACCGTTCTCGCTCTTGAGATAGCCGTAGGCGAAGTCGCCCTCCACGTTGAAGGTGACAGTCTTGATACCCGCCTCGTCGCCCTCCTGCAGGTTGGCGATGGTCACTTTGTAGTTGTGTTTCTCGCAGTAACGCTGGTACATGCGCATGAGCTGTTCCGCCCAGTCCTGCGCCTCGGTGCCTCCCGCGCCCGCCACAATCTTGAGCACGGCGGACATGGGGTCTTCCTCATGGGAGAGCATATTGCGCATCTCGAGATCCTCCACGGCGGCAAGGGCGTTGGCGTAGGCATTGTCCACCTCCTCTTCGGTGACAATCTCGTCGCGGAAGAAGTCGTAACTGAGAGAGAGTTCGTCAGTTGTCTTGCGCACTTCCTCATAGCCTTCGATCCAGCGTTTGAGTGTCTTGACCTTCTTCATCTGCGCTTCCGCCGCCTTGGCATCGTTCCAGAACTCGGGGGTCTGCGTGTGCAGTTCCTCCTCCTCGAGCTGGATGCGTTTCTCTTCAATCTGAAGGTACTGTTTGAGTTTGTCGGCGCGCTGCTGGATATCCTTAAGCTGTTCAAGGGTTATCATATCGGGAGAGTATAAATAAGTTACTGAAAAAAGTTGCCTATCGTCCCGCTGTCAAGCAGGACGGCGGCTGTTTTGCCGGGGGGCGTGATGCGGAAACCGGTGCGTTGGAACAGCCGCGCCACCATATCGGTCATCTCCTCTTCGGAGAGTTTTCTGCCGTATGGTATGGCCGCGCTTTCCGCCATAGCCCACGCCATCCGGTTGTCGCGCTCTTCCGCAGCCATTCCGTCCGTTTCGCGTATGTCGTCCAGTATCTGCTGAAGAGCGGTCAGGGCGTTCTGACTGCCGAGCAGTGCGGGTACGCCCGCCACGTTGTAACTGCCGCGAGTGAGCGGTTCGATATCAAAGCCCATATCGCGGAAACAGCCAAAGGATTCCCTCACCAGCGGCTCGTCCTCCAGTCCGACATCCCATATCTCGGGGAAGAGGAGCTGCTGCACCTCGCCGTTATGCTCCTTCAGGCGTTTGAGGCACTGGTCAAAGAGCAGAAGCGCGTGCGCGCGGTGCTGGTCAATGAGCATCAGTCCCTGCGTCAGAGGCTGGACGATATACCTGCCCGCCGTCTGGTAGGGTGTTCCTGCGACACTGTCCTTATAATCGCCTTCAAACAGGCTGTCCGCAGTTGTTTCGACGGGTACCTGCGGCTGCGGGACTGCTGAACTGTACAGTGTCTGCCAGTTCCTGTCCGGCGTTTCGCGCTGCCATTCGTGAACGGAGCGGGAAGAGTCATGGAAAGGGTTGTACAACGGATTCCGCTTCAGGAAATCCGAAGCGGAAGGTATAACCGAATTGCTGTTGAGGACAGGCATCTCGACTTTTCCCACCGTGTCAAAATCGATGGAAGGGACGACATTGAACTTGCCCAGTGCCTCGCGGACGGTAGCGAGCAGGATAGGGAAGATGAGCTGCTCGTCAGCGAACTTGATTTCCGTCTTGGTGGGGTGGATATTGACATCGATAGCTTCGGGCGCGATGTCGAAATAGATGAAATAGGAGGGGTTGGTGTCGTTGCGGAGCAGTCCCTGATAGGCGGTCATCACCGCCTTGTGGAAATAGGGATGGCGCATGAAACGGCGGTTGACGAAGAAGTACTGCTGCGGGTTGCGGCTTGCGTTCTCCGGCACGCCCACAAAACCGTGTATGTGTACCAGTTCGCTGTCAGACCGGATGTCTATCAACTGCCGCGAATAAGGATTGCGCGCGCCTTTGCCAAAGACCGCCTCAATGCGCTGCTTGTCCGTACCCGCCTTCAAGTCCCACAGAATCTCGTCGTTGTGGGTGAGCAGGAAACGCACCTGCGGATTGACCAAAACGATGCGGAAGAACTCCTGCATGATGTTGCGCATCTCGGTCTGGTCGGTCTTGAGGAACCGTCTGCGCGCGGGTACGTTATAGAACAGGTTCTTGACGCGCATATTCGTGCCTTTGGCGCACTGGACGGGTTCCTGCCGGATAACCTGCGATCCGCTGATTTCGAGCAGCGTACCCAGTTCGTCCTCCTCGCGCCGCGTCTGCACCTCCACATTCGCCACGGCGCATATACTGGCGAGCGCCTCTCCCCGGAAACCCATCGTGTGGAGAGAGAACAGGTCGGCAGCCTCACTGATCTTGGACGTGGCGTGCCGCTCGAACGCCATCCGCGCGTCCGTCTCGCTCATCCCCTGTCCGTCGTCCACCACCTGCAGCAGCGTGCGTCCCGCATCCCGGACGATAACCTGCACGAACGTGGCTCCCGCGTCCAGCGAGTTCTCCACCAGTTCCTTGAGGCAGCTTGCGGGGCGTTGGATAACCTCACCGGCGGCAATCTGGTTGGCAACGCTGTCGGGCAAGAGACGGACTATATCCATTGGTCAGAGAATAAAGTAATAGACAAGGAAGGCGAGCAGGAGAAGCGCAATCCAGAAACCGAGGCGTGAGCGGTTTTTCGCCTCTCGCTCACGCTTGTGCCGCTCGTACTCATCCCTCATAGAGTGAGTATGGAGGCGCGCAAGCTTCTCCTTGCGCGCCTCTTTCTCCTCATCGTAGTAAATGGGGCGATGGTCCCATTCACGGGGTTTGTTTACTTTCGGAAACAGTATTGACATCCGTCACTTATTTCACGATGGCGAGGAACTGCTCGTCCTCGGCATACTTGGCGAACTCAATGTCAGAACGCGCTCTTTGCTTGAGTGCGGGGTTCTGCGCGATGGCACTCTTGAGGTTGCTGTAAACAGCCTCACGATCATTGGTGCGCGCACCCACGATAGCACTCAGGTAAGCGGTGGTGGCGTTGGGTTTCTCCACAGCGGCAAGAGCCTTGCGCGCGCCTGCGTAATCCTCATTGAGAATCATCTGTGTGGCGGCGTTGTTGGTGTTGGCTCCGGCGTAAGATTTTTTAGCCTTTGCGTAGTCGCCCTTCATCGTGTAGAGCGTACCCATAGCGGACTGAAGGTCGCCCTGTGTGCCTACTGCCTTGCCGAGACGCTCCTCTGCTTTCTTCAGGTCGTTGTCAGCAAGAGCCATCACACCCGCGTTGTAGTTCACATCGGGGTTATTGGGAGCCAGCGAGAGAGCCTTGGCGTAGTTGCGGCGAGCCTCATCCATATTGCCTTGGGCATAATAAATCATACCCATATTGTTGTAAGCGCGGTAGTCGTTGTACTGGTCAGCCACCTTGCGGTAGATGTCCATCTTCTCGTTCACGTTGTTGGTAAGCGTAGCTGCATAGAGCAATTCCTCCACATTGAGTTTGGAAGGATCGTTCTTTGCCAGCGAAGCGATTTCCTCGTCAGACTTGCCAATGATGTCGGTGGTGAGAACGATGCGACTGCGGCGAAGGGCGGGCAGAACATCGGTTGCCAGTGTCTTGTAAACAGCAGCGAGGTTCTTGATTTGTGCCTCTCTCTCTTCGGGGTCGCTGTACATACTGAGGACGCGCAGAACCATCTCTTTGTCTTCCACATTACTCTTCTCGACAGCCTCTTTGAAACCTGCCCAGTCTTCAGGAGTTACATCGGAGTTTATGTCGGCTTTGATGCGACCCTTGCGCAGGATGCGCTCCAGATAGCGTTGTGAGTTCTTCTCGCGGTTGTTGGCGAGCGAGGTATTCAGATCCAGACCGCCGTCGGGGCTGGCGTAAGCTAGTACTTCAAGGTTGTTGATGGACTTGTTCTCGGCTTTTGCGGCTTCTGTGATTGCATCCTTGAGGGCTTTCATCTCCTTGCTGTTCAGTTGCGAGTCACGAAGGTTGGCTTGCTGGATAAGGAACATAATGTCAGCCTCTTGTGTCTCTTGGATGATGCGCTGGAACTTATCGGGAGTGGATTGGGCGCGAACCTCCTGCGGGTTAACCAGTTTGGCGGTTGTTACCACGCCGTCAGCAATCTTCACATCAGGAATCTCCACCACTTTCTTGCCTTGACGGGCCTCAAAACGAAGATAGAGCTCGGACTGCGCCATTTCGGGAACGAAATCAAAAGAAGCGTTCTGCGAATAGGTGCCGCCGTTGCGGTAACTGACAATCTTGCCGTTCTCCTTCACTTTCTCGCCAATGTAAGTAACAGGCTCACCGAGAACTTCCTTGCCGTTGAACTTGAGAACGGGTGTAACGACCAAAACGGCGTTGTTTGCAAATTTCTTACGTGGGAATGTACCCGTGATATGGGCATTAACCTTGTTGCCCACAACAGTCAGCGGATTGGGATTCACGCTGATTTGCTCCGGCTGAACGGGAGCACCGCAGGATGTCAGCAGAACAGCTGCCATCAGCGACAGAAAAAAGAAGCTTTTTTTCATGTTTAATTTGTTTTATTTTGTTTTATCTGCTTTTATTGCACATAATCGGCGGCAAAGGTACTGTCAAATAAATACGTGTGCAAATTTTTTTTTATTTTACTGATGTTTCTGGTCAAATTCGTATAAAAATCTGAATTTATGGATAATTGTTTGGAGGCGGGGATTGCAGAGAAACGTATGAATCCTCTTTTATTGAAAAGCAGTAAACTTACATATTCCTAATCCGCCATTCGTTGGGATAGAGGTTGTTCAGGCGGCTGCCGATGTTCTTGACGAATCCGAGAGGCACATCCTCATACGTGAGCAGCACAAGTCCGGCAGGCATTCCATCCACTGCTTCAAGCGCTTCCGAACGCAGATAAGCCCGCGCGTTCTCCAAATCCAAATCATAGCAAGGGAAGGCATCCTTGCGCATGGCTTTCGCCATACTCAAACTGTGCTGCGGAACCGTTGAAACCCTCTTCCGCTCGCTGATGCCAAACCCTATGGAGATGCAAGTCATGCAGGTTGTAAGGTAATCAATCAGTTCCTTGTGCCGCGCGGGATAGGCGGTAACGAAACGGTCGCCCTGACGGAAAACCCAGTCCTGCGGGAAACGCAGCCATGACTGTAACTCCTCCTCGTTCTCCACTTTCTGCTGCTGTTTCTTTGGTGCAGGTATACGGAAGGGGGTGTAATCATCCTTGTCTTTCTGCAGGACACAGACATACAGTCCTTCTCCTTTCACCTTGTGGGGATAGAAATGATAGCCCGGATTGCCTTCGGTGATTCCCCATTCGGGTTCGTAGTCCAGTTCCAGAATCTCCGCTCCGAGACACTCCGCCACCCAAAGTACGTTGTTCTCATTCTCCTCCTTGTTGAATGTGCAGGTCGAGTAGATGAGTATGCCGCCGGGACGGAGTGCGTCCCACACGTCCATCAGAATCTTGCGCTGGCGCTCGGCGCACATCAACACATTCCTACGGCTCCACTCGTCGCGGGTGTTCCAGCCCTTTCTGAACATTCCCTCGCCCGAACAGGGGGCATCCACCAGCACGCAGTCGAATAGGTTGCGGCAACGCTCGCCGAAATCAGCCGCCCGGTTGTGCGTCACCACCGTGTTGCCGTTGCCCCATTTCTGTATGTTCTCCGAGAGGATGAAAACACGCTGGCGGATCACCTCGTTGCTGATAAGCAGGCCGTCTTTGTCCAGAAACTGGCTTACAAGTGTCGATTTGCCGCCAGGGGCGGCGCACAAATCGAGCACGAGACTGTTTGGACTAACATACTGATCCAAAGCCTGCTGAATGAACATACTGCTCGCCTCTTGCACATAATAGGCTCCCGTATGGAACAACGGATCAAGCGTGAACTGTGGACGCTCGCTCAGGTAGTAACCTTCCAGGTGCCACGGCACCTCGTCGATGTCGCAGTCGAAAGTCAGGGTGTTCACCTTGTCATTCAGCCGGATTGCCGTGACCGGTTCTTCGTCCAAAGAGCGGAAAAGCAATTCCGCCTCCGAACCCAACTGCTGACGCATATCCTCTATGAAATCAAGAGGCAATGCGGGTCTGACACGTCCTTTATCCATGGCGCAATCGTTTGAAACAATCCATAGTGTTCTCCATCAGCGAGCAAATGGTCAGTTGTCCGACACCACCCGGAACGGGCGTTATCAGACGGCATCTATCCGCCACAGCATCCGTATCAACATCGCCGCACATTTTTCCTGTGGCAGGGTCGGTGTTGATTCCCACATCCACCACCACGGCACCTTCCCGTACCATATCCGCGCCGACAAACTTCGGCTTGCCTATCGCTGCTACGATGATGTCCGCCTTGCGCAGGATGGCAGGCAACTCTTTCGTGTGGCTGTGGCAGACGGTCACTGTCGCGTTCTCGTTCATGAGTAGTTTGCTCACAGGCATACCCACGATATTGCTCCTTCCTATCACTACTGCGTTCTTTCCGTCCAAGTCAATATCTGCCTCTTTCAGTATCCGCATCACGCTGCGCGGTGTGCAGGAGACGCAGAAGAGCGAGTAGTCATTGCGACGCTGCTTCCACAGTTGCGACACATTGGCATCCGTAACGCCGTCCACATCCTTCTCAGGACGGATGGTTTGGACAATGCGTTCCTGACTGATATGCTTCGGTAAAGGCATCTGAACCAATATGCCGTCCACGTCCTTGTCTTCATTCAGACTTCTTATGACTGATAGAACCTCCTCTTCGCGGCTGTTTTCCGGCAACCGTACCACTTTGCAATCCAGTCCTGCCCGCTTTGCATTCCTTTCGCAGGATGCAACGTAACGGACACTGCCATAGTCTTCACCGACCAATACAACACCCAAACAAGGTACACGACCGTATGTTTCACGCAACGCGGCGTTTTCCTCTTCAAGTGTTTGCAGTATCTTCGCCGCAACTGTTTTTCCGTCAAATATCATAATCCGCTATATGTAAATAAATTATTCTTTCACAATCTGATTGAACAAACCCTGCCTGTACGTGTCCTGCATCAACAGGTTGAATTTGAACTGGCCGTCGCGGAAGCCGTCTTTCAGGCATAGTTCCTTAAAGCGCGTGTAGGCGTTCGGCTGTAGCAGATGTCCCATCGGCTCCTTCAGCCGCAGCGACTGACGTTTGCTCTCGTATTCCATATTGATCTGTTGCAGTTTGGCATCCACCTCGCGCGTGAACAGTTTCAGTATATCAGCCGACTGTTTCTCGCTGCGCTTGCCGAACTCAAAGTAGAAATCGTACGACGACTCATTCGCATTGGCAAAACCTACAAAAAATGGCACGCTTACATTGTATATCTCCGCCACCTGATGGACGGCGCGGATGAACTGTGCCTCATACAGTTTCTCGCCTGTCAGTGAAACTATACCGTTCACTTTTGATATAAAATGAACCGTCGGAGTGTTCACAAACTTGCCACCAACTTCCACAATGTCATTCATATTGTAGCGGTATAAGCCGCAGTTGGTCGTGATGTAAACGCAGTAGCGGCGACCGCGCTCCAACTCGCTCAACTGAAGAAAATGTTTGTTGGGCAAATCCAACTCTTGTTCGTCCACAAACTCATAGTAGTGGTATTGCGGGAAAAGGACACTCTCGCGGGAAGCATTTATCGGATGACCAAAACGGCATTCTGTCGCTATATAGCCCAATTCTGTATAAAGAGTTTGCCGCCAGTTGAATCGATCCATAAATTTCTCTATATAGACTTTCGCATTCCCGCATTTCCATGTGCTTAATACCTGAAGGTGAGGAAAATAATCCTTCGGAGAAATGGTGGCATAGCGTTTCTTGAGTTCGCGCAACTGATTGGCACGCTTCGGATTAGAATGAAGGTATGTAGCGATTGCATCTTGCAATCGGGGTTCAATTTCCACAGAAAATACGCCGTGTTCAATATCATCCGCCATCTGTTCCAGACGCTCATCAACCGTATGAAGCAACTCAACTATGGTGGACGGGTTGGCTGTTGCCCAGAAAGTCAAATCTTCCCATTGCAAAGCCAATGTCATAATAACGTAGTTGCGGGTTTGCGGGTCGCTGATATTCATCACTTCTGCCGGAGCAGTGTATCGCTTACGTAGTATTCCGGGTATCTCTTTGACCAGCATACCGCTCACCGAACCGTATATCGTTCCGTCCGGTGCATAGCCTTCTACGTCCTTCCCTACAATCTGTAGGATATGCCCGCCGAATGCGCGGGGACGCTGACGGACAAATATGTACAGCCAATGCTCCGACATGCGGTGGTATAGCGTGCGAAGGTAGGAACGGCTGATGGGAATCCATTTGGGTTTACCCGTCGTACCAGATGTGGTTGCATACATAACAGGGCTTCCCGTAATAAGAACGTCACTTTCCCCCATTTTCTGACGCTCTACGAGAGGACGTAATTTCTCATAATCATTTGCCGGTACAGCTCGCTGGAAACGGATAAACAATTCACCGGGGGTTTCAGCTTGAAGGATTTCGGAGAAATGATGAGCCTTCCCGTATGCGGTAAACTCGTTCTGACGAAGAATACTATGTAAGGTCTTGAAGGCTTCCATATACGGGAAACGGGATGCAATACGCAGTTTGGTATGCAAAAACAAACCTAAAAAACGTAACCCGAAATTCAGAAAAAAAGGAATATGAGGACCTTTATGACTCATCTGTGTGAAAATTTATAGGATCCTCTTTACTTTCGGTGATACGTTCCGCACCGCCGTTTTCGTACGGGAAAGCATAACGCATAAAAGTACAGAAATCTTTGCGCCATGTTTTCCAATTATGACTGCCTTTACCGCTAATCAGCACGTATGGAATATGTTTCTTGCGTAGTAACTTGCTGAAATGGATGCCATAAGAACGGAAGATGTCCGCTTCGCCCACACTAATGTAAAAATGTGTCCCCTCCGGCAATTCGGGCGTGATACACCATTCGTTGTCCACTTCCGGCAACTGCTCCTTGAAGATAACAGGAGAAAGCAGACCTACCCAGACATATTGTCCGGGATGTGTATTGGATATAGCCGCCGCTTGATAGGCTCCGTTCGACAAGCCCACTACGACCCTATCTTTCGGAAGATTACTCACTCTGTAACGCAAATAGGTCAAGTCCTCTATCTCGTTAAAATAGTCAATAAAATTTCCTTTCCTGTTCTTGAAATAGCCGAGCAAGTTGCGCATCATACCTTTTTTCTTCAAGTCACGGTTGTCCTCCACATCCTTGTAACGCTTGCCCCAGATGTGCTTGCCGGCATTCGTATTCGGCATTACCACGACACATGGCCTGATTATTCGGTTATCTGTCAGACTGTCCAAAAGATGCTTTACATCGCCTTGAAGCAACCATGAATACTCATCGCCGTTGATTCCGTGCAACAAGTACATAACAGGATAACGAACAGTATCACTTCCCGTACTTTCTCCGTCATACCCGTTTGGTAAATATACGGTTATGGGACGGTTGTTTCGTGCTGATAGGGTGGGCATACTGATAGTGTCTAACCGGCTCTCACCACATACGGTGACAACCCCAAGTATCAACACTATAACTGCCAGAATGCGTCGCAACATCTCAATCTTTATATACCAGTCGGATATTGTCCACCCATAACGTGTTGCCCGGATGACCGACAAACGCCTCGTAACAGCCTGATGAACAAGAGATCACGATATGCGTGGGATTCTCATTGCTATAGCCTTCTTCCTTTATCAAGGTCATCTTGCCTTTCGAGTTGCGGGACTTCATTACGCGCATGTTCAGCCCCATATACTCTTTGTATCCGCTCTGACGCTCAATGGCATCACCCCAATAAATGGGTATGCGGTGGTCATTCTGCCAATCCGTTGAATGATACACGCGTTCACACCCTGTTCCCACACGCATCGCGTGCAAGTTGCCGTCCTTGTCCTCCCAGCGACGCTGTAGGAAAACTTCCATCGTGGCGGCATCGCGCCCTTTACGTTTCGTGATTTTTGCTGATGCATTCGCAGCGACTATCTCGTCTGATTCGTCAATCTTCGCCTTGTAATCCAGCATCATCGCCACGGGACGTTTGGTAAAAGGCACACCCATATCCACCACACTGTACGGATCGTCTGCCGATGTCACCGGTTCAAGCGTCACACCAGTAAAGATTGTACCCGCCACCATCACGTATTTCTTGATAATACCTATCGCTATCACGCTGTCCATCTTGTTGTCCAAACGGCAGCACCAGCCTTTCCCGCGACGTTCAGGACTTACGGTTCCGGATGCTTTCTCCACACCTGCCACGCGGGCATAAGCACTGCTCACCGTCCAAGGACTCGCACTCTTGTCATAATCGAAGGCAATGTTTTTGCGAATAGTATCTGTTGGGGCTATCGCATACAATATGCGTGTCTTACCACCTATGATACGCGACTCTTTGATGTAACGAACCACCCATTGCTCCATATCGCCGAACGGCACAGGCTCAATACGCTCCTGACACGATAAGGAAACCGCGACAAACCAAGAGACAAAGAGAAAAAGACGTTTCATAATCAATCGATTTTGATAATTCTGTTTTCTTCCAAGGAAGAAGAAAACGCGGCAAAGATACTATCCTTATACCGCAACACCAAATATTTTTTCGTTTGCCATTTTGCGCGAATCCACTACTTTTGCCGCGCTGTTGGATTTTTGTACCCTGATATGCACAAGGCTTACTTCTTCGATATGGACGGTACGCTCTTCGACTCGATGCCTCACCACGCGCAGGCATGGGAGGAAGTCGCACGCCGCCACGGACTTACCTTCACCCCACAGGAGTGCTATCGTGAGGAGGGACGCACCGGTGTGGACATCCTTGCGGAGATTTTCCGGCGCGAGCAGGAGAAGGGACACCACACAGAGATTGACAACCTCGGATCGGAGGAAAGGCAGCGGCACATCCGCACCGTCTATCAGGAGAAAAGCGACCGTTTTCACCAACTGGGTCCCGTTCTGCCCATAGAGGGGGCATACGAAATCCTCCTTTATCTCCAATCCATGTCCGGCACGCAGATCTGGATTGTCACAGGCAGTGCCCAGCAGACACTCTTTGACCAGCTCAGTACCGCTTTCCCCGGCATCTTCACGCGCGACAGAATGATTACCGCCTTGGACGTGAAGCACGGCAAACCCTCACCCGAACCGTATCTCACCGCGTGGCAGCGCACCCGACTCCCCAAAAGCGAATGCTGTGTCGTCGAAAACGCACCGCTCGGTGTACGATCCGCCAAAGCGGCGGGACTTTACACCTACGTTGTCAATACGGGATCAATGCCGGAAGACATATTCGTGCGGGAGGGGGCTGACTGCATTGTCAGCGATATGGCTCAACTGCTGCAAACCATCAAACACTCAAATCATACACTATGACAGTCTTCATCACAGGCGCATCGTCAGGAATAGGAATGGCATGTGCAAAGAAATTCGCCGCCAACGGCTATCGACTCATCCTCAATGCACGCCGTCAGGAGCCTCTCCAACAGCTTGCTGACGACCTCAGGAAACAGTATGGAACACAGTCGCTTCTACTCGTCTTCGACGTGCGCGACAGACAGGAGGCGGAAAAACAGATTCGTAACCTCCCCATCGATTGGCAGGACATCGATATCCTCGTCAATAACGCAGGACTCGCACTCGGACTCGAAAAAGAGTACGAAGGCGACTTTGCCGACTGGGACACTATGATTGACACCAACGTCAAAGCCCTCCTCAGCATCACCCGCTTTGTGGTCCCCGGGATGGTTGAGCGCGGCAGGGGTCATATCATCAACATCGGCAGCGTGGCGGGCGATGCCGCCTATCCCAACGGTGCCGTCTATTGCGCCACCAAGGCGGCCGTCAAGACCCTCTCCGACGGACTCCGTATGGACCTCGCGCACACTCCGCTGCGCGTCACCACCATCAAACCCGGACTTGTCGAAACCAATTTCTCCGTTGTCCGTTTCCATGGTGACAAGGAGCGTGCCGACAACGTCTACAAAGGCATAAAGCCCCTTACGGGAGATGACATCGCCGACTGCGTGTATTTCGCCGCGTCAGCCCCGGAACATGTGCAGGTGGCTGAGATTCTTGTCCTCGCCACCCATCAGGCAAGCGGAAGCGTCATCTTCCGGCAGTAAAGGAAAAACGCACGCCCGGATGCGGACGTGCGTTCATAGATGCTACACAAAGAGGGTCTTCATCCGGCGGAGACCCTCTTCCAGTTGACTCCTAGGACATGCCAGATTGACGCGCATATAACCCTCGCCTTCCTTGCCGTAGAACGTACCCGCACTGACCCGTACGTGCAGTTCGTTCATCAGTTTCCGTTCCATTTCCGCCGATGTGTAAGGGTATGCACCGTGCCACACCCAGGCTAAATAGGTTCCCTCCAACGGCGTGACACGCAGGCGCGGCATCTCCTCGGTTATATATGCGCACAGGAAACGGTAGTTCTCTCCGATGTATCGGTTCACGGCATCTAACCATTCCGCGCCCTCGTTGTACGCCGCCTGCAGTGCCGTCACGCCGAACACGCCCACGTCTGTCACTAACATTGCCTCCAACGCGCTGCTCACACGCTTGCGCAGCGACGCATCCGGCACTATCACGTTCGATATCCCCGTCCCCGCAAGGTTGAAGCCCTTGCCGGGAGAGGTGAACACAATCAGGCGGTCACGTACGCCGTCTAACGTCGCCATCGGGATGTATTGCCCGCCCAGTGGCATCACCTCGCCGTGTATCTCGTCCGAAATCAGCAGCAGGTCATAGCGGCGGCAGATGTCCGCCACCCGTTCCAGCTCGTTGCGTGTCCATACCCTGCCCGTCGGGTTGTGAGGGTTGCAAAAGAGCATTATGCCGCCCCGTTGCCCGTCTGCCTTCCTCTCCAGATCCTCCCAGTCAATTGTATATTTACCCTCCGTACAGCGCATCGCGTTGCCAGTCAGTTCCACCCCGTTGTCCGCCAAACAGTGCAGGAAACCGTTGTATGCTGGCATCTGCATGATCACTTTCACACCCTTTGCCGTCGGCTCGCCCTCTCCATGGAGCAGCGTATGTCCTCGGTGCAGGATTGCGACCAGCGCGGGCAGCAGACCCGTTGCAGGCAGTATCTCCTCCTCGCCGATATGCCATCCGTGACGGGACTCGAACCATCGGCTCACCGACTCATAGTAACTTTCCGGCACGTGCTCGTAGCCATACACCCCGTGCGCCACTCTGTCCGCCAGCGCGCGTACCACGCACGGCGCGGTGGGGAAGTCCATATCCGCCACCCACATAGGTATCAAGTCATCGTGGTACTCGTCATCCCACTTCACGCAGCCGCTGTGCCGCCTGTCCGTAACGGCTGAAAAATCATACTTTTCCATTGTCCTGTATGTTCGCTTTCATTCAAACTTGGCGGGTCTATCAACTTCCCCGCTCCGCACATCTCCTCATAGTGCGCCGCAAAAGTACATCTTTTTTCAAGGTAAGAGATAGTATGAAAGTTTTATTGCGTGATTTCTTATGAAGATAAGAAAACTGTAGTACCTTTGTAGGCTTGTTTTAATCCTGCCGGCAAAACAAGATACACACCCCCTATAAATATGACTGATTTACCCGTTATCGAACGCCACCCGTTAAAGCCTTTTCTGCCGGAGAACGCCCGCCTGCTGATGCTTGGCAGTTTTCCGCCGCCCAAGGAACGGTGGTGTATGCCTTTCTTTTACCCCAATCCGCAGAATGACATATGGCGCATCATCGGAATGGTGTTCTTCGGCGACAAAATGCAGTTTTTGGAGCTGGGAGCAAAGAACAAGGAACAAAGATCGGATTCCACTATGAGGAGATTGCGACATTCTGCCGCTATAAAGGAATAGCGATTTTCGACACTATGCAGACTGGCAGCCACTTGCAGGGTAATGCCGCAGACCTTATGCACGACAATTCACATTTCCAAACCGCCGAAAGCGGGAAATTTCACCGAAACCGACTATGCCGACCGCCGTTTGAGAGTATGGCGTATGCCGTCTTCCTCCCGCACCTACCCTCTCCTGCTCGAAAAGAAAGCCGCCGCATACAGCAATATGTTCTCAACAATAATTTCACCTACTGCAAATAATGTGACAACAGAATTATGCCCGATGACGATAAAGAAATGACTGATGAGGACAATTCACAAACCAATTATTTTTTTATTACAACTAATATTTAGTACTTTTGCGAATCCAAACATAGAGTATATACCATACAGCGAACCATAATGGATTTTGTATTGCCCGATAACCCGTTGATAACAACCAAACAACATAAATTTTTACAACTATGAAAAACCGTAAAATGGTGGCAGGCAACTGGAAAATGAACATGAACCTGCAGGAAGGTGTCGCTCTTGCGACCGAACTGAAAAACCGAGTGACCACCCCCCGCTGCGCCGTAGTTATCGGCATGCCCTTCATCCATCTCGCCTCCGTGGCGGAACTACTGAAGGGCACACCTGTCCAAGTGGCTGCGGAGAACTGCGCCAACAAGGAAAAAGGAGCCTACACAGGTGAGGTCAGCGCGGCTATGGTTCGCTCCACCGGCGCGGAATACTGTATCCTAGGACACAGCGAGCGGCGCGCCTATTACCACGAGACACCCGAAATACTGAAAGAGAAAGTCGGACTGGCTCTCGCCAACAACCTCAAAGTCATCTTCTGCATCGGCGAGGTGAAAGAAGAGCGCGAGGCGGGCAGACAGAACGAGGTGGTCAAAGCACAACTCGAAGGGTCGGTGTTCCACCTCTCCGCAGACGAATGGCAGCAGATCATCCTCGCCTACGAACCCGTATGGGCTATC
>DBVX01000051.1:29243-46574 GCA_002308815.1 Bacteroidales bacterium UBA1253
GACATGACCATCCTCTACGGCGGCAGCTGCAACGAGAAGAACGCGGCAGAGTTGTTCGCCAACGAGGACGTGGACGGCGGTCTGATAGGCGGAGCCAGCCTCATTGCCGACAAGTTCTGCGCCATCATTGAGGCACGCGACAAGTAAAAACTTCAAAAAGGCACAACAATGGCACTAATCAAATCTATCAACCGCAACGGCGAATATCTCACGCCACGGATAGACCCGTCCGTATGGATGGCGGAGAACGCCACCGTAGTGGGAGACGTTACTGTTGGCGAGGGAACGAGTCTTTGGTTCAACTCCGTCCTGCGAGGTGACGTGAACACCATCATAGTGGGCAAGCACTGCAACATCCAGGACGGGGCGGTGCTGCACACTCTCTACCAGAAATCCACCATCCGTTTGGGCGACTATGTGTCCGTCGGACATAACGTCACCATCCACGGCGCGGACGTAGACGACTACGCCCTTATCGGTATGGGCTCGACCCTGTTGGACGGCGCGCACGTGGGCGAAGGGGCGATAGTGGCCGCCGGCGCGCTCGTACTCAAGAACACGCAGATAGGCGCATACGAACTTTGGGGAGGCGTACCCGCCAAGTTCATCAAGAAAGTCGATCCTGCGCAAGGTGAGGAAATCAACCGCAAAATAGCGCATAATTACGCGATGTACGCCTCGTGGTACGACCAAAAAGATTGATTTTTCTACACAAAAAAACATTTTTTTGACTTTTCAGGCTGTATATCCGAAAATAATGTTATACTTTTGCGGTCGTAAGCACAAACTCTAAAAAGTCAGCGCATCTATGAAAGACCCCAATCGCATTCTGTTTGTCTCGCAGGAGATTTACCCTTATATGGCGGAAGAGACTCCCATCCGTGTGCTGAACCGCCGCCTTCCCGAATGGTTCCAGTCCAAAGGATGGGAGACACGCACCTTTGAACCTAAATTCGGCGAGATCAACGAACGCCGCAACCAGCTCCACGAGGTCATCCGCCTCTCCGGCGTGAACATCATTATTGATGACACCGACCACCAGCTCATCATGAAAGTGGCTAGCATACAGTCGGCGCGCCTGCAGATCTACTTCGTGGACAACGATGACTACTTCAACCGCCGCAAGGACATTGGCGATGAGAACGGCGAATACGAGGACAACGATGAACGGTGCATCTTCTTCAACCGCAGCGTGTTGGAAACCGTCCGCAAACTCCGCTGGACACCGGGTATCGTCCACTGTTCCGGCTGGATGAGCGCGCTCATACCCCTTTATGTCAAGAAAGCGTACGCCGACACGCCCTTCTTCAGCCATTCCAAAGTGGTGGTTTCGCTTGAGAACGAGACTTATACCCGACCGTTCGGAACGAATTTTACGAAAAAACTGCTGATGGACGGCGTGAAGCCAAACGATGTGCGCAGCATAGCGGGTTTCCCCGTCGGGTATGAGGAACTGATGCGTCTGGCGGTTGATTATGCGGATGCCTTTGTCATAGGTGGCGACAATGTGAATCAGCGCGTACTGAACTACGCCGAAACAAGCGGCAAGCCGATAATGCGATACAGTGAGAACAATGGGCAAAAAGAATACATGGATTATTACAGCAGTCTGCTTGGCGATCCTGTCGCTTGAAGGCTGCAAGGATGACGTGGTTTCGGCTGGCAGTTCGGCCCTGCAGGGCGATGATGCCGAAGGTGTGGTGGTATGTGTGGACACCCTGTCTGATATAGTGTCCTCGATTCAAGTGGCTTCGCCTGTTTATTCCTCTCCTGACTCCTGCCTTTTAGGTGAATGCCGTTCTGCGGATTACGGCACTTTGAAAGCGGATCTGCTCACGCAGTTCGCTTGTCCCGAAGGATGGGTCTATCCCGACTCATCCGAGTTGGATTCCGTCTGCCTCTATGTCTATTACCGTTCCTACTACGGCGATGGGAACGCGCCCTTGGGCATCAACGCCTACGAGTTAGACGGGAACGAGACGCTTTGCTATGATTCTGCGTATCGGAGTGATGTAGATATCAGCAGGTTTACCACAATGACACGTTCGGTACTGACACAGACAGAGGTCGTTTCGCTCTCCCATCCAGCTGATTCCATCTATTCATCCGCCTTGAATGCATATATGCCCTATGTGCGGATGAAACTCAATAAGAAACAGGCTGACAAACTTTTCAACATCCGCGATTTCTCGTCGCAGGAAGCCTTCAATCAAGCCTTCCCCGGACTCTATGTCACATCCGTATACGGATCTTCCGCAGCATTGTACATTTACTCGCTATGCCTGACAATCCACTATCATTTCACGTATCAATCCGGCGGTGAATACAAGACGATGGGCGACAGCAAGGTTCTCTATGCCAACTCCGAGGTCAAACAACTGTGCCACTATGAGTACACCAACCGCGATGATGTGTTGTCTTCGCTCAAACAGGATACCGCCTGCGGATATGTCCTTTCACCTGCCAATATATACACCCGTCTTACCATTCCCACTACATATTTGATGGCTCGCATTGATTCGGGCGTGCAGGATCGCACCCCGTACATCAACCTCGCGCGGCTGCGCATTGATGTTCTCAACGGAGGCAGCAAGGGCGGGAAAGAAGACAACTGGGCTCGTCCGGCGAACTATATGCTGCTCACCCTTGAAAACGCTTATGACCTCATTTTCAAGGATGCCAAACTGCCTACCGACACCACCGCTCTGTTAGGGACACTGACATCCACCTTTAATTCTGTTTCAGGCGTGTATGATTATTACTACGCTTTCAATTTATCCTCCCTTTTTACGGATATGCTCCGCCGCGAAAACAGCGACACGCTGAATATGATACTTGTACCCGTCGAGACCGAATACACAACCACCAACTCCGCCACCTACCTTTCATCTCTCAAATTGAAGCAATCCGTATCAGCCACCAAAATCCGCAGTTCACGTGATACTGAATCGCCTATGAAAGTGGAGGTCGTATATAGCGGATTCAACACGAAAAAGGCAAAATAAACGGCTGTCAGACAAAAATGTGCTTTTATATTTGCAGGAATGATTTTTATACCCTACTTTTGCGCTCACTCTTTCGGAGAGTTACAATAAAAAAATACGTGCCACCGGCACGAACAAAATAAGCAAAGTTTTAACTAAACCTTACAACTATGTCTGAAATTGAAGAAAAAGTAAAAGCCATCATCGTGGATAAATTGGGCGTGGACAAGAATGAAGTGACTATGGAAGCCAATTTCTCAACCGATCTCAACGCGGATTCTCTGGACACCGTTGATTTGATAATGGAAATTGAGAAAGCGTTCAATATCACTATTCCTGAAGAGGAGACGCAAAATATCGCCACCGTAGGGGATGCCGTCCGCTTTGTGGAAAAGGCTGTAGCTTAACAACAATTCTGCTTTATGAGAGGCAGTAACGGGTCTGCAGAGAATAAACTGTAGACCCGTTGTTTTTGAAAGGACAATCATTGTATACATGGAACTTAAACGAGTAGCAGTGACGGGTATCGGTGCCCTGACACCTCTCGCCAATACGGCGAAGGGTACATGGGAGGCGATGAAAGCGGGGAAAAGCGGCATTGAGCGAATCACCTTGTTTGATTCGGGTACGTGCCGCACACATTTCGCGGGAGAAGTCAAGAATTTGGACATCAGTTCAGTAATTGACAGAAAAGATGCCAACCGTATGGATCGCTATTCCATCCTCGCCATTATGGCATCGGACGAGGCTTTGAAGGACAGCCTTCTGGATCTTGACAAGGAGGACAGAAACCGCATAGGCGTTATCTGGGGCACGGGAATGGGAGGAATGATGACCCTCGAAAGCGAATTGTCAGCCTTCGGTCGCGGTGACGGCACACCACGGTTCAGTCCATTCTACATACCCAAAGCCATTGGCAATATGGGCGGAGCGAACGTGTCGCTCCACTTCGGTCTGAGAGGCATCAGTTACACCACCGTGGCAGCTTGTGCATCCTCTTCACAGTCAATCGCCGATGCTTTCAACTACATCCGTATGGGCAAAGCAACCGCCATTCTTTCCGGCGGATGCGAGGCAGGCATCTCGTTTTCCGGCATAGGTGGTTTCGGCTCTATGCACGCATGCTCGCTGCGCAACGACTCACCCGAAACAGCCAGCCGCCCCTTCTCCAAATCGCGTGACGGATTTGTTCTCAGCGAGGGTTCCGCCTGTCTTGTTCTTGAAGAGATGGAACACGCTCTTGCACGCGGCGCGAAGATATATGCCGAGTTGGTGGGTGCCGGTATGAACGCCGATGCCTACCATACTACAGCCCCCGAACCTGAAGGCAAAGGAGCTGCCAGAGCAATGATGCTGGCATTAGAGGATGCCGGCATAACCCCTGCGGAAGTGGATTACATTAACGCTCACGGCACCAGCACGCCCCTCGGCGACATTTCCGAAGTCAGAGCCATACAGCATGTCTGGGGTGAGGATGCCTACCGGCTCAGTATTTCCTCCACCAAATCGATGACCGGTCACATGATGGGCGGCGCGGGTGCCGTGGAGGCACTGGCTTGCGTAATGGCACTCAAGGAGGGTATCGTTCCGCCTACAATCAACCACGAGGAGGGTGATGACGATCCGCAGATTGACTACCGCCTCAATTTCACTTTCAACAAGGCGCAGAAACGGTCGTTGCGCTATGCGTTGAGCAACACCTTCGGTTTCGGAGGACACAACGCCTGCCTTCTGTTCAAACATTTCTAATTGACACGCAGGCATCCTGCTGCGGGAGAATATGAACATATCAATAGTGGGTGCAAGCGGGGCGGTTGGGCAGGAGTTGCTCCGCGTATTGGAGGGTCGCAGGTTTCCTGTGGATAGCCTGCGCTTGTTCGGTTCATCGCGAAGTGCGGGCAGCGAGTATCTGTTTCGTGGTGAAAAAATCCGTGTGGATGAGTTGCGGCACGGCAGTCAGTTTCGCGATACCGACATCGTGTTCGCTTCCGCAGGTGCCTCTGTCAGCCGCGAGTATGCGGACGACATGACACGTTATGGCGCGGTGCTGATTGACAATTCGAGCGCGTTCCGGCTGGAGGAGGATGTCCCTTTGGTCGTGCCGGAAGTGAACCGGGAGGACGCGTTCAACCATCCGCGCAACATCATCGCCAACCCCAACTGCAGTACTATTGTGATGGTATTACCCTTGTATGCCATCCACCGGATGAGTCCTGTCCGCCGCGTGCATGTCGCCACCTATCAGGCGGCGAGCGGTGCCGGCGCGCAAGCGATGCGCGAGTTGCAGGAACAGCACCTGCAGATACAGCAAGGTGAACCAGTCACCGTCAATCGCTTCGTCCATCAGTTGGCATATAATGTCATTCCCCATATTGACATGTTTCAGCCGAACGGTTATACCCGCGAGGAGATGAAGATGCACCTCGAGACGCGCAAGATATTCCATAGCCAGCTTTCAGTCAGTGCCACTTGTGTGCGCGTCCCCACCCTCCGCAGCCATTCGGAGTCCGTATGGGTTGAAACCGAACAGCCTCTGACGGTGGAAGCCATACAGGAAGCCATACGCCGGATGCCCGGTTGCGTCCTTCAAGACGAACCGCAGCGGAACGTCTATCCCATGCCCTTGGATATGACAGGCAAGGACGACGTGTATGTGGGCAGAATACGCAAGGATCTGACCGATGACAACAGTCTGACATTCTGGTGCGTGAGCGACCAGATTCGCAAGGGGGCGGCACTGAACGCCGTACAGATAGCCGAACTCATCATGAACGACAAACGATGAAGAAGGATGACATTGAGATAATGGCACCCGTGGGCAGTTGGGAGAGTCTCTCCGCCGCATTACATGCAGGTGCTGACAGCGTGTATTTCGGCATCGAGTACCTCAATATGCGCGCACGCTCGTCCGCCAATTTCACCACCGACGACCTGCACACCATCGTGCGCCGCTGCCGTGAGGCGGGCGTGAAGACCTATCTGACGCTCAACACCGTCATCTACCCCGAAGACATCCCCCTGATGCGCAAGATCGTGGACAACGCCCGCGAAGCGGGTGTGGATGCTGTCATTGCAAGCGACATAGCCGTGATGGAGTATGCCAACCGTCAGGGTGTGGAGGTGCATCTTTCTACCCAACTGAACATTGCCAACGCGGAAGCCCTGCGTTTCTATGCGCAGTTCGCCGATGTCGTGGTTCTGGCGCGCGAACTAAATATGGAGCAGGTGGCGGCCATCCATCGCACGATTGTCGAGCAGGACATACGCGGGCGCAAAGGCAATCCTATCCGCATTGAGATGTTCTGCCACGGCGCACTCTGTATGGCGGTCAGCGGCAAATGCTACCTGAGTCTCAACAATCTCGGACACAGTGCCAATCGCGGAGCCTGTATGCAGGTCTGCCGGCGCAGTTATATCGTCAAAGACAAGGAGTCGGACATCGAACTGGAGGTGGACAACCAGTACATCATGTCGCCGAAAGATCTGAAGACGATACATTTCCTCAACAAGATGCTGGATGCCGGTGTGCGTGTATTGAAGATTGAGGGACGCGCGCGCAGTGCCGACTATGTGCAGACGGTCGTTTCCTGCTACAGGGAGGCGGTTGAGGCTTGGCAGCGGGGCGAGTATGCCACGGAAGGCATCAGGGACCGCATTGCCGATTGGGACGGGCGGCTCAGCCGCGTCTTCAACCGAGGCTTCTGGGACGGCTACTACCAGGGGCAGCGGCTCGGCGAGTGGACGCGCGAGTACGGCTCATGCGCCACGCGCAGGAAAGCCTATGCCGGCAAGTGTACCAACTTCTTCAAACAAATCAGCGTGGCGGAGTTCTACATCGAGGCATTGGAGAGTATCCACGAGAGCGATGAACTGCTTGTCACAGGTGAGACCACCGGCGCATACTACCTGACCGCCCACGACCTCCACGATGAGAGAGGAAACAGACAGGAATCTGTATCCAAAGGGCATTTCTTCTCCCTCAAAACCGACCGCACAATCCATCGAGGCGACCGTCTTTTTGTATGTACAACTATCTGACGAGGTTTAAAAAAAGCACCGCAGAACACTTTGCTCGAGAAAACTCCTGATGACAGGATTTGGGGAGTAACGAACCTTTGTAATCCGACCACCGCTATTGCTACCACCCCATTCTGGATGAAGCGGGTCACGGCAGAGCGTATCGGCACGCCATCAGCGCATTATTTACCCCGTTTTAATGGATTCTGTTGAGTTTTCCGGTCTCTTGGTTCTGCGGTGCGGAACATACCATTCCGATTGTCAATCGCTTGTATGCCAACCCAATGTGAGAACTATGTTGTGGGTCATCGAAAGCATATCGTAGGCATCCGGTGTTACCTCTTTGGATGCAAAAGGATAAATCTGATAGGTCTGACAGCGAAGCCGATAGGCGAGCTGTGCAACAAAATGCTTGTTGCGGAACCCCAAGCCCAATCCTGCCATATGTGTAACACCAACCGTGCGGTATTCGGCATCTGTCCGCACATCGTTGTCCGCCAATAGTGTCGGTTGCTCGTTCCTCGAGAAAGCCGACTCGAAAGCATAACCACAGTTGAGGAACAGGTTGTTGCTGACAACCAGTTCGCCTCCGATTTTTATCGTGTGTATATTTTGCGTCAGGCGCGAATGACGGAAGTCATACTGCAGTGAGACCAGCCCGCGCTGTCCGGCTATACAGGTCAGTCCTGCCGTTACGCGCAGCGGCTGCGTCAGACGATCTGAATAGCGGTAAATAGGAGTCTGGTTATAAGCATCTATCGGAGAATCCTTGACGGTCATTTCCGCATCCGTCCGTGTTGTCAGGTTCATTGCAACAGGTGTCTGGAAGGACAATCCTACCCGCAGAAATTGTAGCGGCTGGTAAAGAAGGCCTATCGTACCGCTCACTCCCACACCGTCCATAGTCAGATAGGTGTTGGCACGCATATAGGAGGTGTTGTTCTCTGTGAACGCCTCCTCGTATGCAGTGGTTTTGTTATAAGACAGTGAACGTATATTCAGTCCCAGACCGAGCGACCAATGGTGGGTAAAAAGCCCCGCCCAATGGATATTGAACTCGTCCATGCCGCCTGTCTCGTATATCTTAACAGCATTGATAGGAACGGTGTTATAAAAAGATGTCCATACCCCCCAGACTGTATCTCCATTCGCGTTTATTTCGAATGGGTCAATCATATAAGTCTGGAATCCCAGTTCGCTGAGCCAACCGATGCGTTCATCATTGTAGGCATTGGCACTTTCCAAGTCAGTACCAAACAGACGTACCGAACCGTCATCGTTATACACCTGATCAAGCATCGTCTGCGCGATTGTAGGCTGATTATAGGCGTGTCCGAGGGATGTACGGTTGAAGGTGTGAAGACGGTTGAAGGAGAACATAAAATTGCAGGCACGCATTGCCGACTCCTCATTGCGGTTCTCAAACGCCAATACAAAACTGGCATTGGGAATCATAAACGAAGACTTGAATTCGTTTCCCCTCTCCCCCTTTTGCCGTGTATAGTCCAGTTGTTCGTGGAGGGTCATCTGCACATCAAAACGTCTGTAGAGAGCCAGTCCTGCGGGGTTGTCCAACACGGCGGAAGGATCGGCACCCACCGCCGCCATCGCACCCGCCATCGCAGTATAGCGCGCCGTACCCACCTGATCGCGGGAGTCAAGCAACTGCGCGTCCTGCGCACGGAGAACGAACGATACCGAAACCCACAGACACAGACAACTCAACAGTCTGCGAACATAAACGGAAGAAAAGCAGATTGTTCGCATACTATCCATTTTTTATTGGTTATTACGATGAATGACGGCTTTGACCACCGTATCTTTCACTTGGATAAACTCCACATTGGAAGTAACGGGGCGGTTTGCGGACTGTACTGCTTTTTGGGAAGCAGTAGCCTTTTGAGGAGCAGATGACCGAACAGAGGAAGGTACTTTCTTTACAGAAGTTGTTATCGCGTCATTTCTGACTTCTGAAGAGGACTCAATAGAGGAAGATTCTGGTTTGGAAACCGATACTGCGTCTTCCCAGTAATACGCATCGTCCACGTAGTCATCCGCCTGAAGAGGACACAGAGCCAGTCCGAGTATGGCAACTGAAACAGGAAACGCTTTCTTCATAGCCACTTCTTTTTACAGGTTAGATTCTTATGCTCTGAAACCGATTATCTGACGTACCTCCCGCAATGTGGCGGAGGCACTTTCGGAAGCACGCTCCGCACCCATACGGGCAACTCTCATAATGTACTCCTCATTCCTTTGGAACTCCTGTATGCGTTCGCGGATGGGGGCGCAGAAAGCGTTGATATCCGCCGCCAACTGCTTCTTCATATCCCCGTAACGAATCGTCATCGCGTTGTATTGGTCATTAAAATAGTCGTATGTGTCCTTCGTTGAAACCAGTTCCATCAGCGTAAAGAGATTCTGAATCACTTCCGGCTTTTCCTGATTCAGTTGGGTCGGCCCTGAGTCCGTAACTGCTTTCATCACTTTCTTCTTAATCGTCGCCTCGTCATCGCACAGATACACGCAGTTCCCGTTGGACTTGCCCATCTTGCCCGATCCGTCCAATCCGGGTACCTTAACAGCCGTCTTGTAAAAATGGTACGACTCCGGCTCCTTAAAGTACTCCACATTGTAAATCCGATTGAAGCGGCGTGCGAAGAGGCGCATCATCTCCATATTCTGCTCCTGATCCTTGCCTACAGGAACTTTGTCCGCTTTATGCGCCAACACATCGGCCGCCATCAGGGTCGGATAGGTGAGCAGACCTGCGTTCACGTTGTCGGGCTGCGTGCGGGCTTTCTCCTTGAACGATGTGACGCGCTCCAGTTCGCCGAGATAGGCGTTCATATTGAGGTAAAGGTACAGTTCCAGCACGGGTTTGACATCGCTCTGCACATATATGGGAGCCTTCTTGGGGTCGATGCCACAGGCGAGATACTCGGAAAGGATAGTGCGGACCGACTGCCGTATGTTCTCCGGCGTGGGGTGCGTGGTGAGCGAATGCCAGTCGGCAATGAAGAACATACAATCGTACTCATTCTGCATCTGCAGAAAACTCTTCACCGCACCGAAATAGTTGCCCAGATGCAGGTTGCCGGTCGGACGTATGCCGCTGATTACTTTTTCCATAAGACAGATAATTTATTCTATAGGCAAGGTACGGTCAATATGCTGTTCCAGCGAGGTGAGTGTTTCGGTCTTGCTCACACCGGGAATCATCTGGATTTTCGTATTGAGCAGCGACAGCAGGTCGCGGTCATCGCGGGCGTACAACTTGATGAGCATGGAGAACGATCCCAGCATGAAATGACTTTCCACCACCTCGGGTATCTGCTCCAATTCACGCACCACATCGTTGTACATAGAGCCTCTTTCCAACGTGATTCCCACATACACGCACAAGTTGTAACCCAGCATCTTGGGATTGACCTGATAACCGCTGCCTACAATGACTCCGGTGTCAAACAATTTCTGCACGCGCTGGTGAATGGCCGCACGACTCACTCCGCATTGCTCCGCCACATCCTTGAAAGGAATACGAGCGTTCCGTGTTATCACCTTCAAAATCTTACGATCCAACGCATCGATTCTTTCAACGGTATTTACTTCCATAATCCTGAAAAATTTATCAAATTGTTATTCTTTCCCATATTTTCACGCACAAAAGTACAGCATTTTTTTGAAAACTCAATAATATACTCTATTTTTGTGCATCATATTGATGCTTTTATTAGAATAATATCTGCAAAACGACATAACCATCCCCTCATTGTGACAAACATATCATCGCACACCCTCACAGACTATATAGAACAACATTGCTCCGCTGAACCCGTCTGGCTACAGACCATTGCCCGCACCACCTATCAGCACACCGTTAATCCGCACATGCTCTCCGGACACGTGCAAGGACGACTGCTGGCATTGCTTAGCAGAATGATACGCCCCAACCGCATCCTCGAAATAGGAACATATACCGGTTACTCGGCGTTGTGTCTTGCGGAAGGTCTGGCTGCGGGAGGCCGCCTGCTGACCATTGAGCGCAACGATGAACTGGAAGAACGCATCCGCGAGAATCTGTCCCTTTCCCCGTTGGGGAATCGTATAGACCTGATAATAGGGAATGCGTGCGAGATTATCCCGAGCCTTACGCCGGAAGAACGTTTCGACCTCATCTTTATCGACGGCGACAAGAGGGAGTACCCGTTATACCTTGACATAGTGAAAGATAGGCTGACCGAAAACGGATGGATACTAGCGGACAACACGCTCTGGGACGGGCATATCGTCGATTCCGCCTACGACCATGACGCGCAGACCAAGGGATTGAGGACGTTCAACGACCTCATGGCAAACGCCCCGGAATGGGACAAAGTGATTGTTCCGATCCGCGACGGTCTGACCCTTATCACACGGAAAAGCTAAATGAGGTACTTCCGCACCAGTTCGCGCAACTGTCCGAACTGCCGTTCCACCTCCTCGTTCGTACATTCGCCGTAACTGCTCAAGCGCAGACGGATAGTCCCGTCCTTGGGCAGATACGCCAGATGCAATCCTTCGGGCAGGGCGTTCTCCCACTGTTCCAGTTCGATGGCGAGTGCCGATTCAGGAATACCCCGCACCGAAAGGGTGCGATGGCAAATATGCGTATTGATGCCGCGTGCGTGAAGACGCTGCTGCAGGAAAGGCAGGATCTGCTCGTCCATAGCCACCTGCATCTCCTTGGGGACACCGGGCATACTCGCCACTATCTTCTCTCCCTCTTCCCATACCATCAACGGCGCGCTGCCGATGCGGTTCTCCAGAATCTGAGCCGATTCGGGTACCAGCCATTGTGTGGCTGTCAGACGGTTGAGAACAGCGGGACGATCCTTGTACAGTTGCTCAACATGCCGTTTCACCTCATCGCTCTCCACCAGACGGGTGCGGAAGAAGTCGCACAGAACCCGTTTGGTGATGTCATCCTTGGTCGGTCCCAGACCTCCGGTCAGCAGCACGATATCCGACCTTCGGAGCGAGTCGGACAACGCCTGAAGGATATGCACTGCCGAGTCATGCACGGAGGTAATCTGATAAACGGATATATCCGCCGCGTTCAATTGCTCCGCCATCCACGCCGAATTGGTGTCCACCACCTGTCCTATGAGCAGTTCGTCACCTATAGTGATGATTTCCGCTTGCACTGATTTTCCCATTCTTTGGCTGTCAATTCAAGTTCATCGTACCATTCCTGTCCAAACCGCCGGATGAGGGGTTCTTTGAGAAAGCGGTACAAAGGTATATGGTTCTTCTTTCCCAACAGGCGCGCAGGGTAGCATATATCCCATCGGTGGTATTCCACCCCCACCCTGTCGCCCACCCTCGTCAGCCGGACTGGATAAAGCGCGCAGGAAAGGGGTTTGCGCCACGTTGTCCTTCCCTGCTCATACGCCTGCTCTATCAGGCAGTAGCACCACCGTCGGCTGTCACGCTGCATAAAGACGCACTCCGCCCCGTCCACGATGGACAAAACCTGTTCGCCGGAAGGGTCAAAGTAACTCAACCCGTTTTCTTTCAGCGTCTTTCTCGCCTTGCGGGTCATCAGAGGCTCCACAATAGGAAGAATATTCTCTATCTCCCTGAGTTCGTCTTCGGATACCGGCGCGCCGGCATCACCCTCAACGCAACACTTGCCGCAACAGGCGGCAAGGTCACATGAGAAATCCTTTTCAAGGACATCCAGACTGACTAATGTGTCTTGGATAACAAACATCTTCCGGCATTACAGACTATGTGTCGTCATCGTCCATATAGTAGTGGACTTCCTCTTTCTCCTGCTTGCGGAAGACGCGATTGTAGTATTGTCCGTACTTGTAACGCCAACTGTTCTTGCGTCTGCCGTAACCGTAACCGTAACCGTAACCATAACCATAGCCCGAGCCGTTGCCGTAACCATAGCCATAGGACGAGCCATAACCGTAACCGTAACCATAACCATAACCATAACCATAACCGCGATGGAAACCTTCGGTAGGAATATCCGAAAGAACGATGTTGATCTTGTTGCGGTGGTTGATTGCCAACTGTTTGAGTGTCTGCTTGCAGAACGACTTGCTGGTCTGCAGGCAGCGTATGACAAACAGCGTTGTATCGGTCTGCTCAATCACGGAATAGGCATCAGGCACCTGACCGACAGGTGACGTATCTATGATGATGAAGTCGTAGGTCTGCTTGAGTTTGTCCAGCATGAACGTCAACCGGTCGGAATGGATGAGTTCGCCGGGGTTGGGCGGGGTGGTTCCGGCGGGAATGATGTCAAAATCAAACGGTGCGTGATGCAGGATGACATCTTCCATCTCGCAGTCGCCGTTAAGATAATTGGACATACCCGTCGTATATTCAATCAAACCCAGTTTGGTATGAATATTCGGTTTGCGGATATCCAAATCTATCAGGATGGTTTTCTTGCCGGTCATGGCATACAGGGCGGCGAAGTTGGTACAGAGGAACGTTTTACCATCGCCGGACTCCGTAGAGGTAATACAGATGGATATGCCCGTTTTCTTGGCTGTGATGAATTCCACCCGTGTACGTATCGCACGCAACATTTCGGCATAGGACGAGCGTGGCGAAGCTTTGACGAGGGTCGGATTCTGCGTCTTGGCATGGCGTATGGAACCGATAAGCCGGAAATTGCTCAGACTCTCCGCCTCACTCGGTGTGCGCACCTTGTCATTGGTCAGTTCGGTGAGAATAATCAGTCCCAGCGGGATAAGCAGACCGATGACCAGACAGGTTGTGGTGGTTTTCTTCTTGCTATTGGCATTGACAATGAACATCGGGCGCGCCCTGTCCATAATCTCGTTGTCAGGAGTGTTGCTCGCTTTCTGTATCTCCGCCTCAGCACGCTTCTGAAGAAAGAACGTGTAGTAATTGTCATCCACACGGTAATTGCGCTCGATGCTGATCATCTCCAGTTCTTTTTCCGGCAGTTTCTTCATATCCACCTCCACCTCCTCATACCGCTTGTCAAGATCAGCTTTTTCAATCTCAAGGGTGGCACGCATCGATTTGACCACCTCCTCAATGGTTATCTTGACATTGTTGATGTCGTTGGTCAGTTTGGCGTAATAGACGTTCTTCTCGCTCAATTCGCCGCGCTGCAGTTGCAAGGAATTAAGTTGGGCTACCAGTGTGCTGAGTGTGCCTTCGGTCAGACCGAGAGAGGAAGGAGACGCTATGGTTCCCTCTTCAATGGATTCCTGAAGGTAATTGGTCAGGTAGTTGAGGTACGTCTCCTTCAGACGCAGACTCATCTGCTGTTCATCATACTTGTTGATCTGACCTATCAGACGGGATGCGTGGGAACTAACATCCACAAAGTTGTTCGCATTACGGAACTGCGTCATGGCATCCTCGCTCTTCTCCAACGAACCCTGTAGTGCCTCCAGTTGCTGGTTGATGAATGAGATGGACTTGTTGGCAACCTCGTTCTTTTTTTCCAGATTCTGCGCCAGATAAACCTCTGCGAGCTTGTTGATGAAATCGCAGTCACGCTGCGGTGTCTGGCTGCGAAGTGTCAGCCGCAGCACCGAGCTCCCGTCCATCACGAAATCGTGCCGCATACGGCTTTGGAACTCGTTAATCAGACCGTCCCGTGTGCGGAAACGAAAATAAATCTGTCCAGACTGGCTGATGTGCTCGCTGGGCCAGAAAGTGGCGGAGAAATAAGGTGCTTCGACCCGTTCCCCGTAATGCACATCTGCTTCGTAAGGACGCTTCTCGTCGGTGGAATGGATATGCATTACGCCGTCTCCTTTGAAGGTGACTTGGAAAAGCAGACCTTTTACCGATTCCTGAATATAATCAGGCTCAATGATTACTGGTGTACTGCGATACAGATTACGCGTCTTGAACCTGCCCTGAGTCATATAGTCCACCTGAAGAAAGGGTATGGAGTCCACCACACGCGCCAAGAGGTCATACGAACCAAGCATGACCAGCTGGTTGTTGATGTTGTTATAAACAGGCTCCAGGCCAAATCCTTGGAAGAGTCCTTTCTGTGTTGCAAGCTGGCTGCCGGACTCCTTGATCATGATTGTACCGCTTGACTCAAACTCTTCTATCCATTTGCGGTTGAGCAACGCCGCCACACCATACGACAACGCACCGGCGATGACAAAAAGATACCAATAGTGAACCACTCTGACGAGCCATTCCACCAAGTTGAAACTTTTTCCCGTCTCCTCCTCTTCCGCCCCCCCTTGCGCACCTGGTACGTTCATATAGGGGTTCTGGTAGGGATTCTGATACGGGTTCACGTATGGATTGACATACGGATTCGCATACGGATTCGCATACGGATTGGTCGGGTCGTACGGATTCTTATGCAAATCGGCATACGGGTCAATCAGCGGATTCTGGACGGGATCCTTGTACGGGTCGGTATAGTATGGATTGTCTTTCGCCATATCGTTGGATATTAGCCGGGTTATTTCATAGGTATATAGTTCAGCACAGTGACAAGCAATGACACCGAACTGGTAATCAGTGCTATAAAACCAGAATAACTTTCCTGCTTGAAGAAAGCCGAAGGCTCACGGCTCACGTAAATTAAGTCATTCGGATAGATATAATAGTATTTTGAGTCAATCAGTGTATTGGTACGCATATCGAATTCCAGCACTTCAGGCTCGGCATTGCCGTGGGGACGGATGATGCGTATATGTCTGCGGTCGCCGGAATTCAACACACGCCCGGACATCGCCAGTGCCTGATAAATTGTCATACGCTCCTTATAGATATAACGCACACCTGAACTGACATCGCCCAATACGGTGAAATATTTGTTATACAACGCCAGTTTTATCTCCGCGTCCGGGATGAGTTCGCGCATATACCGTTTCACCGTGTCCTGCGCCTCCAATTCGGTCAGTCCCTCCAAACGTATCGGCTGGAGAAACGGGAGATTGACCGTCCCGTCGGAATAAATCCTGTATGAATACGTATATTGTCCATAGCCTCCTGAGTTGCTTCCAAGATCCTGTGCAAGTGTCTTGCCCAATGTCTCATCAAGGGTGATGATACGATAGACTATCTCATCGTTGACCTGTAGGCGGTACGGCTGGTACCCCACACTGTCGTAATGCGGAAGATCCTTGCGATCCTGCAACAATCCCACCTGCTTATGACCGTAACAGCCCGTCAGAAGCATTGCCAATAAAAAAACAAGACAATACGCGATGTGTGAACTCGTTCTCGTCATTTGGAAGCGTTGATAATACGTTGCACAATACCATACACAAGACCTCCGAACGAAATGGTCGTCGCTGTCACAGCGATAGCGGTGGCTATGTTATTCACACGGAAAGCCTTGCCCGGCAACTGCTGCAGATAAATCACGTCGTTCGGCTCCACATAGTAATACTCGGAGTTGATGATGTCCTTCGACCGCATATCAAACTCTATTACCTTGGTATGCCCCTCTTTTTCGCGCACAATCTTCACCTTTGATCGGTCGGACCAGTCACCCACATCACCAGCCTGCGCAATGGCCTCATAGATGGTCATCTTCTCGCGGCGGATGGAAAAATTACCCGAACCGCTCTCGCTGATGACACTGTACATACGCTGCACCACATTCACATCCACAGAAACCATCTTGTAGTCGCCGTAATCCTTGATGTACGTGGTCAGTTCCTCCTCAAGACGGTACTTAATCTGACGGGTGTTCATCCCCCTCACATAGAGTCTGCCGACCAAAGGGAAATCAATAGTACCGTCATCCATGACTAGATATGTGTATAGTTCGCTGGAGTTCCCCTGACTCGCCGTATTCACCATCCGGTAAGCATCGGCTCGACCACCCAGTGCCGCAGAGAACAGTTTCTGCACCTGTTGGTCAACAGAGTGAACGCGAATATACAGTCTGTCTCCCATACGCAACTCATAGTCCTCATACGAAACCGTATCTGAATAAGAGGGAATATGGTTGTTTTTGGTTGGCTCCTGCATAAGGTTAATCTTCCTGCTTGTTACGCATGAAGACAGTATACACACCGCCACCATTGTTGTAAAAAACAGCCGACGCACAGGATATATGAGTAGATTCATTCGCATTCTGCTATCAGGATTATCTTTTTTCATCCCAACCGAAGGGATGCGGTGCCAACGGCAGACGGGCAAGAGGATGGTAATCACCAACCAGACCTATCGGTTGCGCGTGCCGGATCTCGCTTACTGTCTCTATGCAGTGGCGCGCTTCCGAAATACGGAAACCCCGTCCTGAAAGGATACGCCGGTATGATTCTGTGTGCAGTTCTGTGAAGCCTTGTGAGAACTCAAACTC